>JBIIJN010000106.1:0-6955 GCA_044233745.1 Crocinitomicaceae bacterium
CGTATAAACAGCCTTTTGAACCTGCTTTTACTGATGATGCTACAGTAGTCGAAAAAAGCGGAATTCCCATTCATGTGATTGATGGCAATGAGGAAAACATCAAAATCACCACAAAGAAGGACATGAATTATGCCGAGGATGTACTGCAAGAGTGGGCAGAGAATGCCGGTTGATTCATGAAGTTTTCAAAGCCTATTTTTCTTGATAGGCTTATCAATTCACTACCTTTGTGACCTCAAATCACAGCCCAGATGGAAGCAGTTGCACTCAATTATAAAGTTTTTGGCGAAGGAAAGCCGCTTATTATTGTTCACGGACTTTTTGGTTCTTTAGACAATTGGCAAACGCACGCCAAAACTTTGAGCGAATATTTTCAGGTGATTTTGGTTGATGCTCGCAATCATGGTCATTCACCACACGTTGATGAACATACTTACTACTTGATGGCTGCTGATTTGCTGCTTTTGTTACATAAATTGAATCTGGAAAAAGCACATTTTATCGGACATTCGATGGGTGGAAAAGCGGTGATGCGTTTTGCACAACTCCATCACGAAAAAGTAGATAAATTGATTGTTGCGGATATGGGTCTTAAGGCTTATCCTCCGCATCATGAGCTCATTTTGAAAGGTCTGAATTCTATTGATTTTAATACAACAACTTCTCGCTCAGAAGCTGAAAAATCGATGAGCGAGTTTATTCAAGACAATTCGGTTCGCCAATTTCTACTCAAAAACCTGTATTGGATTGAACCTGGAAAACGCATGGCTTGGCGCATGAATGTCGCTGTTTTGGAACGTGAAATGCCCCAGATTTTAAAAGAACTACCTCAAGAAATGTGTTCAATGCCAACGCTATTTTTGCGTGGAGCACTATCCAATTACGTGTTGGATGAAGATTTAGAGGAAATCGAAGCGCAATTCCCAAATTTTACCTTAGAAACGATCGATGGCGCCGGACATTGGGTACACGCAGAAAGACCGAAAGAATTTTTGGATGAGGTGTTGCGGTTTCTGATTTTTTAGGTTTGTAAAATCAAATTCCTTTACAAAGTCTCCTCCAGCCACTTGAAAAACTCTCGTTGCCACACCAAGCCATTTTGCGGTTGTAGCACCCAGTGGTTTTCTTCCGGGAAATATAGAAAACGACTTTTGATGCCGAGTAATTGTGCCGCTTGAAATGCTTCCTGACCTTGTCCGATTGGCACGCGGTAATCCTTTCCGCCTTGAATAATTAATATTGGCGTGGTCCATTTTGTGACAAATTTGGCGGGATTGAAATCGTTGTAGGCTTTTTCCGTGACTTCATTGTTTTGCCATGGCGCTCCACCCAAATCCCAATCGGTAAAGTAGATTTCTTCTGTTGTGCCATACATACTTTCCAAATTGAAAACGCCACAGTGTGAGATGAATGTTTTGAAACGATTTTCATGATGACCTGCCAACCAAAACACCGAATATCCGCCGTAACTAGCGCCCACTGCTCCTAAACGTTTATTGTCAACACTTGGGAATTTCGCAACTTCATCGATGGCTGTTAAATAATCTTTCATCACTTGTCCACCCCAATCGCGGCTGATTTCTTCGTTCCATTTCACACCATGTCCGGGCATACCTCTTCGATTTGGTGCAACCACGATATAGCCTTGAGCTGCCATCAATTGGAAATTCCAGCGGAATGAATAGTATTGTGTCAAAGCCGACTGCGGACCACCTTGACAATAGAGCAAAGTTGGGTATTTTTTATTAGGATCGAAGTTGGGCGGATAAATCACCCAAGTCAACATTTTCTTGCCATCGGTGGTGTTGAAATAATGCTTTTCAATCTTGCTAAAATTGATTTTTTTGTAAATTTCACCGTTGATGTTGCTGAGTTGTTTCCACTTTTTGGTTTTCAAATGGTAGGAATAAATCTCATTGGCTTGGTTCATGCTCGAGCGACCAACGATTACCAAATCACCTTTGAAACCAACTATTGAGTTGATGTCAAATACGCCCGAGGTCAATTGTTTCACCACAGGTGCTATTTGTCCCTTTGGTAAATTGACCACAAATAATTGAATGGTGCCATCTATAGGCGCTAGAAAATAGATATTGTTGTTATCTGGTGCCCATTCAAAACTTTTTACTGTGCCATCCCAAAACTGAGTCAAATTCTCAACCCGAATGCCCATTCTAACTATAATATCCTGTTTGTCAGCTTCATACCCATCACGTTCCATTTGCAAGTAGGCCAATTGACCGATTTCATTAAACATCGGATGCGTGTCGAAACCTTTGTTGTTGGCTGTTAAGTTGACTGTTTTTTTCGAATCTAAATGGTACTCATAAATGTCAGTATTGGTACTCACAGCAGCTTTTGTTCCGTTGATTTTTTTACTCACATAAACAATGGATGTGCCCCCTGGCGACCACACAAAATCTTCATCTCCTCCAAAAGGCGATTGCGGACAGTCAAAGGGTTCGCCTTGCAAAATATCTGTGCCCTCATCTTCTGATCCAGCCAAGCGATAAAAAACGTGCTTGTAATGTCCGTTGCGCCAATAATCCCAATGGCGATAGTTCAATCCATCAAACACATAGGCATCTGATTTTGGCAAATCTTGATGTCTTTCTGCACCTAAAACTTTTTCCACTGGCACCAATTTGCTGTAGATTTCATAGGTTCCATCTGCCGACAATCGGTTGTTAGTCAAAAGCTCTTTGTGGTTTTTTATCTCGGTTGTTTTTCCATCTAAAATGCCTACTGTGTAGTATTTTGAATTGAACTTATTTTCTTTTACATCGGGATAAGAAACTTTAATAACAATACTGTTACCGTCTTTACTGATTCCTATGGGACTTACGCGACCCAACTGCCAAAGCAATTCTGGGGTCATTCGATTTTGTGCTTGTGTCATGCTTGTCAATGCTGCGCTAAGGATTAACGTGAAAAGTAATTTCATGGTCAAAAGATTTATTGGGCTAAGGTAATAAAAACAAATCTACAAGCTTAAATTTGGTATTTGATTGAGGAGTTCGGCTCGTTTTTTTTCAATTTCCGAGGTGTGTCTGGCCGCCCGCGATTCATCCCAAGGTTTTATTTGATGGGCTTTAAACATGCGAAATTTTTGAATGGATGGAAAGTGTTTACGGGCTTCTTCAGCAATCGCTACTTCCGAGAATTTCTCAAAAATATAGTCCACAGCAATGGCATTCGGGTGAATCAAATCGGCTTCATAGAATCTATAATCACGCAAATCATCCATTTGGATTTCGTAGGCTGGGAAATATTTTTCATTCAAATGATGCACCAATTCAATCAAACGGGCTTTGCTTTGCTGATTTTCTACCATACCATCTTTGGTATGGCGCACAGGACTCACGGTGAACACAATGTCTAGTTGAGGATATATTGCTTTCAAATCATGTATCAATTGGCGCCATTGATGCACCATACTGTGCAAGTCTGTCAAACTTTTATCAAAATTCGAAGCCGGCATTTTGTGGCAATTGGCTACTATCGCATTTTCTTTGTAATAGCCCCAAGCGCTTCCAAAAGTGATGACTAACATTTTGGCTTCTTTCAGATATGATTTTAACAAAGCCTGTTGTTCAAAAAGATTGTCGAGAAGTTTATCTTCATCTGCTCCTTGAATAGCGCTGTGTGCTTCGAAGGTGTACCAGTAATCGTCGCGTTCAAAAGTTCTAATATCCCCAAAAGATTTTGGCTCGAGTAGAGCAGCCAATGGCACGGGATGAAATATGGTCCCAAAAGGATTCACAAGTGTATCAAATCCGAAATATTGTAGTTTTTTGCCGATATTCTCTGAAAAGCAACTGCCCATCAACACAATTTTATCTCCGTGCTGAAGTTGGTTTTCAAAAGGGCTTATATTCCAAGTGGTCCTGAAAGTCATGTGTTGCGGTATGCGTCAATAGTTGCGTCTAAAACTTGTTTCCAATTTTCCCAGTTTCCTTGATTGTTGATGGTATCGTTGTGCCAAATGCAAATAAAATTTCCGCCGTGTTTTTTGACTTCTTTCATCAATGCGTTTACCTGTTCGATAGCTTGCTCTGGCGATAATTTGAGGTATTGGTTGAGCGTTCCATCCATATAAACAAAAGGATGAAGTATCAAATCGGTAACTTCGTCGGTCAACAAATTGAAAAATGGCAAAGCTTGGGCAGTTCCCATTCTGAAACCAAAATCATCTGCAAATCCAACAGAATAGTCGTTTTTGATGCCGATGTTGTTGAGTAATTCAAAGGTTCCTGGAAATCTGACTTTCAAAAAATGCTGTCGAGAATCAAGCACGGGTTTTTTGAGAAGGTGTTCTAATCGACCTCGTTCTTGTCGCACCAAAGCTTCATTGAGATAGGAAGCGTAACTCGGATGAATACCCAAATTGGTTTGTTTGCCCATTTTCTGAATCAGTCGCTGGTGCACAGCATTGGTCCACGAAATATTGCGGTCAAATTTTTTGAAATCGCCCAAGTGCCAGAATATTTTCACCTCGTTTTGGTCTGAGATGTATTGCGAAATCAAATCAAACGTGTCGTTAGGGTCTGGAGTTTGTCCTGCGAGAACTTCTCTTCGCAAATCTTGATTGTCGCTGTTGCCTTTCGCGAAATCCTTCAAACGCCCACCAAGCAATTGCATCCAGTTTTTGTGCTTAAAAGCAAAAGTGTTGTCGATGTCGAAAGTCAAGGTCAAACTTGACTCAGGGTGCATTAAACTAAACTCAGCGTATGTGTTTTGCACTTTGAGTAATACTTGTTCTGCCCAAATATCTGCTACAGGTTGATGAAGCCAATTGAATTTTTTGAGGATGGAATGCTCAGCAGAGAAGCGGTCATGCTCATCCGCCGGAAACGACAAATATTCTTCATAGCGTGAGATGATGTAGAATATGGATGCCACTGGGTCGACTATTTCACCAAATTGCAGACAACGCTGCTTTTGAAATTCTCCAAGGTGAAGATTTTGATTTTCAATTTCGTCATCAAAAAGTAATCGCGCGGGAACAATTTTTGGGAAAGTTTGCTCAAATGGATAATCTGAATATACCAATTTGGCTTTATTGGTGGCCTGAACAAAGCGATTCGGGTCGTTGCAAAACTCAAAGTTTACACCGCGAATATTACAGATAAACTGCCAAGTATAAACCAAGCGTTCTGTTACGAAATCGGTGTAGATGAGGAGATGATTTTGCATGAGAGGGCAAAGATAAATTAATATGTGAATTCCTCCCACTTTGTCCCCCTTCCCCAAGCAGATTGGGGAGGGAATTTGCCTCACCAAGATTATCGGATAAATTTTGCTTGAATTGACCTAGTTAACATAGGAGTTATTATTGAGAGAACATTTTTATTAATTCATAACCGCCTGAAAAAAAGGTGTTTACTCATTGTTTCAAAAAAATATTTCAAAAATATTTCAGTCGCTGTAACTTTACATCGTCTAGGGCGTCTTACATCCAAATACCGAATGAATGACAGTTCAAGAGTACAATACATGTGTTAGGGAATATTCAGACAAAATCTACCGATTTGTGTTGAAGAACATCCGTCATGTGGAAAAGGCTGAGGATATCGTTCAGGATGTGTTTGTAAAAGTTTGGGTGAAAGTGGATGACGTTCCATTCGAGAAAGCCAAAAGTTATTTGTTTCAAGCGGCATACAATACTATGGTAGATGCCATTCGCAAAGACAAAAAGTTGGAGTTTCAAGATGAAATTCAGTTGGGCGGATCGACACATCAGCCGGATTTGGGTTTGAAAGAAGCGTTGGATATGGCTTTAAACAATTTGCCTCAAATTCAAAAAAGCGCTGTTTTGCTTCGCGATTATGAGGGATATGATTATAAAGAAATTGGTGAAATATTAGAATTGAATGAGTCGCAAGTGAAGGTTTACATCTTCAGAGCGCGTAAAAATTTGAGGACTTTTTTTACAGGTAAAGAAGAATTGGTAGCATGAGCACAGTGAATAAATACAATTACGAAGCAGTTTTGCTTGATTTTGCGGAAGGGCGACTTTCGGCAAGCGAGACAGACGCGCTTTTTGATTTTCTCGCTGCGCATCCTGAGTTGCAGGAAGATTTTGATGCTGCATTGGAAATGTTTACGCTGCAAGAAAACGAGAGCATTGTGTTTGCTGCAAAAGACAAATTGTTGCAAAATGAAACTTTTGGTGGCATGCAAGATTTAATCATTGCGAATCTTGAAAATGTTGCATCAACAGAAGAAAACGAAGCATTAGCAGGACTTTTAGAAAACAACAAAACAGCACAACAGGAGTTTACTGTGTTTTCTAAACTGAAACTTGAGGCAGATGAAAGTGTTGTTTTTGCTAAAAAAGAGGGTCTTGTTCAAACGCAAACTGTTTCTTTTGCGACATGGATTTACCGGGCTTCGTATGCCGCCGCTGCAATAGTTTTGATGCTTCTGGCTTTCAATAATATTGAATTTGGCAGCTCAGAAACCCAAGTTGGATTGGCTTCCAATGTGCGTCCACGTTTTGAGTTTCCAGAGCGTATTTTGCCTAAAAACGAGTTGATTCAACCCAATCTGCTGTTGCCAAATCAGAGGAAAGAGAAACAAAATCAAAATCCTGTAAACCCTAACGTTGCTGTTGAACAATTCGCATCGGTTGAATCCATTGCGCCAATGCTGACAGGTGATTTGCGCGATATTGAGCTAAACGATTTGTCGTCGAATGCCGAGCTTGCGGAATTTGTGGTTGAACCTTACCAAAACGCAATCGACCAAGATGCATCCATCAATTTTATTGAGCGAATGGCACAAGAGTCAAATGTTGTGAATGTGGGTTATGGTTTTGCCGACGCGATGACAAAGAAGTTTAAAGTTGCTTCAAAAGAATATGCTGAAAAGGACTATATAGAATTAAAATTTTGGAAAGTGCACACCCAAATCAGGAAGCCGAGCTGGATGAAGTTGAATCGGCGCTTAGTGT
>JBIIJN010000038.1:0-23703 GCA_044233745.1 Crocinitomicaceae bacterium
ATGACAAAGAAGTTTAAAGTTGCTTCAAAAGAATATGCTGAAAAGGACTATATAGAATTAAAATTTTGGAAAGTGCACACCCAAATCAGGAAGCCGAGCTGGATGAAGTTGAATCGGCGCTTAGTGTTAAATATCAAAAAATAGAGAAATGAAAAAGTTAGTAATTTTTGCTGGATTCGTACTGGCATCGGGCTTCAGTTTTGCCCAAAAAGAAGAAAAAATTATCGTAAAAGTTGTCAAAAACACCGAACAAGTTGTGATTGATGAAAACGGAGACACAACTATTGTGGTTGTTGAAGAAGAAGTTGATCTTACGGATAATGACCCGCGCGACAACACTTTAAAAACGGGATTATCCAAACGCGCCAATTGGTCAGGGTTTGATTTCGGTGTGAATATGTTGTTTACACCAGATTGGAACTCCAATTTTTCAGATACACCACATTTGAATTTTGATCCTGCCAAATCGTGGACGTTTAACATCAATTTCTTCGAACATTTCTTTTCCTTGTATAAAGATAATGTGGGTATTGTTACTGGATTGGGTGTGAACATCAGCCACTATGGATACCGAGGAAATTATACGGTAAACTACGATGCCGATTCCATTTTTGGCTTTGTTGACCAGAATAGAACATATTCTCGAAACAGATTGCGTGCATCCTATTTACAAGTTCCTTTGTTATTCCAATTCAATTTAGGCTCAAAAGGAGAGGATAATTTTAGTCTTGCCATGGGTGTTGTTGGTGGTATTCGCGTGGGCTCTAGGTTGCGTCAGAAATTTGTTCAAAACAACGAATCTTTTGATATCAAAGAAAAACGCGGACAGTATTTCTTCAATTCTTTTAAAGCGGATGCCACGGTTCGTTTGGGCTATGGTGATTGGGGAGCGTTTGCCAGCTACAATTTGGTGCCGCTATTTGATAAAAACGTTGTGAGCCCTTTACACAATCTGTCTTTCGGTTTGATGTTCAATTTTTAAGACAATCGATTTAAACGCAATTCAAGAATAGTCATAAGCAAAAACTATACTTCTTGGGTTAATTAGTAACGCGAAAAGCGGCAATCAAAAGAGATTGTCGCTTTTTGTTTATTATTGTGCTTATGAATTCAAAAGTTGCCCTATTCATTATTCTGCTTTTCGCTGTTCTCGGACTTGAAATACATGCGGAAAACACCCAAAATTTGACCTTGCTATACAGCACAAAACCATTGCTCATGCCGATTTTAATGGCTATGATTTTTACCCGAATTAAACCATTTCAGATTAAATTTGCTCGCCTTATTGCGCTAGGATTGATTTTCTCATTACTTGGCGATGTCCTTTTAATGATTCGCGATGTTGATTTATTTATTCCAGGCTTGTTGAGTTTTCTGACCGCACAAATTCTATATGCTGTGGCTTTTTTATCGCAGCGCAATCTTTTCGTTTCTAAGGCTTATTTCGCGACAGTGCTTATTGGTTTTTCTGCTTTCTACGTTGTCTTCATGGTTTTCATTCAGAACCACGTTTTACAATTGGATGACGCGGCAGTTCTTTCGCCAGCTGTCTTTGTTTATGGTGCTGTGATTTGTTTGATGGGCATTGCTGCTGCTTTGCGAAAAGGTCAGGTTTCAGTGAGAAGTTTCAATTTCATTTTCTTTGGAGCCCTTTTTTTCATTGCTAGCGATGCCATTTTAGCCACATCAAAATTCACAGAAATTGCTTTGCCTTTCCCCAACTTTTTGGTAATGACTACTTATGTTTTGGCGCAATTGGGCATTGTGTTGGGAGCTGTTGAAGCGGCTGGCGACTAGAAAACAATAGTTATCGGGAAGCGGCTGGCCGTTTATTGAGCTCAATTAAAACAACGCAATTCTATGAAATCTATCAATCCATATCATTCCGCCAACAGCTAATGGCCTCCCGATACCGATAACTATCGGTATCGGGAGCCAACCGCCTCTTACACCGTCACATAATCCTGCTTAATCACCAAGGTAATCCAATCTTCTTCGTGTTTCAGATAGCCTTGGTCGTAGCAGAAATAATACAAATTGCCCGATTTTGTTTGGTAGGTATTGGTGTAAAAATGGAAATTGAATCCTTCCTCTGCCAGTTGAATGGCGCGCACTTTTGCTTTGCCAGAGGTGTTCATTTTAGCGAGGATGCGGCGGTTTTTACGCAAAATCGCATTCACTCGACGCACGTAGCTGTTGTCTTCTTCGTTCTGCTTGTTGTGGTAGGCATTGCGACAATAATCATTACAAAAGCGTTTATCTTTTCTCCCCATCAAAGGTGATTGACATTCCAAGCATAATTTTTCTGACATTCGCACTCAGTTTGTGATTAACAATATTTAACGACGTAGCATTACTGCAGTCAGTTGAAAAAACGAATTTTGCGTAACAAATAAAAGAAAAAATTGGAAACAGTGAACCAAAGTGAAGATTTGCGCGAGTTGCTCGAAAAGATTCAAAACGAGTCGATGTATCTGCAACTCCTTAAAAACGAAATAGGAAAAGTGATTGTGGGTCAACAATATATGGTTGATCGATTATTGATTGCCCTCTTAGCCGATGGACATGTTTTGCTCGAAGGGGTGCCTGGATTGGCGAAAACTTTGGCCATTCGCACCTTGAGTGATGCCATTTCGGGAAGTTTTAGTCGGGTTCAGTTTACACCCGACTTACTGCCTGCGGATATCACAGGCACAATGATTTACAATCAGAAAACCCAAGATTTTACGGTAAAGAAAGGGCCGATTTTCGCCAATTTTGTGTTGGCAGATGAAATCAACCGTGCGCCCGCTAAAGTGCAAGCTGCTTTGTTGGAAGCCATGCAAGAACGACAAGTTACTTTGGGCGATACGAGCTATAAATTACCAGAGCCTTTCTTGGTGATGGCCACCCAAAATCCGATTGAGCAAGAAGGGACTTATCCTTTGCCGGAAGCGCAAGTGGACAGATTTATGCTCAAGGTTTTCTTGGATTATCCGAAAAAGGAAGAAGAAAAATTAATTATCCGTTCCAATGTGCGCCGCGAAGGCATGGACAAAGCCAATGCCGTTTTGAAACCAGAAGATGTGCTTCGTTTGCGCAATTTGACCCGCCATGTTTATTTGGATGAAAAAATAGAGCAATACATTGTGGATTTGGTGTTTGCCACGCGAAATCCAGCCGCTAATAAATTAGAAAAACTGGCGCCTTATATCAGCTATGGAGGTTCGCCACGTGCCAGTATCAATTTGGCTTTGGCTGCTAAAGCACACGCATTTTTGCAGAAAAGGGCCTTTGTTATTCCAGAAGATGTGCGAGCCATTGCTCCCGATGTTTTGCGACACAGAATAGGTCTCACCTACGAAGCTGAAGCCGATAGCATCACGGAAAACGATATTATTAAAGAAATTTTGACCCGCGTTGATATTCCGTAATAATGGAACTAAAAGACCTTTTTGCCAAAATTCACCGTGTTGAAATAACCACCCGCAGCATCACGAAACAATTGTTTTCGGGACAGTATCAGTCTGCGTTTAAGGGAAGAGGTATGTCGTTTTCAGAAGTGCGCGATTACAGCATTGGCGATGATGTGCGTTCTATCGATTGGAATGTAACTGCACGTTTTGATGCGCCTTTTGTGAAGGTTTTTGAAGAAGAACGCGAATTGGTCGTGATGCTTTTAATTGATGTTTCTGCTTCCATGGATTTTGGTTCTGGACAAAACAACAAAGAAACAACGGCGCTTGAAGTAGCCGCAACCTTGATTTTTTCAGCTTTGGCAACCAACGACCGTGTGGGGGCAATTTTCTTTTCTGACCGCATAGAAAAATTCATCAAACCCAACAAAGGCCGCCACCATGGCATGCATATTTTGAAGGAGCTGATGACCCATAAACCGCAATCGAATCGAACCTCAATTGAAGAAGCCTTGCATTTTTTCCGCGGAGTGATGAAGCGCAGCAGCGTGGCTTTTGTATTGAGCGATTTTCAAACCGATGAAGATTTCGCCAATGCACTGAAAATTACGAAAAAGCGTCATGACTTGATAGCCATTCAAATCAGTGACCGCGCGGAAAGTGATTTACCCAATTTAGGTTTGGTTGATGTTGAAAATTTGGAGTCGGGTAGTTCAGCTTGGCTTTGGTTGGGCAGCAGAAAAACGCGTCAACAAATTGCAGAAAGCATGAAAAAAGAACAAGCCAATATTGAAGAACAACTCCACAAATCACGGGTTGATTTTACGCGCTTGTTTACCAATGAACCTATTGTGAAACCTTTGATTCATCTTTTTCAAAGTCGTCATAAAAAATGAGAATTATAACCAGTATATTACTTTTCATCCTTGCGCAGGGTTCAGTTTTCGCGCAGGAATTGCCTACAAAAGTGGAGCGCGACCAAATGCTCATTGGCGAAGTGAATACCATTATCATTCAACACAGTGGAGCTTTAGAAGAAAGTGAAATTGAGCGATTCAAATTAATCAAGGGCAAGACTACACAAACCACAGAAAAAACCACAGAAATTGAACTGGAGGTTTACAAAATTCAATACACGCCTGAAGAAATTCGAATTCAATTTACTGTCTGGGATTCTGCGCAAGTGGTAGTTCCGCCGTTTAAATTGAATCAATCTGGTGATGTTAGCTCGCAAGCCTTTATATTTCAGGTTGGGTTTCCACAGGTTGATGAGAATGGCGACATAGCGGATATTTATGAAATCACTATTGAAGGCGATCCTGTATCGAAGTTTAACGCTCGATTTTGGTGGTTGTTGGATGTTGTGCTGCTGCTACTTTTTCTAATCGGAGTATGGCTTGTGATGCGCATAAAAAATAGCCTCGAAGCACTCACGGACCAGCAAAGTCAATTAGAACCTGACGAACGCGCCTTATTTGATTTGAGAAAATTGATGCAACAAAAACTCTTTTCTAGAGAGCAACAGAAGATTCATTTTGCAGAATTTTCAGATATTTTGAGGAGATATATTGGTTTGCGTTACAATTTTATCACTTTTGAAAAAACTACGAACGAGATTGTGTCGCACTTGAACAGAAATCGTGTTGACGCTAAACTTGTGGAACAGTTTGGCTCGTTGCTTACTTTGGCGGATATGATAAAATTCTCTAAAGCCACCACGGATGAAGCAGAAATTCTACGTGCCTATCATAATGCAGAGGCATTGATTCTAGAAACCACAGCACTTCACAAAATCCTCAATTCTCAGAAGAAAGGAGAGCATGATGCATAATTTTGATGTTCGTTTTTGGACCTATGATTATGTCTTTCCAGAGGCTTTTGGATTGATCATTTTGCTTTGGGGTATAATTGGTTTTTGGATATTTAAGCGCAGTAAATCTGGTTTTAAAACTTCGGCCAATGCGCGTAATTTAAGCGTGAAAAGCACAATCTTTCAAAATGTTGTATTGCCTTATTTGTCTCGCTTTCTCCTTTTTTTGAGTGCATTTTTTCTCATCTTTGGTATTGCTGGTCCACATCGTTTGCGCGAAGACCAAATCAATCAAATGCAATATTCAGAAGGAATTGATATTGTTTTGTCGTTGGACATTTCGCTGAGCATGTTGGCACGCGATTTTGAGCCCAATCGTTTGGAGTCGGCTAAACGTGTTGCTGCCGAATTTGTGAGCAACAGGCCCAATGATCGAATTGGATTGGTGCTCTATGAAGGGGAGGCTTTTACTGCTTGTCCAGTAACCACTGATCATGTCATGCTAATGAAGAAAATTGCGGAAATCAAGCCCGGTGTATTGGAAACCAATTCAACCGCTATTGGCATGGGCTTGGGAGTTGCGGTCAATCGTTTGCGCGATGACAATCTCAAAAGCAAAGTAGTGATTTTGATGTCGGATGGGGTTTCTAACTCAGGAGAAATTGACCCCTACACGGCAACCGAACTGGCTAAAAATAAAAACGTTAGGGTTTACACCATCGGTATTGGCTCGGAGGGCACTGCGCCTTATCCTCAACAAACGGTTTTTGGTGTGCAATACGTGCAAATGCCTGTTGAAATTGATGAAGAAGCTTTGATGTATATTGCTGAAAATACAGGAGGGAAATATTTTAGAGCTACAGATGAACAAGCTCTTTCTGAAATTTATAAAGTTATTGACCAAATGGAAAAAACGGAGGTGATTGCCGATTTTTCTCGTTTCGAAATACCTGTTCAGGCCAAACCATTTTTTCTTGTTGCTCTAATTTTGATGTTGTTATCGGTTTTGTTTTCTAAGTTGATTTTGAAAGGAATTGCACATGAATAATAGCCAGCACAAATATCATTTTCCAAAATTTTTGATCTGGATAGGTATATCCGAGTTGATTTTTTGGATGTTGTTTGCACTTTTTCATGTGATTATTGCACTAGTAAAAGGTGAGCCGATTATTTCGTCCTTTTTGGTATATCAGCATCCAGTTGTCTTTTGGTTTTTGTTGCTTTTGCCAATGTTTTATTTGCTGTATCTGAGCAATTTGAGTTGGAAGAACCGTGTTTTGAATCAAGTTTTTTCTGTTCGATTGCAAAATATTTTGCTGCACATACCAAGTCTAAAGTTGAGTTTTTGGCGTTTTTTCATATTACGCACCGCTGTGGTTTTCATCATCTTCGCTTTAGCCAATCCACAAGGCGGCACACGCACAATCCGCATGGATGGATTCAGCGGAGAACTCGTTGTGGCTGTAGATGTTTCCAGATCGATGCTCGTTAGGGACATGGACAATGGTCGCTCTAGATTGGAGGCTGCAAAAAACGGATTGAGTAATATGGTTCGCAATATTTCAGGAGCATCAATGAGTATTGTGGTTTTTGCTGGAAGTGCCTTTCCACATTTGCCCATGACGCGCGATTTGCCAAGCGTATCAAATTATGTAGATGATATTTCTACAGAGATGATTGGTGTGCAAGGAACACATTTGGCAGAAGCGCTGAAAATTGGTTTGAATTCATTTTCTGCCGGAGCCAAGGTAAAAATCATGTATTTGATTACCGATGGCGAAGACCACGAAGGTGGTTTGGATGAGGCCATTGAAGAGGCCAAACAACAGGGTGCCATAGTGCATGTAATTGCCATGGGATCTGAAAAGGGAGGGCCTATTCCAGAAAAACAGGGTGGTGTGAAACGCGATAATGCAGGTGAGATTATTACATCTGTGCCTAATTTTGCGTTGCTCCAAGATTTGGCTCAACAAACGCAGGGTTCTTTTTGGAAGGAGACCTCTTCTTTTCCAGATTTTGGGCGTATTTTAGAGCAAAGTTTTCAAAATCACCCGCAAGCCAAAGAAATGGAAAGTAAAATGCGCAAAAGCTACGGAGGAATCTTTGCATTTCAGGCTTTTTTGCTGATTTTAGCATATTTGATATTGATACAATTAAATTTTAGAAACGATGAAAGCGAATAAGTTTTTAAGATATTTCTTGACAGCCTGCTCTTTTCTAGTGATCCTCCTCGGACATGCTCAAAATTGGCAACAGCACTTAGAAGAAGGAAAAAGTTTGTACAAAGCAGGTGATTATTCTGGTGCCTATCAGTCTTTTCAAAAGGCACAGGCACTTGCTCCAGAGCCAAGTCAATTGGATGCGTATTTGGCACAAACCGCATATCGCGCTGGGAAATTTGATGAGGCTGTTTCGGCTTATCAGCGTGCAAGAAATAACAATACGGATACTTGGTCTTCCTACAACCATGGCAATGCACAGTTTAGAAACAATGATATAAAAGGGGCTATAGAATCGTATAAGGAGGCGCTTAGAAAGAACCCCAATAACGACATGGCACGGTACAATTTATCTTATGCGATGAAAAAACAGCAGGAACAGGAAAATAAAGATAACAAACAAGAAGAGCCACAAGATGGAGAAAATCCTCAAAATCAGCCACAAGACCCGAAAGAACAAGACCAAAATCAGGATAAGCAAAATCAAGATAAACAAAATCAACCTGACCAGCAGCCTGCAAACCAAGCCAAATTAGGACGTGAGCAAACCGAACAATTGTTGGAATCGATGAATCAAGCAGACAAAAAAGCACAAGATAAACTCAAAGACAAAGAAAATAAGGCCGTAGGCGATGGAAAACTAGAAAAAGATTGGTAAAAAAGATGAGGTATTTCATAATTCTATTTTGTTTTTCAAGTGTTTGGCTTCTTGGTCAAGATGTTAAAGTCACGCTTTTATCTTCCAAAAATGAAGTAGCCGTGGGTGAACAATTCACGGTTACACTAACGGCAAATGTGAAAGGCAGCGGCGACGTTAAAATGCCGGAAGGTTTAGAGATTTTAGCTCGGATGAACGGAAGCAGCAGCAGTTCAATCAACGGCAAACAAAGCTACGAAGCAAGTCTTACTTTAACTGTGGTTGCAAGTCAAAAAGGCACTTTTACAATTCCAGGCGCTACTTGGAAATATGGTTCATCCAAAATAGCGAAATCCAACGAACTAAAAATCAAGGTTGTTGGAGGAAACAGCGGAACTTCGTCTGCGTTACAAAACATGCCGCAAGTAGAAGCCAATGGAAAGCACTATGCTATTTTCAGCACCAATAAAAGGGAAGTTTTTGTTGGCGAACCCTTTGTGATTTCTGGTAGAATTTACTTTGATGGTCATATTGTAGATGCCAATTCAATCAAATTATACGATAGCGACTTGATGATACATAAAACAGATGTGGCAGGCAATAATGGAGCTTTGAATGTGACGGGCGAACAGTATAATGGTCGCATGTACGAAAGCATTTTACTTTTCGAAGAACTTATCGTGCCTCAACAATCGGGTGATTTAATTTTTGATCCGTTTTCAATCAATGTAGGGTACCAAAAGGGGTTTTTTAGTTCAGGCTTTAAGAACTTGGTTTCAAATAATTTCCAAATCAAAGTATTTCCTCTTCCTCAGGGAGCAAAGCCAGGTTTCGATGGCGCTTTGGGTAAATATACCATCACGACTTCTCAGGATATCAAGAACAATTTGAACGCCGGAGATGTCTTCACCTACAAAGTGAGACTTGAAGGCTCAGGAAATATTCACATGCTCAAACCAATCACCTTGAATCTTCCAAAAGGCTTGATTTTATATGGTGACCCAGTTGTTGATAATCAGGTTTTCACAACCAAAAAAGGAGCTCACGGCCATATAGATTATGAGTTTGTGATTCAAGTTCAAAACGGTGGTTCTTATGACTTCGTACCCTTTGAATTTGCCTATTTCAACCCGGAGACAAAATCACATCATGCACTTGATGTGCCCAATTTGCGCTTTTCTGCTTCGGGTGACGAATTGAATCCGGAAAACAATGAAATTGCTGAAGCAACTGAGGAATCTTCTTCATCTTGGTGGAAAACACTTTTATTCTTGGGTTTAACCTTTGGAGCAATCGGCATTGGCGTGGTTTATTTCCTTAAGAAAAACAAATTGAACACAGAAGCTAAGAAAGCCAAAAAGCCGAAAGTGGATGCCCGTGCAATAGCTTTAAAATCATTAGAATCTTTGTCTGCAACTGACCTCAAAGAAACAGCAGATGCTCTTGAAAAAATCATTTTGCAGTATTTCCGAGACTTAACGATGAATGATGAACTTTTGCTGGATCAGTCTTGGTTTAGTGAAGAAGCCTCAAAATATAATATCCCCGCAGATTTAGCCTTGAATTGGGCAGCGCATTTCGATAACATTCAAGCGATAAAATATGCTGGATTTGGTTTGCTAAATGCTGAGGAGTTGGTCGTGAAAACGAGGGAGTTGGTGGGGGGTTAAATCCTCAACTTCTTTATCCTACTCACTGGCCCCGGACATTTCATTTCATGGCATTTCACGCAGGCATCAATAGCGATATTGAAGTGCTCTTTGGCATTGTCGGGGTCGTTATAAATTTGGTGTTGGGCGTCAAGAAATTGTTGGGCGTGTTCTTTGAAAAAATCGTCCATTTCTTGGTTTTGCGTCATTTTTGCTTGGAGGATATTCTCGAAATTTGAGGGAAATTCGCCTAATTCTTCACCGCTGAGTATGCGTTCGCGCAGTTGCTCGTTGATGTGCGCCATTTGTTTCATTAACGAAGCCATTTCTGAGACTTCGTACATTTCAAATTCCTTTTCATTGTTGCTGCACGAATTCAACAAGAACGAAAAAGCACACAGCGTTAATATCTTATTCATAATCAGGATTTTACTTCTTGATTTTTACGCCCAATGCAATCACGTGCGGCGCATAATCTTCATCTTCATCCAGTTCTTCCTCCACATATTCCTCACCAGCATCTTCCGCATAGTGACGTTTTTCAGCGGCTGAATCTGCTTTCCAAAATGCTTTTCCGTAAATGATGGCTTCTGAACTGCCAGCGTTTAGTGGAACAAAAAATCCATAATCCAAGAAAGTTACACGAGCCACATAGCCTTCGTCTAAATCAACCTCCATCCAACAGCCTTTTTTCTGGCAAACAGCATCAATTTTAGATGAAAACGTAACAAGAGCGGTATCGCCAATTTCGATTTCGTCAAATAAATCATCCATTTGTCTGGCAGTCAAAGTGTCTTTGGTGATTTCGAAATCTTGTCCAAATGTTTCGTAAGGATCGCTTTTACAAGCTGAAAACACAAGTGTTAGTGCGACTATTGTGTATAAAAATTTCGTGTTCATTTTCTTTAGATTTTGCACAAAGGTATTGAAATGTTGTGGTTTCAGGAAAATTGATTTTGTGATTTTTGTCAGTGAACTGCTAAATGAAGGAATTTGAATGACAAGATTGTTGAAAGCAGCATTTTTGGGTAATAGTCGTAAATAACGGTTAAAGTAAGGCTAACGGTTACTATGAGACTATCAGTTTCTGCACATCTCATAAATTCTCTAGACATACTGCTAATCATACTTTATACCAAACCATAATCATCTTCATTTTGTTATGTATTCAAAGGCACATGAGCCCCAAAACATTTTCCCTACCTTTGCAAAAGATTACAACAAGATGAAGTCATTTAATGTAGAACAAATTCGAGCTGATTTCCCAATTTTAAGACGTGAGGTTTACAACAAACCCTTGGTCTATCTCGACAATGGTGCGAGTTCACAAAAACCGAATTTGGTGATTGATGGCGTTCGAGCGTACTATCAAAACGAAAATGCCAATATTCACCGTGGCGTTCATTATCTTTCGCAGGAAGCAACAACGCGTTACGAAGATGCGCGTGAAACAATTACCAAAGCCATAAATGCCAAGCACAACCACGAAGTGATTTTCACAAAAGGTGCAACTGAGAGTATCAATTTGGTGGCTTTTTCTTTCGGAGAGCTCCTGCAAAAAGGCGATGAAATACTCATTTCACACATGGAGCATCACGCCAATATTGTTCCTTGGCAAATGTTGTGTGAGCGCAAAGGCACCGTTTTGAAAGTAATCCCCATGCTTGAAAATGGCACGCTTGATATGATGGCTTTTGATACATTGTTGACAGAAAAAACAAAATTATTGGCTGTGGTTCATATTTCCAATACGCTCGGCACAATCAATCCAATAGAAGAAATGATTGCAAAAGCGCATCAGGTTGGTGCTAAAGTATTGATCGATGCCGCGCAAAGCATTCAGCACCAGTGTTTGGATGTGCAGGCTTTGAATTGTGATTTTTTGGTTTTCTCCGGACATAAGGTTTTTGCACCTACGGGCACTGGCATTTTATACGGTAAAGAGGAATTGTTGAACGACATGCCGCCTTATCAGGGTGGGGGAGATATGATTGATCGCGTTACTTTTGAAAAGACAATATACAATACCTTACCCCATAAATTTGAAGCGGGAACACCACATATTTCAGGCGGAATTGGACTCGGCTTGGCATTCGAATACCTCAACAGCATAGATTTTGAAGGCGCCATGAAGCATGAAAAGGCCTTGCTTGAATATGCTACCGAGAAATTGCTGACCATTGATGGATTACGTATTTATGGAACAGCTGACAATAAAGCATCAACGATTTCATTTCTCATTGAAGGAGTGCATCCCTTTGATGTCGGGGTCTTGCTTGACAAACAGGGCATTGCCGTGCGCACAGGCCACCATTGCACGCAACCCATTATGGATTTTTACGGAATTCCGGGAACCGTTCGGGCTTCTTTTGCTTTTTATAATAATTTTGAGGAGGTAGATGCGCTTCACAAAGCCTTAGAGCGCGCTGCTGGTATTTTGAGATAATACTACACTTATGCAAACCATTAACAATATTGAACAAGAAATCATTGAAGAATTTGAAATCTACGATGATTGGATGGATAAATACGAGTTTCTAATCTCCTACGGCAAAGAATTGGCCCCCATGGACGAAACGCTTAAAACCGACGACCGTCTCATCAAAGGTTGTCAAAGTAAAGTTTGGGTCGATGCTTCTTTTGATGGAGAAGTCATGAACTTTTCGGCAGATGCAGACGCCATTGTGACCAAAGGAATTATCGGGCTTTTGGTGCGCGTGCTCGACAAACAAAAACCAGAAGACATCGCCAAAGCGGAATTGAAATTCATCGATGAAATTGGCCTGAAAGAACATTTAAGTCCTACGCGCTCCAACGGACTTGTGAGCATGGTCAAACAAATGAAAATGGCAGCTATTCAAGCTTTATCATGATTCAAAGGAATAGCATATCAAATTCGATTTGCTTCATGATTCTTTTCGTGTTTTTGTCTTGTGGCGCCGAGAAATCTGCGTCAAGCAAAACTCAAACATGCTAAAAAGTCTTTATGTTCTAAATCCGGATAATCTTCTAACAAATCAGCAATCGTCATCCCCGATGCCATTAATTCCAACATGTGCTCAACGGTATAGCGCATACCACGTATTGTTGGTTTGCCATGACAAATGTTGGGGTCAACTGTGATTCTAGTTAAAAGAGATTCCATAACTTTTTTTTTCAAAAATAGATATATAATTCGATGTGACACAAACGAAGAACACATGATAAGTGCTCAAAACATCGCCCGCATTTCAACTCCGCCTGCGTGAATCATTCGGTTGCCTTCAGATTTTCTGCCGTTGTAGCGAATAGAAAGCTGCAAGTTCTTCCCTAAGTTGCGTTGGTAATTCAAAGTCCATGTATAATTCAAGCCAGGCCGCAAAGATTCGAGCATTTCAAATCCAAGTGCGCTGTTAATCGCTCCGTTGTAGTCGATTTTTAATACGTTCATTGTGCCCGAAAGCGTGCCTTTTTGTGGTTGATTGTATCTAAACTCGATACCAAAATCATTGATCAAGGCACGTTCGCCATCTGCTACAAATACGTTTTGTTTGTCTTCGTAACGAAAAGTGGTAGAAATCCGCAGTTTGGTGTCGGGCTGATAAATGAATTCCGGGAAGACTTTGAAATAGTTGATTTGGAAGTCGCGCCCTGTGGTATATTGTGCAAATGAAGCTTTCTGACCAAATTCATAACTTGTTTTTAGCGTGAATTTCTGTTTGATGTTCCAACGGAAATTGAACTGATGGAACTGGGTCAAACGCTCATCAAATCCATTGGCCAAAAGTAATTTATTGGTGAACCTAGAAAATGTGTAGTCGCCTCCCGCAATTTGATTGGTTCGATTAAAGAAAATGGAATTTCTGTAGGAAGCACTTTCTGAAATCAAAGTGGTATCGTTGCTGCGGTCGGTAAATGGATTGATATTGGATCTGAAATCGCCATTTATTTTCCGGTTCAAACGAATTTGTGTTTGGTTGGATACCCGCGATAAAAATCCCAAAACACCTTTTTTCTTGCTCCAAATTTTCTCTGGATGCAAGAAAATACTTTGACTAAACTCATTAGAAAATGTTCGGATATATTCATTCGATGGTGTGAAAATCCGCACGTAATTGGCTTCATCAGCATACAGCGCTATTTCAAATTCATTCAAATCTTTAATGCCATCAGCATTGTAATCGCGCCAAACATAAACACCACGGCCTGGCAATACTTCGATATAAATAAACTCGCGCTTCAATTCCAAACCGCTCCCCAATTCGTAAAATGTACTGGTTCGTAAGGCGCCTTTCCACAGATTTACACTATGTTCGAGCCTTCCCAAAAATGTGTTTTCTGGTTGAATGTTGATCAAGGTGCTATCTACAATGCGCAAATTTCTATAATTGATATTCATCCGCAATTGGGTTTTGGTATTGCTGACCCAATCATAGGTGGCTCCAAAATTTCTTGCACTTGTAGCCAAACCAAAATTAGTGGCATTACTCAATTTGTCATCGCGTTGGCGGTAATACACTTTGAATTTATTTTTAATGGTGTCGCTTTGTGTGATATAAAATTGCCAATCATAAAAATGGTAGGTGTTTTCCTGTACTATCGGACTGATAAAATCTTGTTCAATTCGATTGTATTCATGTTCGTCCATGAATCCTATTTTCAAATATTTGAAACTCTGAGAAACATCAATTTTGTGGCGAATGAAAAAGGAATTTTTGATGCCTGAAGTGTTTACCGCATTGCTTGTCCATTTGATTTGGAATCCTTTATCTGCCCATTGGCCGTCGGTATTGGCTTTCAAGCCAAAAAAATCATCGCCCCAACTGAAGAGATTGCCATTCAAGGTCATAAAACCTTTATTTTTGTGTAGAATGCGCGCTCCTGTATTCGCAATAAGTTGATAACCCGATGCTTGTGTGTGCAGAATGTTCCAATCGCGGTCAAATTCTGCGGTTCGAAAACGTTCTATGGGCACAAAATTTCGCCCCGTAAATTCTATACCCGTGTTGGTTTGAAGTTGCCACGTTGGAAGGCTGTCGTTGCTGAGTTTGTGCTGCGATTTTAGGATAAATTTCCCCGCCACGGATACGTTGTCGTCGCGGTCTAAACTCGAAAAGGTGTTCACATCGTTGTTGCTCAACGCTACTTCACTAAAAAGTTGTAAATCTTTGCCGAGGTCAATTTCTACACCACTTGTAATCATTTGTCGCTGTTTCGGTGTCACAACCAAGCGCACAGGTCTATAATTGCCTTGAGGCACACCGTTTATGGGCTGCACCCAACGGTAAACTCTTCCAACGGCGGTGAATCGATCAAACACATAATCGCCTTGTCCTTGAGCTACTTGACTAAAAGTTACGGAATAAACCGCCGAATCGGGTGCAACGCAAAATACCATCACAGAATCATAGCCCAAACTATCCACCATTTTATACATCACTTGATTGTCGCGAAATCCAACGGAATCGATACCATTCACCACTGCATCTTGCAAATTATCACCAATTTGAGAGATAAAAAAGCGCTGTTCTGGTGTTAAATCTTGCTGCACAGGCTGGTTTTTGGCATCTTGTTCAGAATAAACGTTGAACCAAGTTTTCACAGAACCTTTTTCATACAACATGCCAGCATTGAATAGCGACCGTGCATAATTTTGGTCGGCATATTGAAATTCAACAATTATTCTGGAGTCTTTGTCAATCGGGCGTTTGGTGGTAAATATGATTTCTGATGTGTTGTAATTCATGATGTAGTCATATTCCTGACCGCGCTGAAGTTCAACACCATTCAAAAAAACGCGCTCAGAACCAGAAAGAACAATGATAAACGGCTCATTTTCAGCCCCTCTTAATCTATATGGACCTTGATTGCCCTCCACGCCGTCAATGAGCTGTCGGTTGAATTTGCCCCGTGAAAAGGCTCCTGATCCATAAACGCTCATCTTGCCTTTTTCAGGTGAATTAAACAGGTTGTATTGTGCCGTTAGTCCCTGCGCCCGCTTGTTGTAGGTCATGAAGTATCCTTTCGGCGTTCGTGCCCAAAAGTCACCCGCAATGAGTTTGAAATCATCGTTATAAAGTTGAATGAACAATTGGTCAAATTCCTGTAGTTTATTCGTAGTTCCATCAGGCTGAATGGGAATATTATCGTCGGTGAGCGTTGCCAAAATGTTTAAATTCTGAGAAATCTCCCCAGAAAGTTGAATGTTCATCGTTGAATTCACCGATAAATCCTGGGCATTTCCAACATTGATGCCGCGAGAAATAGACCCCGATTTTTTTAAGGCAGATGAACCGAATATATCCTCCCGTTTCAGAGTCGATGTTATCATAAATGGATTGTCGGGCGAATTGGGCTTGTTGTAAACTTGAATGGAGTCTTTGTTGTAGAATTCACCGTGAATTTTGGTGGGCAATACACGATAACGAATCAAAAGGGTATCTCCAAAATGTGCTTTGTCAAAACGCAAAGCATTGTTTAACGTGTCAATTGTGTACGTACTTATTTCTTTAAAATCTCGGGTAACATACAACGAAGGCCAGTAAACAGTAAGTGAATCCAAAACTACAGGCGCATCTGTCACAACGATTTTTTGCTGCCGAAGCGAACTGTTTTGCGCAAAAATTGGCACTGCTGAAAACAGTGAAAAGAGCAAAGCAAACGATATGTTTTTGGGAATAAACAAAACTTATTTCTAAACGTTAATTGCGTCGTTTTCTTGTGTGAATTGAATCCTACAAAGGTGCTAAATTTATTCAGCGCGAAAACGACAGTAAAATTGCTTAAATCGTATCTTTGCAAAAATTTTTTAACCCCGTATTTTAACAGCGATATGAATACATTTCAAAGACGGCATATTGGAATCACCGAGAGTGAGAAAAATGCCATGCTTTCAACCATTGGTGTAGCATCATTGGATGAGTTGATCAACAAAACAATTCCGGCCCACATCAGGTTGAAAAATGAGCTGAATATTGATGCAGCCATGACTGAAAATGAGTACTTGCGTCATATCGCTGAGTTGGCTGCCAAAAACAAGCGTTTCAAATCGTTCATCGGTATGGGCTACAGCGAAACTGTTGTTCCTTCCGTGATTTTGAGAAATGTTTTGGAAAATCCAGGATGGTACACGGCTTATACACCTTATCAAGCAGAAATTTCTCAAGGTCGCTTAGAGGCTTTGTTGAATTTCCAAACGATGGTTTTGGATTTGACGGGAATGGAAATTGCCAACGCGTCTTTGTTGGATGAAGGCACTGCCGCTGGTGAAGCCATGGCGATGTTCTTCGGTTTGCGCTCGCGTGATGAGGTGAAAGCCAACAAAAATGTATTCTTCGTTTCTGAATTTGTTTACCCACAGACACGCGATGTTTTAGTAGGTCGCGCTGCTGCTTTGGGCATCGACTTGGTTTTTGGCAATCCAGAAACAGACACCTTGCCTGAGAATGGTTTTGGTGCTTTGATTCAATATCCTGACCAATATGGTCGCGTGAAGGATTTGGCACCGTTCATTGAAAAAGCACACGTACAAGGCATCAAAGTGGCTGTTGCGGCTGATATTATGGCTTTGGTCTTGTTGAAATCTCCAGGCTCCATGGGTGCAGATGCCGTTGTTGGTTCTGCCCAGCGTTTTGGTGTCCCAATGGGTTACGGTGGACCTCACGCCGCATTTTTTGCTACAAAAGACGATTACAAACGCAGTATTCCAGGTCGCATTATCGGTGTTTCAAAAGATGCTGACGACAATGTAGCACTGCGAATGGCTTTACAAACACGTGAGCAACACATCAAACGCGACAAAGCGACTTCTAATATTTGTACGGCTCAAGCACTTTTGGCGGTAATGGCATCTATGTATGCTGTGTATCATGGTCCTGATGGATTGAAAGCAATCGCAGAAGGCATTCACAAACAAACGAATCAAGTGCGTGAAGCTTTGACTGTCATGAATTATAAGGTTCACACGGAGCAATATTTTGATACGCTTTGGGTTGAAATGCCATCTGGAAAAAATACCGCTGAACTCAAAAAAGTTGCTGAAGCTCATGGTTTGAATCTTCGTTATTTATGCAACGATAGCCAGTTCACACTAAGCATTGGTGAAGGCATGAATGATGCTGATATCCACAACTTAATTGCTGTTTTTGCTGAGGCTATAGGCGCAAATGCTCCTTTTGTTTCTGTTGGAAACATCGCCCTAAATGCTTCTTTTTTAAGAGCTGATGAAATCCTCCAAAACAAAGTATTCAACAGCCACCATTCTGAGTCTAAAATGATGCGCTATTTGAAGAAATTGGAGAACAAAGATTTGTCTTTGGTGCACAGCATGATTGCTTTGGGCTCATGTACCATGAAATTGAATGCCGCTTCTGAGTTGATTCCAATCACAATGCCAGGCTTTTGTGATATACATCCGTTTGCTCCGCTCGATCAAGCCCAAGGTTATCAGGAAATGTTGGCACAATTGGCCAAAGATTTGTGCGAAGCCACTGGTTTTGCAGCAGTTTCTTTGCAACCAAATTCTGGTGCGCAAGGAGAATATGCGGGCTTAATGGTAATCCGCGCTTATCACCATTCACGTGGAGATTTTGATAGAAAAGTTTGTTTGATTCCTTCATCAGCGCACGGCACAAATCCCGCTTCTGCTGTAATTGCAGGCTTCGAGGTGGTGGTTACCAAATGTGATGAAGACGGCAATATCGACGTGGAAGATTTGCGTGAAAAAGCAGAATTGCACAAAGACCGTTTGGGTGCTTTGATGGTTACTTATCCTTCAACGCACGGGGTTTTTGAAGAAAGTATTTGTGAAATTACGGATATCATTCACGCCAACGGAGGTCAAGTGTATATGGATGGTGCGAATATGAATGCTCAGGTTGGCTTGACCAATCCGGGGAATATCGGGGCAGATGTTTGTCACTTGAATTTGCACAAAACTTTCGCCATTCCTCATGGTGGCGGTGGACCTGGTATGGGTCCGATTGGTGTTGGAGCACATTTGGCGCCTTTCTTACCGGGTTCTGTGATGATTAAAACAGGTGGTGAACATGCCATTCCTGCTATTTCATCTGCGCCTTTTGGTAGTGCCTTGATTTTGTTGATTTCCTACGGTTATATCAAAATGTTGGGCGCTGAAGGTTTACGCGCATCAACAGAAAACGCCATTTTGAATGCGAATTATATCAAAGCACGTTTGGCGGGTCATTATGATGCGCTTTATACTGGAACAAATGGCACTGTTGCCCACGAAATGATTATCGATTGTCGTGATTTCAAGCGCACAGCCGATGTAGAAGTAGCCGATATTGCCAAACGTTTGATTGACTACAATTTCCACGCGCCAACGGTTTCTTTCCCTGTGGCGGGCACTTTGATGGTTGAGCCTACGGAAAGTGAAGACAAAGACGAATTGGACCGCTTCTGCGATGCCATGATTCAAATCCGCAAGGAAATTAAAGACATCGAATTGGGTGTTGCTGATAAAGAAAATAACTTATTGAAAAATGCACCACACAATGCGGATTGCATCATCAACCGCGAGTGGACTTATCCTTATTCTTCTAAAGAAGCAACATATCCTTTGCCTTATTTGAAAGAATGGAAATATTGGGTGCCTGTGCGCCGCGTAGATAACGCTTACGGTGATAGAAACTTGATTTGCAGCTGTGCTGGCATTGAGGAGTATATGGAGGCTTAAAGGTTCAATGATTAAAAAATATAAACTACGTAAATATAAAAATCCGTCTTGAACTTCAAGACGGATTTTTTATATCTTCAAAACTGCCTACTTCACCGCAACTTTATACGTCCCAACATCCACGGCATTGGCTGAAATAACCACGATATACATGCCTTTGCTCATGTTTTCGGTATTGATTTCAAGCACGTATGCATTATCGTCAAAAGAACGGGTTAATTGTAAGTTCCCAGCTAGGTCATAAACGCGGGCTTCGCGCTGAGGTGAAACATTGGCATTTTCATCGAAGACGATGAAGAAGTTATCGGTTGTTGGGTTGGGGAAAATGGTGATTTCTGGCTCAAAATCCTGTAACTTGTAATTGGGATAGGCCATGTTTCTTGTGCTGCCACCTTCATCAAATGCCACGGGAAAGAAATAGCCGTAATAGTTGGTTAGCAAGGTGCGAGCAAAAGGACCAAAGCGCTGATCTGTCCATGTTGACCATTCTTCTAGCTGTTCAAGCAAGGTTGAATCAGAAGAAATCATTGTGTAATAATCTGTTTGTATTGAAGCAAGTACCAAATCAGTCAGAATACCGAAGTCTGGTTCTTCGTAATTGGATTTGAGAATGGTGTTTAAAGAATCTGCTTTATCGTACAAGCCAGCGCGCACATAGGCGCCAAATAAGCTTTCCATTGAGCTTTCGGATTGACTTGGATAGGATTCAATCAACTCAATTACATCCAAAATGGAATAGGTATTCGTTGTGTCTGATAAATACCTGTATATCAATTCATTTTCAATATTCATAATTTCCAATTCAATGTTTTGCAAATATTGAATTGAAGCATCATAGATTGAAATTCCATTTTGTGCATTTAGCAATTGTTGTTTCATACCCGATGGTAATGTAGATTCTTCCATTACATAATACATTACTTTCTCTGATAATGGTGAGTTTTCTATCATGACTTGAAAAAGCAATGTGTTTGATGGCTGGGTTTGAAGATACTTAATAAGAACCTCATCCGAAATGGTTGTGATTGTACCCAATAATAAATCTCTTTTTTGCTCTGGGCTTAGAAGCTCGCCTAAAACATCCAACAATAATTCTTCACGCGAACCATAATCCAAGGTGTTTTCAAACATCATTTTTTCGTCGAAATAACTGTTTAGCGAATCTCGGGCATCACCTGTTGTTAAAGCGGGTACTTGAGTTTGTCTACCACAGACTACTGCATTCGACGGCATAAAACACGAAAACGATGTTACACCAGCGCTAATGAGTGTTGGTTCAGTGTTATAATCATACGTTCTGTGATAATAGGTAATCGGTAGCACTCCGTTCTCTAAACGCACATGCCATTGCGGATTGTTTGCGTCAAAAAAACGATTTCCTGCTGGCTGCGAAGAAAAATTCAACTGACCACCAAAACAAGTTCCTTGAAATGGTGAAATTCTGCCACTTGCCACCCATAAATCATGTGTTTGGTTGTTATAAAAATCATTACATAACCATTGCAAGCCAACAGCTTTTTTGGTGCTAATTTGTGAGTAATCTTGTGCATTTATACCGGAAGATATACCTGCCGATCGCAAGTTTCTAAATTCATTTTTTTCAACCACATTGGCAAATGGTCCTGAACTCGCGATTCTACATCCATAATTGAAGGCGTTGATATTCAAATTTGGAGATGCATCTTGAAATTTGTTTTCCTCAATACGATAGCGATTACAAACACTCATAACTACCCCGTAAGTTTGGGTAACAACGTTTTCAGGCCCCGCTTTGTAAATATTGAATGTGTTTTTGAGAATGTGAGAGTTCAATTCACCCTCTGATACAATACCATTGTAATTGTTATTGAAAATTGCTCTTTGAACAACATAATTCAAACCACTACTGGTGGCTGTTGTGCGCACACCAATATCCAGTTTATTAAATGTTGGATCGATATTGCCAATAAAGTACTTATCTACAATAAAGTGCGAATTCACTGAGCCAATTCCAATTCCTCTGTTTTCTCCATCAGGTTTAAAAGCTGTTGAATTTTCAAAATTACACGAGAAAAATCGAACATTCTGAACGTTCAAAAGGTAAGCGTGTATAATGTCTCCTGTCAAGTTCTTCATTAAATCGTCGTCCGATATAAAATTTGTGAACAAAAACTGACTGGCGTTTGGAAAATTGTAAGACATGAAGAAAACATCGAATTTATTGTTTCGGAATATACTGTTTGCAGATACAATTCTTCCACCCGAACGATTATTGTTGAAAGACAAGGAATTAGGCGCAACAAAAGTGCCCGCCATTGCCCCGAAATAAGCATATTCAACAGTAGAGTTGTTGAACGTTGCTGTCGCATGAGAATTAGATGTACTGGCCACAGTAGGATGACCTTGCACTTCAATTCCCGGCCACATATTGCAGGCGCCACATAAATCATTTTTGGTGAGCACTGAGTTGTTTACGCGCAATATGCCGCCAGACTCTGCAGTGGTCAATCCGCGCTCTACAGTGATTTTAGAATTGGGCGACAGTTTGAATGTCATGTTATTGATAATTAACTCCGCACCGGATTGAATCGTGATGTTTGCATCTATATACACTACACCACTCGCTGATTGAAATGGATTATTCAATTCCCCAGGCGACCAAGTTTCTGTTGATGTAACAATGTAATCTTCCGTAACATATGCTGTGTTGTTGTTAATCTCATTCAAATTCGAATAAAAACAAGAGCAAAACTCATCGATACTTCCATCTCCACAAGTGAAATTGTAGCAATCAATTTGACAATTCGGGTCAAAATCTATCTGATCGGGGAGGACATACGTGGAAAATATTGAAGACGGGGTTTGACCTTCGCTGTTTTGAGCATAAGTAATAGGTAAATAGTTGTTAATCCAAACAGGTGCGCTTGGATTGTTTGGATCGCTAACGGCTGCAATTCTATTAGAAGTTGCCATCAAAAGATATCCATTTGACGCCAATTCTATGTGAGACTGAGCAAAATCGTTTGCAAATGCAAGGTTCACATTAACGTTTTGAAGACCACTACTTGGACTATTAAAATCATAGAACATCAATGGGTTCGGATACAACTCGGTTGCAACATGTGACACATATAATATATTGGCATTGGGCGAAAATTCTAGACCATGAACGTATGGTCTTGTACTCAACGATGGGTTATGATTAAGATGTATAATTTGATTGGAACCTGAAACAACAGATCCATCGGGTAAAAGTTCAACAACAAAAATTGCTAAATTTTGTGTAAAAGTATAAGGTGCGCTAATCATAGAATTTCTATAAACAATAGGCACAGCGAGGCGCATATTTCCATTTTGCAGCATAGCTAATTCCAGTTCGCCGCGCACCATAAGTAAAGGGTCAATGTAAGGTGTTGGTGAACCCGGAGGCACAAAATCATTCATCCCAAATGAAACATAAGGACTTGGTGTAGAAGTAATATCCATTGGCTGGATACCATTTTCATCTAACACATATCTTTGAATAGAATAACTATCCGAAATAAAAATCAAATGCGAATCATCTGTTCTTTTGGGTGAAACAGCAAACTTAGGGCCAGGCAATAGATTTCCTTGAAAAATTAAAAAATCTGGATTGATAATGAAACAAGTACCAAATCCTATGTCGGGCACATTGCCTTGCATATTTTCCACAAAAGCACCCTTGCGGTTAGGCTCATATATGTTGTTTTCGCCAAAATCTAAAATAGCATATACAGGAACATTGGTCATATAACCATAAACACCTCCTAAAAACACACCGTTTACTACGGTTAATATGTAATATCGCTTGCAATCATTTGGGTCGGGAACTATGACTATTTCACTTAATCCATTGGCCTCAGCTGCACTTAATCTTAACTCATCAATGAGAAAACCATCTTGATCATAAACCCGATAATCTACCACAAAAAACAATAACTCGCCAGTTACAGGGTTGTGGTAGGCATTCGATGCATATTGCGCTGGTTGACCAAAGTAGTTGTAGAAAGGATCCGTGCCGGTGGGGAGGGCTTGGTCAGTTGGACCAAATGACGTGAATTGAACTGTATTTGCGCCTGTAATCCAAATTGGACTTTGGGCAATAATACCATCAAACAGTGTTATGCATAACACTATAAGTAACATAAAGCACTTTGTTTTCATGTGATTTATTTTTATAATTTCTTAATTTGACTAGTCGCAAACGTACCACTAATTTCCAACAATCGCAATAGCCATGCGGTCAAAGAGCCTTTCACCGAAGTAACGCCTGTTCAAACGATAACAAAACTCGTTCAAGTAGTTCTGGAGATACTC
>JBIIJN010000032.1:0-26945 GCA_044233745.1 Crocinitomicaceae bacterium
CAGTGGGTCCGTATTGTTCAGGAGCAGTTATTTCTGCATTGCCAACAACTTCGCAAAATGGAATTACAGGAACTTGGGCGCCCGCCATCAACAATACGGCAACAACAACTTACACATTTACACCAACTGCTGGCTTGTGTGCAACGGTGACTACGTTAACCATTACCATTTCACCAAACATTACCCCGACTTTTGCGGCTGTTGGCCCTTATTGTTCAGGAGCTGTTATACCTACATTGCCGACAACTTCGCAGAATGGAATTACAGGAACTTGGGCGCCAGCCATAAACAATGCAGCAACCACAACTTATACTTTTACACCAACTGCTGGCTTATGTGCAACGGTGACCACGTTAACCATTACCATTTCTCCTAACATCACGCCAACTTTTGCGGCTGTAGGTCCCTATTGTTCAGGGGCTGTTATACCTGCATTGCCGACAACTTCGCAGAATGGAATTACAGGAACTTGGGCGCCGGCCATCAATAATGCAGCAACTACAACTTATAATTTTACACCAACTGCTGGCTTGTGTGCTACTACAAGCACTTTGACAATTACCATTAATCCAAATATTACACCCACATTTGCCGCAGTGGGTCCGTATTGTTCAGGAGCAGTTATTTCTGCATTGCCAACAACTTCGCAAAATGGAATTACAGGAACTTGGGCGCCCGCCATCAACAATACGGCAACAACAACTTACACATTTACACCAACAGCCGGACAATGCGCCACAACGAATACTTTGACAATTACGATTAACCCAAACATTACACCCACATTTACCGCAGTGGGTCCGTATTGCAGTGGGTCATTTATCCCACCGCTGCCGACAACTTCGCAAAATGGAATTACAGGAACATGGACACCAGCCATCAACAATGCAGCAACCACAACTTATACTTTTACACCAACTGCTGGCTTGTGTGCAACGGTGACTGCGTTAACCATTACCATTTCACCAAACATTACGCCGACTTTTGCGGCTGTTGGCCCTTATTGTTCAGGAGCTGTTATACCTGCTTTACCGACAACCTCGCAGAATGGAATTACAGGAACATGGGCGCCAGCCATAAACAATGCAGCAACCACAACTTATACTTTTACACCAACTGCTGGCTTATGTGCAACGGTGACCACGTTAACCATTACCATTTCTCCTAACATCACGCCAACTTTTGCGGCTGTAGGTCCCTATTGTTTAGGAACCGTAATACCTGAATTGCCGGCAACTTCGCAGAATGGCATAACTGGAAGTTGGAATCCTGCCATTAGCAATACGACGACTACAACCTATGCGTTTACACCAACCGCGGGGCTTTGCGCAACCACTCAAACCATGACCATAAGCATTACTCCAAATGCAATTCCTAGCTTCACTCAAATCGGTCCATTTTGCAGCGGTGCTAATATCCCTGCTTTGCCAATAACATCAGAAAATGCGGTTACCGGAACTTGGTCACCGGCCATCAATAATACTGCGACAACCACTTATACTTTTACCCCAACTTCTGTCGCCAATGGTGGAATCTGCGCAACAAATCAAACCATGACGATTGTTGTGAATATAAACATTACACCGACTTTTGATGCCATAGGTCCGTATTGTGCAAATGCAAACATAGCGGCTCTACCCACTACATCCAATAACGGTTTTACAGGGATATGGTCGCCTGCAGTCAATAATCAAGCAACAACGACCTACACATTTGCACCTACCCCAGGGCAATGCGCAACCTCAACAACTTTGGGCATTACAATAAACCCCAACATCACTCCTATATTTTCTCAAGTTGGTCCATTTTGCGCTAGCGCCACAATTGATCCGCTTCCCACAAGTTCTATAAATGGCTACAATGGTTCTTGGTCGCCAATGATAAACAACAACGCCACAACGACTTATACCTTCACACCAAACCCAGGACTTTGTGCAACTACAACAACGCAATCCATTACGATAAATCCGAACATTACGCCAACATTTAATCAAGTTGGACCTTATTGTAGTGGTTCAAATATTCCAGCGCTGCCCAGCACATCTCTCAATGGATACACGGGTTCTTGGTCGCCAGCAATCAACAACACCGCCACAACAAGTTACACATTTTCACCCACGCCAGGTTTATGTGCCACAAACACAAATTCCACAATCGTGGTGAACAACCCAAGTCAAAGTTTAACCAATGTATCGGTATGTTCGAATGCCTTGCCCTATTTATGGAATGGTCAGTCAATCAACAATGGTGGGCAACATCAGGCATTATTTACGAATTCGGTTGGATGCGATTCAACTGCCATTTTAAATTTGACGGTGTTTAATGTACTAACAAGCACCACAAATGTTTCAATTTGTCAAAATCAAGCGCCCTATTATTGGAATGGGCTTAGCCTATCCAGTTCTGGAATGAACACGGTAACCTTAACATCTTCTTTGGGATGTGATTCTTTAGCCATTTTGAATTTGACTGTAAATCCAATGCCTCAGGTGTCATTCACGGCTAACATTCAAGATGGCTGCGCGCCTGTTGAAGTGTTTTTTACCAGTGGTAATGCAAGTCCAGGAAGTACATGTCAGTGGAACCTTGGAAACGGTGTTGTGTTGAATAGCTGTGGCAATGTGACTGGAACGTATAACTCCTTTGGTTGTTACGACGTGACCCTACAAGTAACCAGTGCCAATGGATGTATTACAAGTGTAACTCAGGAAGATTTGGTATGCGTAAATCCACAACCTATTGCCAGTTTTTCGGTCAATCCACAACAATTGTCCAATATAGAATCGACTGCCAATTTCACAAACACATCAACAGGTCATTCCTCTTCTTTTTGGGATTTTGGTGATGGCAGTGGAACAAGCACGCAAGAACACCCTACCCACACCTATCCTGAGCAAGCTGGAAACCTCTACGTTACGCTCGTTGTTGCCAATTCTCATGGTTGCACGGATACAGCAACACAACTTATTATCGTAGAAAACCAGGTAATTTTTTATGTGCCTAATACATTTACACCAGATGGCGACTTATTTAACCCCAATTTCCTTCCAATATTCACTGCGGGCTACGATATTTACAACTTCAACCTTGTGATTTTTAACCGTTGGGGCGAGATCGTTTTTGAGTCGAATGATGCGCGCTATGGTTGGGATGGAACATATGGAGGAATGCCAAGTCCTGACGGCACTTATATTTGGCAAATTCAGTATAAAGAACTGTATAAAGACAAACATGTTTTAATTCGCGGGCACTTCAACTTGCTGCGCTAGCAAAATAATAAGCAAAGTTTTTCATTTCCGAATTCGATAGGATAAATTGAGTACATTAGCACTTCATTGTTAGTGTACTCAATTACCTTTTATGATACATAGAATTGGAGATAAGAATAGCATTCTCAACAAATTCATCTACGAGATGCGAGATGCTGATATTCAGCGCGAACCGATGCGTTTCAGGAGAAACATGGAACGTGTTGGAGAGGTTTTGGCCTATGAACTTTCTCAAAAATTAAAATACATCCGCGAAACAATTGAAACCCCTTTGGGCGAAAAAGAAATGGATATTTTGCAAGAAGAACCCATTATTGCATCCATTTTGCGTGCGGGACTGCCACTTCATCAAGGTGTTTTGAACTATTTCGACCAAGCTGAATCGGCATTTATTTCGGCTTACAGAAAGCATAAAAACAATGAGGAATACGACATTCTTATTGAATATTTGGCCTCACCAAACATAGATAAGCGCGACTTAATTCTTTGCGACCCGATGTTGGCCACAGGTCGGTCTATGATCAGTGCATACAAAGCATTATTGCTCTATGGAAAACCAAGAATGGTGCATATCGTTTCGGCCATAGCATCGGAAGAAGCTTTAGCCTACGTGAAAAAAAACATGCCCGCCAATACCGAAATTTGGGTGGCTGCTGTTGATGCTGAACTTACGGCGCAATCCTACATTGTGCCTGGCTTAGGCGATGCAGGCGACTTGGCATTTGGCGAAAAAATTTAAGAACAATAGTCATGATTTGGCATTATCTCAGTTTGGTTGCTTTGTCATCCATCAAGTTCATGTTTGCACCCGTATATGGTAAAGTAGCTGAATTGAGCTTCTTAGAAACCTATTTTTCTGTATTGTCAGGAGGACTGCTTACGTCGTTCATATTCTATAAGTTCACCTACAAATTATTGGCGCGTGCTGCACAAAAACGCAAAAATCGTAGAGAAAATGCTTTGTCTATGGGTTTTGAGTATTTTGAACCAAAAAAGTTTACCCGAACCAATAAAATCGTTGTGCGCACAAGACGTCGCTTTGGTTATTTCGTTTGTGCTTTTTTCTTTCCATTTTTCTTGAGTGTGCCCATTGGTACCATAATCGCGACCAAATTCTATGGCAAACGAACTTTGTTTTTCCCAATCGTGATTGCAGGATTGGTGATCAATGGATTTATCGGCACGGTTATCATTTATCTGATATGATTATAAACCACGTTTTCTTTGATTTAGACCGAACCTTGTGGGATTTCGACCAAAATTCTCATGAGGCACTTTCGCAAATTTTTGATCGCTTGGATTTGGCTAAAGAAATTCAAAACAAACGGGCTTTTATATCGGATTATAAGCGCATCAATGAGCAAATGTGGGCTGAGTATAGACAAGGTGTTTTGCCAAAAGAAGAGTTACGCATCGGTAGATTTTCACGGGCATTGAGCAAATATGGCATTGATGATTATAAAATTGCGGAGACTTATTCGGAAAGTTACATAGCACTATGTCCGCATTTGACCCTACTTTTCCCAAATACGATTGAAACACTGGAAGCACTAAAAGGACGTGGAAAAAAGCTACATATCATTACCAATGGATTCAGTGAAGTGCAACATTTGAAATTGCAAAAATCAAATTTGACATCTTACTTCGATGTGATCATTTGCTCGGATGCTATCGGTATAAGCAAACCTGACCCCAAAATTTTTCACGAAGCACTCAAACAAGCTGGTGCTCAAGCAAGTACATCAGCGATGATAGGCGATCATTTGGAGACTGACGTGCTGGGCGCTAATCAAGTGGGGATGCAGGGCATTCTTTTTGATCCGAAGGGGGAATACAAAAATGTGCGTTCTGTTCATAAAATCGAGCAACTGAGTCAATTGCCGAATATCATTTATTAGCAATGCGAAAAACTACTTCTTGCGAACCATCACAATCGGCTTGGTATGGGTGTCTTTATGAGGATGATTCAACAAAACTTGCACTTTTTTCCTCCTCAAAAATTTGAACTGATAATAAATCGATTTCGGGAAATCATGCGTATTATTGACAAACTTGAATTTCGTTTTATCCGATTCTGGAAAACGAATTTCTTTGCCTTCATTTTGACCAATTACGGTTGCATAGAGCACCAATTTTTTGTTTTCCAGGGTAATGCGCATTTTTTCAATTAGCACCGTATCCTTTTCATTCTTAATGCGATAGCCCAAACCCGCCAGTTCATTACCATTTTCTTTCCAAACTTCAAAACCACGAATGTTTTCATATTCCCATGTGCCAATGAAACGTTTCATACGCTTATTGATTTGCGCATCGGCATGTGTTGCCAACACCAGCAACAAGATAACACTAAAGACCTGCTTGTACAACATATATCTTGGGTTTATTAATTTTGACTTGAGCAAAGTTACGATTCCAAAAATAAATATGCAGTACATCCGTATCAAATAATTTCTTTGGGATTTCTACTGCAGTGAAAAACGTTCTCTTCCCGCTGATTTGGAGGATTTGCATTTGATCCCAAGCTTGATACAGCACCGCGTTCTCTCCATCTTTTAACAATTCACCTTTTCGTTCGGCAACTACAACAAAATTCAAAGACTGCGTTGTAGAATCAATCCAACCATCAGCTGTAAAAAGCAGATAGCCCTCAATGGAGTTTAAAATGCTGCAAGGAATTCTCAAATCACCAATAAATTCGGCACGGGTAGAATCAGAATTCCATTCTTTAAAAAAGCCGGGATGCGTAGCTTCACTGATACCTTTCATGAACTTACGATTATTGAAATCACCGCGCTTCCAAACGGTGAAATTGGCATTGAAAAAATCTTGATGCATCACCACTTCTGGAAAAAAATATCGAATAATCTCAAGTTGGATTACGTTCTGAGCTCGATTGGTGCGCGCCAACATACAGTATTCCTGATCCGATGCTGCAACGATTTGCGCCAATTGGTGGATTTCGTCAATTTCTTCAATGATGGTCATTTCAAAATCCAAACTTGCGCCATTTTCACGCGCATAATAATTCAAATAGTTGATATTGGTGACATTGCAAAAACGCAAGATATTTTTTTCGCCAAATTGCTCGTCAGCTTCAATCATCAACGCAGTCATTTCTCTAAACGGCTCAAAATGAACTGATTTCAGCATTTGTCCTTGATAAAATGTGTGGACCGTTAAAAATATCGAAACACCAATTGCTCCAAAATTAAAAATACGCTCTGGGATATTTGAAAAAAGTCCTCCCAAGCCTAATAACAAGAGCGGAAGTATCATGAAAACTCCGGGTTCACGCAAAATCGGGGTGTATAAAAGCGACACCAAATAGGAGAAAAAGTACAAAATGAAAAAAGAAACAATCAAAAAGCGATATTCGGATTCAATTTTAAATTTTTGACGAATCAAGAGATAAATTATTGCAGCTAGGAACAGTATCAACAAGAAAGCATTGTTGTTGAAAAACAAGACCAAAAAATCCCAAAGCCACTGCGGTTCAGGTGCACTCAGCCAACCCAGTCCATCGCGAGAAAGGTGTTCTTTAGTGATTTCCCAATGCGGCAGAAACAGAAACAAGGCTAGAAACCCAGCAGCAATCAAATAAATCCAACGATTTTTGGCCACATAAAAGAGCGCCGTTACACCTAAAATCCCGGCCATCAATCCAGCATAATAATGTGTATATATGGCGCCGGTGGCTCCAATTGTAATAAAAATCGAGGACCAAAAATATTGTTTACGAATGCGGCTGTGTTCCAATTTGAAAATACCGTGCAATAGAATTAAAATGAAGAAAAAACCAGGTGCATAGGGTCGTGCAAGACTCGTGTGCATTATGGGAAACACCAAAAAAAGCATTAAAATTGTTGCGAATAATCCCGCTTCTTTCCTCAAAAAACGTAGCGAAAATTGATACATCAGCACGATGCCAGCAAGTCCAAAAAGTGTGCTTGGCAAACGAAAAACCCACTCAGCATCTCCAAAAAATCGCACCCAATATTGGAGCAGAATTTGCATAAAAGCTGGGTGCATATCTGGTTTTACGCCGTATTCCAAAACGCCACAAAAATCATAATCGCTAATGCGGTTCCATGCGCTGAGTTCATCGTGAGACAATCCTTGAACACTGATAAACAGCACTCTAAGTACGGCGCCGAAAAGCAACAAAGCGACAAAAAGACCATGCTTTTGAATAAAACGCCCAATATATTGTTGTGAAATCAAAATAAGTTTGTGATTTGGGCAAATGTAGCACAATAAAACAAGCGATGGAAAAACTTACTCCACCCTCGCCTTTTCCTGCATCATTTTCTCGTACAGAACAATACCTGTCGCGACACCTACATTCAAAGATGCAATTGCGCCCATCATTGGAATTTTTGCGCGGACATCGGCTAGTTTAAGCAGCTCTTGAGAAATGCCATCTTCTTCCGATCCCATGATTATCACAGAGCCACCGAGCATATTTGTATCAGGGACTAAATGAGGAGTTTTCTCGGTGCAAGCAATAATTTTCAACTCGTATTGCTTCATCATCAGCAACACATCTTGGAGATGTTCTTCGCGACAAACAGGAATTCTACTCAAAGCACCAGATGATGTCTTAATCGCATCAGGAGTAATTTGTGCTGCACCTTTGGCAGCAATAATAATGGCATCAACGCCCATACATTCTGCTGTTCTAGCGATAGCCCCAAAGTTGCGCACATCTGTAATTCTATCCAACATCAAAAAATGTGGTTGTTTGCCTTTTTCAACTAATTCTTCGATAATATCAACCGTTTGATAGTATTCCACTGGCGAAACAAATGCCAAAACTCCCTGGTGATTTTGTTTACAGATTTTATTGATTTTCTCAATGGGCACAAACTGTAATTGATGTGTTTGACCCTTCAATTCATTTTTCAACTGGATAAACAATTGCTTATCCATGCCTTTTTGAATGAGAATTTTATTGATGATAGCATCGGATCGCAACGCTTCTATAACTGCGTGAACCCCGAAAATATAGCCTGACTCTGAACTCATAATGTAATTTGAAAGCGCAAAGTTACGATTAATAAAAGCGCGAACGGGCAAATGGCAGAATTGAAAGTGAGGAAGTGAAATCCAACAACAAATAATTACTAACTCATGTTAAATCATTCCTCAACATCAAGGGCATTGAGCCTTTCTAACTACTTTTGTCACGAAATTTTACAACATGCGATATTTTTCAATCCTCATAGCGCTTTGGTTTATTTGCCCGAGCTTGGCCCAAAACAAATTCAAAACTGAGTATGTAATCATTTTAGTGATTGATGGCGTGCGACATACAGAAACTTTTGGTGATAGTACTTTTCAAAATGTGCCCAACTTGAAGCACAAACTTGCTCCACAAGGCGTTTTGAATACCAATTTCAGAGCAAATACAAAGAAAACAACAACAAATGCAGGTCATACAGCCATGACTACGGGGCGTTACCAACGCATCAGAAACAATGGAAGTCAGCTGCCACGATACCCCTCCATTTTCCAGTATTACATGAAGCAATACGAAATACACAAAGACAAACTTTGGGTTATTTCGAGTAAAGGAAAACTTTCCATTTTGGGTAACACGGTGCATAAAAAATGGAACGATTTGTACCAACCCCACACCTTTTGCGGTTTAAATGGCAACGGTAAAGATTACGTGGGCGACCACTTCACATGGATCAAAGTGAAGCAAGTCATCAACACCTATGCCCCCAAAATCATGTTGGTGAATTTACTCGCTCCAGACGCCAATGCCCATGCCAATCGCTGGGAAGGCTATATCAATGCGATCAAAAAATCGGATGAATATGCCCTCGAACTTTGGGAAATGATTCAAAAGCACCCCGAAATGAAAGACAAAACAACACTATTCATCACCACCGACCATGGCCGAAATGCGGATGGTTTTAAAGATGGCTTTATTTCGCACGGTCCAAGAACTGAAAGCAACAAAAGAATATTCCTACTTGCCTTAGGACCCGATTTTAAGCAAGGTGTGAACGCTGAAAACGCAAATCAAGAATTGATCGACATTCCTGCCACTATTGCATACATGTTCAACGTAGAAATGCCAACAGGTCGTGGCAGAGCAATGACCGAATTATTCAAAAGTACCAAGTAATTTCTCCAGATACTTGGCGCATTGATTTTTTATTTTATTTTTGCTAAGTCATTTCAAAACCTAGCAAATGTCTTTAGCACCATACACCGGTCCATGGACCAAAACTGAAGCCACGCATCTGCTTAAACGCACTGTGGTAGGCTACAAAAAAGCACACATCAATTGGTCTGTAGATAATGGTCTGAGCAACACTATAAGTGCTTTGTTGGCCCTTTCTCCTGACGATTTTCCTGTGGCCTTTAACAACGACGACCCCATGACGCCCTTGGGCACTACTTGGGTAAACAACTTGTATCCGAACACCAACGGGGCAGTTGTGGATAACATGCGTCGCGTTTCGCTTACTTCATGGATGAATCAAAAGTTGTATTCGGGCGACATGAACATCAAAGAAAAAATGACGCTTTTTTGGTTGAATCACTTTGGCGTGAGAATGGAACATGAACCCAATATTGGATATCAATACATTAGCCTAATTAGAAACAATTGTTTGGGTAATTTCAAGCAATTGGTGAAAGACATGACCATAAACCCAGAAATGCTGATGTTTTTGAGTGGGGCCTTCAATACGCAATATTCTCCTAATGAAAATTTTGCTCGGGAGCTATTTGAATTATTCACTATTGGTAAAGGTCCACAAATTGGTCCAGGCGACTATACGTACTACACCGAAGCTGATATTTTGGCAGCTTCAAAAGTGCTAACAGGTTGGACAATACAGAATTATGCTGGCACAGTTAGTCAAGGTTCAATAGCGCAGTCTGTATTTATGCCCATATTACATGACACGAGTACCAAACAGCTTTCAGATAAATTCAATAACGCAGTGATAACTGATAATGCTGATGAAGAATACAAAGATCTGATAGACATCATTTTTCAAGAAGAACAAGTAGCGCATTATATCAGCAAAAAATTATACCGTTGGTTCGTTAACTACGACATCACACCTGATGTGAATTCTACTATTATAGAGCCACTTGCTGCCCTTATTATAGCCAACAACTATGATATCTTGCAAGCCATTTCTACCCTCTTATCAAGCCAGCATTTCTTTGACGCTACATTGCGCGGCACCATTGTAAAAGATCCTTGTGATTTCATGGCAACCATGTTTACTTCAACCAACACCAATTTGAATTATGACTTGCCAACTACAACCGAGGTGTATTACAATTTTCATTGGATTACCGGAACAAACGGGATGAATATTACGGCTCCATCTGAAGTTGCAGGTTGGTATCCTTTTTTCCTTTCTCCGGCATATTCTCAACTTTGGATTAACTCTGCAAGGATCAAAGAACGATCAGGATTCTCTTGGTGGGTGCTCTACTCCGGGCCGATGATCAACGGGCAGCAAATTCAAATAGACGCCTTGGGCTTTTTAAACGCCATGGACTATCCCAACGATGATTTAGGGATTGTACTTGAAATTGAATCCATGTTTTGTTGTAAGCCATTGAGTCCAACACAACGACTCTATCTGAGAACCCTGCTCCATAACGGACAAGGGGGCACTGTTTGGACCATGGAGTATGACAATTATGCCTCAAATCCGGGCAACACAGCTCAGGCTAACCTGATACGTGGGCGCATGACTGCTATGTTGTCTGGTTTTTACAGAATGGCAGAATTTCATGTAATTTAATCCTAACCTAAGACTTTTAGTAATGAAAAGACGAAATTTTATAAAAAAATCGGCACTTGGAGCAGCAGGTATCACAGTTGCAGTGAACGGTATTCCAATGAAAGCTATTGCGCAAGATTTGTTTAAATTCGGGCGTAGCGGAGAAGACCGTGTTTTGGTATTGATTCGATTGAATGGAGGAAATGATGGCCTGAATACTCTGATTCCGCTCGATCAATTTGACAACTTAGTAGCCCAACGACCAAGTTTACACATCCCTCAGGCTAATTTAATCAACCTCAACAGCAACAATTTAGCTTTACATCCGAGCATGACTGGTATGGCCAACATGTTTCAAAATGGCAAACTGGGTATCATCCAAAATGTGGGCTATCCTCAGCAAAACAGAAGTCATTTCCGTTCTATGGATATTTGGACTTCTGGAAACATTGACAACGATGCTTCAACAGGTTGGCTGGGGCGTTATTTTCAAGGAGATCATCAAAATTATCCAACGAACTATCCCAACGAAGATTTCCCGCACCCATTTGCAATAAGTATGGGTTATGAGGTTTCAGCAACCTGTCAAGGATTGGTTTCTAATTTCTCTATAGCCTCCAATGATGCCTCACAACATTTTAATGTCGGAGGGGGCGTAACAGCAGTTCACACTGGATACTACGGTGCGCATATTACACATATCAATAACATGATTTTGCAATCTGACCAATATGGTCAGGCACTTCAAAACGCATACAACGCTGGCAACTCGCTTTCCAGTTTATATGATGCCAATAACGAAACTGCTATGCATTTGAAACAAATAGCAAGATTGATCTCTGGGGGCGCACAAACCAAAGTTTATATCCTGAATATCAATGGATTTGATACACATGATGGACAAATTGTGAACGGTAGTCCTACTACAGGCGCACATGCTAATTTGTTGAAAACCTTATCTGATGCCATTCATGCTTTTATGGATGATATCAACCTCTTAGGTCTTAGCGAACGTGTTTTAGGCATGACTTTTTCTGAATTTGGCCGTCAAATTGCTTCTAATGCGAGCAACGGTACAGACCATGGCGATGCAGCTCCTTTGTTTTTGTTTGGTTCATGTTTATCAGCACAAGTTATCGGAAACAACCCAACAATTTCCAATACCATTGAAAATCAAGCTGGTGTGCCAATGCAATATGATTTCCGCGACGTATATGCATCGATTCTCCACGATTGGTTTGGTGTATCTGAATCGGATGTTCAGGGACTATTTGAAAACCAAGTTAATCTAATGCCTATTGCACAAGCCTGCAACGGAAATGTGGGTATCGATCAAAATTCGGAGATAAATACCCAAGAACTGCTTTGTTATCCAAATCCAGCTTCTCATTTGGCAACGGTGAGCTTTGCTAGCGAAAACGAATTTGTGAGTTTGGCCTTGTTTAGCAGCTCTGGTATATTGATTAAAGAAATTTTTGGGGGGAATTTGAACCCACAAAAACACAATTTTCAAATAGATATTTCAGATGTTCCAAATGGTGTTTATGTGCTGAATATCAGAAAACAATCTGGCGACTTGAGCAGCAAGTTGATTGTTTCGCGACAGTAATTGCGTAAAAATTAATTGATTTTTTTTGAGAAAGTATTGCACGAATAAAAATTGACTTTATATTTGCACCCCGAATGAACAAAAGGTTCTTCGTTTTTTTTAAAGTCTCGCGGGAGTAGCGCTCCCGACAATTATCGGGAGATAGAGCACGACCTGATAATTTTTAGATAATTATAGTGCGTTGACAAGCGGGAGTAGCTCAGTTGGTAGAGCACGACCTTGCCAAGGTCGGGGTCGCGGGTTCGAATCCCGTCTCCCGCTCAAAAAGAGCCTCGGCTCTTTTTTTGTTTCCATGAACTGCTATGGAAATTTTTGAAATAGGATTTAAGCTCGAGTGGTGGAATTGGTAGACACGCCGGACTTAAAATCCTGTGCCTGTATGGGCGTGCGGGTTCAAGTCCCGCCTCGAGTACAAAAACCCTTCTTAATCGCTTGATTTTGAGGGGTTTTGTTTTTATAGACTTAAACTTTACCCAACATTTTACCCAACATTTTGAGATTTGCCTCTTTTTTAGGGTTTCTAAATCAATCATTTTCGATTTGCCCAATATCCCCAACATCTAAAAATATTCTCATTTCTTTACTTTCAAATGATTCTCTTAAAATTCGGGCGCGTTCCTTTGGGGTGTGGTCATAAATAAATAAACCCATTGTTTTAGTTTTTGCCAGTAAGTCGTTCACTTGTTTAGTGGTCAACTCATGGGATTCAATAAAGTTTATCAAATCGTCTTTTGTTTTAATCTCGAATTGCATGGTTTAAAGTTTATCGATTAATTTATCAATTTGCTCTTTTGTTAATTGTGGCGCGCCTGAATCAATTATTTCCATTCCTGTAATGGGTTCGGGGTTGTTACGGTTTCCAATATCGGGCAAATTAGGGATGTTTAAACCTGATTTAAGACTATTGTCGGCAACTATCCAAATAGGCTGCTTTAGTTGGTTATTGTCTTCGCGTTCGTTGTCTTCATTTACTTTAGGCAATACCAATCTACAAAGGTGCATAAACAAAGAAAGTTTGTCTTTGTCTTCGAGGGTATCCCATAATGTGGATATTTCGGGCGTTTTGTCATTCAGAAAACCAGTAATAAAATCCCTCAAATCGCGGGTGTTTTTATTGGTTGCTCCTTTGGGTTTGCCATTGTTGCCCGTCGTGAATTTACCCAATCCATCGCGCCCGTTTTTGTCCGTATTTTTCGGGTCATTCATAGTATTTATTTTTAAATTTGTACTTCACAACTTTCGGTTGTGTTAATTGCAAATAAGAGGGGCGCGTAATGTCGTGCCCCTTTTATGTTTTATGAAGTCCAGTAAATCAATGCTTTTAATCGTTCGTGCTCTTTTGGTTCGTTAATATATTTAGGGGCATACCATTTGACGCTGCACCCCTTTGAAGCCTCTTTAAACGCCGTTGCCAAATCTCTAATTTGCGCCTCGTTTCGAGTAATCTCGAGGTTGTATTTTGTAATTCGTTTTCTGTTCGATTCAATTCGTTTTCTAAGTTCTGTATATCTGTTTTCATATTCATTAAGTTGAGGTTCGTTTGATTCAAAAAATATTCTTTTTTGGGCTTCACTATCTTCACTCTCTACACTATTTTGATGCTCGGTTGATTCTGTTAAATTTTTAACATTCTTTTTTCGGAATAGTTGCCAGTCCTGTTTGATTAAATAATCTGCTAAATCGTTACCGTTTTCCTTATCGCGGTCGGGTGCTAACTGCTCGAGTAAATCCGAAAAGATAAAACGCGTTCCTGATAAACGGCTTTCAAAATCCTTTGCTTTGCTTTGCCATTCGTTAAATGTTTGACGGTCTTTTGATAGGTCGGGAAAAACATAAACAAAACGCCCTTTTAACGCTTTCAACTTGTCAAACGAAAAACTGCTTTTGTTGTAAACTGCTAACCAAATTAAACCGTTTGGCGTTTCGGGTGCACCAAAATACAAAGTACCATAAACGGCGGTCTTTGGGGCTTCAACTAATGCAACGGGGTTTTGTGGGTATTTACTTAAAAGGTGCTCCCCAAACAAACATGAAACGCGTTTATCTTGATGTATGTACGCCTGTAACCATTCGGGCAACGGGGTATTGTTTCGGGTATAGTGTTTTTCAATAATCGAGTGCAAAAAATCCGTGCCCGTTGTGTGGTTTGCCTCGTCAAATTGTTTGACTTGTACGGCTCGAATATTCCCGTTTATATCAATGTAAGGAAAAGTAATTGCACCTGTTCTGTAACCATTCGCAACCGTTCCCAATCTGTAAAGCTGCACAACCTTTGTAACCTCATCAACGGCAAAGGGATATTTAACGCTTTGTAAAAGGTTTTGAATAAATACATTTTTCTCATAACTTTCGGGGTTTAGTGTTTTTGCGTAAACATCAACGGGAAAAAATACGGGTTGCGCGGGTTGTGGTTGTTCAATTATTTGTTGAGGCGTCCAGTTTATCGGGGTGGCGTTATTATTGCCTCGTTCCTGTTCCTGTATTGCTTTTGCGTAACCGTCTTTATACGGGCTGAGGTGGTACAAACATTTGCTTTCGCGGTCGCAACGTCCGTACTGTGGCGGCAAATAATCGCCTGTAATCGCGTCGATATAACAAACAAAGGTCTTTTTCGTACAACGTGGGCAAACGTGTTTTTTACTACCTTTTTCAAAGATGTAACGGTGTGGCGTATTCATATCGTGAAGCGTGTGAAGCGTGTGAAGATTAAAAAACATCTTTTTTCGAGGCGTTTACAACCGTACCAATATTTTTGCGGTGGGTGTTGTATCCATAACTTCGCAACCTATCTGCAACCGTTTGATTTGAACAAGCTCTAAAACCGTTTTCAATACAAAAAGACTTATATTCGCTGTAAACATCTTTTAAGAGCGTTTCATGTTGGTTTGAAACATTGTATTCGTTTTCTCTTAAAAACATTTGTACGCTATCGCTTTCAATCCTGTATTGTTCAACGGCTATTTTTGCAGCTTCACAATCTGAAAAACGCTTTTGCTCGAGTAGTCTTTTTAATCCATCCAGTACCCAATTAAAAACGCCTGATAATTCGCTTTCAATAATTTTTGTATGTAGGTTTTTATCCTGTTCGTGGGGCGGTATTGTAACGTCAAAAGGAATAATTAAAAACCGTCTAAAATACGCGTTTGTGTGCTCAACGTCTTTTGGCAATTCGTTACAATTGAAAATCAACTTTGCGTATTGCTTCAAAATAAATGGTTGCCCGTATGGTAAACGCGCCTCAACGGGTTCGCCTGATACTAATTGTTTAAATATTGAAGACTCAAGTTTGCCGTTTATTTCACTTGCATAGTTTACCAATGTATTTGCAATTTTAGCGCGAAAATATCCGTTGTCATTTGTAAGGCTTTGTAACGAATAACTACTAATGTTTTGAGTACCCAACAAAGCGTTAACAATCTCAAAAAAAACGCTTTTCCCGTTTGCCCCAGTACCGTATAAAATCAATGCTTTTTCTTCTTTGAGTGCATTGCTACCATGTTTGATAAATACAAAGCCTAAAAATTCAGCTAAAACCCTTTGGCGTTCAACATCGGGCAAAACTGTATTTAGATACTTTTCAAAAATCGGGGCTTTTGCCTGTGGGTCGTGTTTAAATGGTAGTTGGTATGTTATGAAGTCTTTACGGTCAAACGGTCTTAAACGCGTCCCCTGTGGGCTTATTTCAAACGTTCCATTCAATAAGTTGATGAGTACTGTATTTTTATCGCTTTCGGGTGTGGGCAAATACGCGGTTGCTAAAAACTGTTCAAACAACTCTTTTCTAAACCTATGATATTTTGCCGTCAAAATTGGTACGCTCATTTTTTCGGCGGCGAACCCTAAAAACTTTTGAAATACTTCTTTTTCAAGGGTTGCCCAATATGTACCATTATACAAATAAATGAAGTCGTGATTTTTACATAAACCCCAACGGTTTTGTTCGGCTAATTTTATAACCTCATCAATTGAAATAACAGAATAATGTTTGTTACCTAATTTAAATTCGGGGTCGCCTTGAGGGTTTGCAATTCCCATAAAATTAACCTTATTGAATTGCCTTATCAATTGCTTAAATACTTCGCTTTGTGGCGTTGGTTCGTCGGTTGATTCTGTTACGAGTTTCTCAACATGGTTTACAATTGTTTGCGGGGCGTTGAGGTCGTTAAATTCGGGATTAATCGAAATAGATTTGTTTCGGTTGTTTTCGTTAATTGCTTTCATGTTAAACGGCTTTTTGGTTAAACATTACTTGCATCAATTCCGAACGCTTAAAATACGTTCTTTGCCCTACTTTGTAGGCTCTCAAAATACCTTTTCGCGTCCAGTCGTTTATACAATTAAGAGAAACGCCGAAAAACGCCGCCGCCTGTCTTCGCGTTAAATGTGGACTTTCTAAACTTTCGGGGTTTAGTGTTTTCTTTAGTTCCGAAATCTCGGACTTAATACCCTCTTTAATGAGGTTTGTTAAATCATTCGTTGTGATGTTTAACAGTTGAATTGATTGATTTTGTACCATAACATTTTTGTTTTTTGTTCGGCACAAAATTGGGTCAAAGGTGGTCGGGGGATAGGTGCGGGGGGATAGTTGAAGTATCCCTTTAGTCTTTATTTGTTGACTTAAATTTATCCTTATAAGCCTTTATTTGCTCGGTTTGGTTTGATTGTGTGTTAGTAGTCCCGTACATTGTTTTACGCGCGTTTTCGGGGGTGGTTTTTAATATAATTGCCAAAACATCCTTAATCTCATCGGTTGTTAATCCTGATTCGTTTAACTGCTTAATAAATCCCAACGCGTTGAGTAAATCAAACCTATCTGAAGTATTCCAATTTTGACTATTTACAACATGATATTTAGAATCTGATGAGGTGGGTTTTTCTTTTGGTTTTACAATTGATTGATGAGGTTTAATATATTCGGTTAAATGCAAAATCAAATCTTCAATAAGCATAAATTCTAAAGAAAAAAAATTCTCTTCATATGGGAAAAACCAATCTTCAGAATCTTGGGATTCTATGTTGTTTTCTATTTTATGTTCAATTACTTCAGAAACATTCATATAATTAGACAATAACGCGTTGTGCATTACACTGAGTTCTGTCGGACTATATTTGTCGGTATTATTGACTTCAATTGAAAAATCTAAACCCTCGAGTTTTTCCAATGCTTCAAAAATCTCACTATTCAAACAATACTTATAAAAATGTAACCACTGTTTTGCATCATTAACAAACAAAGAAATTAAATACGAGTCTTTTTGTGTTTGCTGCAAAATAATACTCATTGCTTCAATCACTGATATCTCAGTATTTTTTGTTTTATAAAGTATTTCTTCAGTATTCATATTACCCAACTTTTAACGCGGTGGCGTTCGTGAAAAACTTTGATTTGCTCATTTTAACGGCTCTTTGTTCGGGCGTTACTTTGATGTATTTGAGAAAATTTTTCTCGGTTGTATGTCCACTAATTGCCATTATATCAAGTGAATCCATACCCATCAAATACGCGTTGGTGCAAAACGAACGGCGCGCGGTGTGGGTCGTTACCAGTTCAAATTTTGATTGATTTTGAGTAACCTCTAAACCCGATATTGTGGCGGTCGTTTCAATAACCTCATCAAGTCCAGTAAGGCGCGCAACCTCTTTGATATTTTGATTAATCTTTTGGTCAAACATATGGGCGGGTATCCCATCGTATTTGGTCAATATCGCGTCAACAATCGGGTGCATAGGTATTGCAACCGTTTTCTTTGTCTTTTGGGTCTTTACAACGAACATTTTAACGCCGTTAATCTCTTTAATTGATGAGGGCTTTAAGTTGTTGTAATCGGATACACGTAAACCCGTAAAACAACCAATCAAAAACAAATCGCGGGCGCGTTCCTTTGTTGCGTTGTTGCTCAAATCCAGTTGCCAAATCGCGGTTAACTCATCGAGGTTTAAATATATCGAATCGGTATCTTCTTTGAATACTGAAAACGCTCTTTTTTGGTGGTTGCGGTTCGTGGTCAAACCATGCTCGAGGGCTTAATTTAGAAACGTTTTGAGGGTCTTTATATGTTTGCCTTTGTAGTTGTCTTTAAACCCTCTTTTATTACACCATGTCGTAAAATCATCGTACCAGTCCGAATCAATATCTTCAAAATTGAATCTTTTAACCTCATCGTTAAATTTTTTGAGGGTGTTACGCGTCAAAACGTAATCTTTGAGGGTGTTTTTTGATAGTGGTTTTTTGGTTATTGGGTTCGGCTTTGTCTTCGCGTCTTCAATGTAGGTATCTACAAACTCAAAAAACGTTAACGGGCGGGCGGGTGTGGTTTCCTGTTCGTCTTTGCCATACGAATCAAAGTGCTTTTTTACCGTTTCATAAGTTGGGGTAAATCCATCCTTGAGGTTTTGGGCTTCAAAGTCTTCAAAGTGCTTTGTAAGGTTTGAAAGTAGTGTATTAATCTCGAGGCGGTTTGTAAGGTGGGCGCGGTTCTTTACGCGTTGTTTCTCAAAATCCCAATCTTCGATTAATACCGTTGCACCAGTTGACGCGTTAAAATCCACTTTGCGCCCCAATACATAACGAACATAAATCTTTTGTGGTTTCGTTGGGTCGCTTACTGCTTTGCCTTTATTGGGTCTAAAATTGATGTTTGCCATAAAATTCGGTTTTTGTTAATTGCATCGCAAATATAACTAAATCCAAAAGTTACCCAACATTTTACCCAACATTTTAAATCCTTATTATTTCGCGTTTGGTTTTACTATTTCAGTAAACCCAATAAAATAAATGCTTTCAAACACAACTGTAAATTGATAAGGTTGGGTAAAACCTAATTTTGTAGTCCCGCCTCGAGTACTATTTTGTGAAATAAACCCTTGACCTTCAATAAGTTAAGGGTTTTTTGTTGGGGGTTTTGCGAACGTCACTAAGCATAAAGCGGTAAATGAAAGCATAAACCTACGTCCAATTTTTGCTTTTCCCCTAATTATTTAAGCAGAATTTTTTGTAACTAATCCCCCCAATAATTCTTATTCCCCTAACTCAAATTCTACATCATGAAAACACTTGTCCTTAGCATCACGGCCTTAGTATTAACCTATCAATTGACGGCTCAAAGCAAGAATAGCAGCCCTTATTTCTATGAAATGGAACATAGCGGCTTATCGAAACCCAATGAAATCGCAAAGGCCAATAAAATTAAAAAAACGCTCGGTACGGCAATTGATAAAAACGGCTCACGTGCTGTACGAATAGAGTTTTTTGATAAAAACGGCTACCTCATCAGCGGTGAAAACTTCAGCAAAAAAGGAAAGAAAATCAGTTCTTTTGTAAACAAATACAACAATGAAAATCAGCTTATTCAAATAAAACTAATCGCAGATAAAACAACTCGAATTACAAAGTATGAATATCACAGTTCGGGTAAGATGAATAAACTTGATGTTTATGAAAATGATGTGTTTCAATATGGTATCACGAAGCAATATGATAAAGAAAATCGACTTATTGAGAGTAGTTCGACAAACAAAAAAGGCCTAGTTTCAAAAACAGTTTACACCTTTGATGAAGGAAAAATGATTTTAAGCGAGACATTTAACGGCAAAGGAAAACTCATTCGACGCTTTGATTACAGCTGCTCTCAAGAAGGTGAAGTGGTGGCATTGAGCAAAGTGGAGAAAAAAGTTTGCAGCTTCGATGCATTCGAAGATGGATACCTCATAAAAATTCGTGAAACCTTGGATTCTAAAGGAAATATGAGCAGAGTCATTGATAAATTCTCGGCAAGCGACACCAGTCTCGTGGAAACAAAATACCAAAACGATAATGGCAATACAAGCTTTCTAGTCAAATTTCAAAACAATCTGGAAACAGAAAGAACTTGGTACAACAACAAAGGTCTAGAAATTAGCAAATGGATTTACATGTATAACGAAACTGGACAAAAAACACTGGTTCAACGTTGGAGCAAAGGTGTATTATCCTACGAAAATAAATGGATATACAATGAATTTGGGCTGTGCATTCGAACAGAATACAGCAGTGCCAAACAAAAAAACTACTTGGTTTATGAGACAGAAGTTTTGGAGCGGTATTAAGGGCGCTGAAAAAAATTGAGAATTATAGAAAATCTTCATCCTTAATTTCAAAACAAATTCCCCTCCAATCCTCAAAAAAACACTACTTTTGCGCTCCTATTTTTTAAAGCAATTGCGCATGTCTGAATTGAAAAAAATTAAATCTGCTCTTATCTCTGTTTTTTACAAAGATGGTCTTGAGCCAATCGTAAGAAAACTACACGAAAATAACGTTAAAATATACTCTACAGGTGGCTCGCGCAACTTCATCGAAGGCTTGGGCGTGCCGGTGCATACCGTGGAGGGACTCACTGGCTTTCCTGAAATATTGGGCGGACGCGTAAAAACCTTGCACCCAAAAATTTTTGGTGGAATTTTGAACCGCCGCGACAACACCACCGACCAGCGCGAAATCAACAAATTTGATATCCCAGAAATCGACTTGGTGATTGTGGACCTCTACCCTTTCGAGGCTACTGTGGCTTCTGGTGCATCGCATCAAGACATCATCGAAAAAATTGACATCGGTGGTATTTCTTTGATTCGCGCTGCTGCAAAAAACTTCAATGATGTGCTTATTGTGCCATCAGTGGATCGCTACGCAGAATTGTTGGCAACACTTGAAAACAAAGGCTGCGCAACAACTTTGGAAGAAAGACAACGTTTTGCCATGTATGCATTTGCCGTTTCATCGCACTACGACTCGCATATTTTCAACTATTTCTCAGCCCAAAACAAGGACAGCGGATTACTTCGCATTGCTGAAAACAACTCACAAGTGCTGCGCTATGGTGAAAACCCTCATCAAAAAGGTGTTTTCTTCGGTGATTTGAATGCATTTTTCGATCAACTTCACGGCAAAGAATTGTCATACAACAACTTACTAGATGTTGATGCCGCCATCAATTTGATTCGCGATTTCGAAGGTGCTGAACCCACATTCGGGATTTTGAAACACAACAACGCCTGCGGTTTTGCATCTCGACCAACATTAAAAGAAGCTTACGAAATAGCATTGGGCGCCGATCCAGTTTCAGCGTTTGGAGGCATCTTGGTTGCCAATGCAGCCATCGACTTGGACACAGCAACGCTCATAAACGATTTGTTTTGCGAAGTTGTGATTGCTCCTGCTTTCGACGATGCCGCGTTCGAATTAATGAAATCAAAGAAAAATCGCATTCTTTTGGTTGACAAGGGTTTACCACTACCAACACAAAATTATCGTTCAGCATTAAATGGCATTTTGGTTCAAGACAAAGACGCCAAAGTGGAAACCAAAGAAGACCTGACCGTTCAAACCGAACGTGCTCCATCAGATGAGCAAATTGAAGACCTTTTGTTTGCCAATAAACTGGTAAAACACACCAAATCCAACACGATTGTTTTGGTGAAAAACAGGCAACTTTTGGCCAGCGGAACAGGACAAACATCACGCGTAGATGCGCTGCAACAAGCCATCCACAAAGCCAAAACTTTCAATTTCGATTTGCAAGGCGCAGTAATGGCTTCCGATGCTTTTTTCCCCTTCCCAGATTGTGTAGAAATTGCCAACAAAGAGGGTATTAAAACCGTGATTCAACCCGGCGGATCGATCAAAGATGAATTGAGCATCAACTATTGCAATGAGCACGGAATGTCGATGGTTTTCACAGGAGTTAGACATTTTAAACATTGATTTACTCTTTTATTATAAAAGGCACGATAACGTACTGTTTTTCATTGTAACTTTGTGCAATTCGAAACGTTTGAACCCTTAATCACGATTTTATACCAGAATGGGATTATTTGATTTTTTTGTACAAGAGATTGCCATTGACCTTGGTACAGCCAACACACTTATTATAATGAACGACAAAGTGGTTATTGACGAACCATCTATTGTTGCAAAAGATATTCAAACCGGCAAGATTGTCGCAATCGGTAAGAAAGCGCAACAAATGCACGGAAAAACCCACAAATTAATAGAAACCATTAGGCCACTGAGAGATGGTGTTATTGCCGATTTCTATTCTGCCGAACAAATGATTCGTGGGTTCATCAAAATGATTAAACCAGGATCACGTTTGTTCAACCCAACTTTGCGTATGGTGGTTTGTATTCCATCGGGCATTACGGAAGTTGAAAAACGCGCTGTAAAAGATTCAGCTGAACATGCTGGTGCGAAAGATGTTTACTTGATTCACGAACCGATGGCTGCGGCTATTGGTATTGGAATCGACGTTGAAGAACCCATGGGCAACATGATTATCGACATCGGAGGTGGAACTTCTGAAATTGCCGTAATTGCCTTAGGAGGAATCGTTTGCGACAAATCTATTCGTGTTGCTGGGGACGATTTTACCAGTGATATTGAAGACTACATGCGTCGTCAACACAACATTTTGGTGGGTGAAAGAACGGCTGAAGAAATCAAAATCAACGTGGGTGCAGCCATGACAGAGTTGGACAATCCACCACCAGATTATGCAGTGCGCGGACGTGACTTGATGACAGGTATTCCAAAGGAAATCATCATCAATTACTCTGAAATTGCAGTCGCTTTGGACAAATCCATATCAAAAATTGAAGAAGCTATTTTAAGTGCTTTGGAGATGACACCACCCGAACTTTCAGCTGATATATTTAAAACTGGAATTTACCTAGCGGGTGGAGGCTCTATGCTTCGCGGCTTGGACAAGAGAATTTCATTGCGCACCAAATTGCCTGTTCACATTGCTGAAGACCCGCTTCGTGCTGTGGCTCGAGGTACAAGCATCGCCTTGAAAAATTTGGATAAATTCCAGTTCTTGATGAAAGACTAATAAAGCGCTAATGCCTGATAACAAATGCAGAATGTCAGATCTATTTTTCGATACCTCCGTGTGTTCCTGATATTCGTATTGCTTCAAGGTTTTGCACTTTATCTTTATTTTACTTCCCAACTTTATCCATCCATACAATTTGCTAATTCAACCAAGGGGATAAGCAATTCTTTTGTTGAGGCCCAACATAGCTATACCAAATACTTTGGACTCACAGAAGAAAATCGCAAGTTGCAAAAGGCATACAAAACCCTATTAGAAAAATCTCCTGAAAGTTTTATTCGACTTGATGCCAAAAGAGCAAGCATAGAAGACACCCTTTTCAAACAGAACTACAGCTATATTTCCGGGGAAGTTTTGCGTTCGAGCACCCATAAAGCCAACAACTTCATAACCGCCAACATTGGTAGAAAACAGGGAGTGAAACGCGGTATGGGGGTCATTAATCACGACGGTTTGATTGGATATGTTTACGAGGTCTCTGAACATTATTGCTTAGTGAAAACGCTTCTCAGTGAAAACATCAATATCGATGTGATGCTACCCAATGGTCAATTCGGCTTACTCAAATGGCTAGGCACCAATCCCAACGCGGTAAACATTACAGGCATTCCAAACGATACGGAAGTGAAAATCGGGGCATTGATTACTACTCGAGGCACAGGCGGTATTTTCCCTAGAGGCATTGCAGTAGGTCATGTTGCTGAACTCAATTTTGCAGAAGGAGAAGCCAACTGGGATTTAAGATTAAAGCCAGCTGTAAACTTTGGAAGCGTGAAGCATATTTATGTAGTAAATCATTTGCATAAAGCTGAATTGGACACATTAGAAGCATCTGTTTTAGAATGAGAATAATCCTGAAATATCTGCTTTGGTTTGTTGGGTTAGTGGCCATGCAAACTTTTGTGTTCGACAACCTTGTGTTGCCCGGCGGATTCATCATTGCATTCTACACACTGTTCATTTTTATTTTACCTTTCAATACACCCAACAATGTGTTGATGATTATCGGATTTGCCTTAGGTTTAAGTATTGACGCTTTGGCCGACACCTATGGACTCAACGCATCGGCAGCACTCACTTTAGCCGCTATTCGTCCGCGTTTGTTTCGATGGTTTGAACCAGCAATCGGTTACAATGAAATACAAACGCCAAGTTTGAGCCAGATGGGTTGGAACTGGTGTATAAAAGTTTATTCTCTTGGAATAATAGCTTTCTACACATGGTATTATATGCTTGGATTCTTGCGTATTTCTGGGATTTGGTTTATCGGCTCAAAGATTCTGTTTTCAAGCGTTTCAACAGTGCTTGTAATTTTGTTAGCTCAAGTTTTATTCAGAAGAAAGGCGAAGAAAAATGAACTTTGAGGGGCGTAAATTTTTCATCATCTTTTTCATTGTTGCCACCAGCGTCATTTACTCGGTGAAATTGCTTCATATGCAAGTAATAGACGACACTTGGTCGGAGCGCGCCGCATTTATTTCAGAAACTCGAAGAGAGATTATTCCACCACGCGGTGTTATGTTCGATAGAAACGGCATCAAAGTGGTTGCAAATAGTCCCTACTACGATTTGAGGTTTATCGAAAAAAATATTGTGGATTTAGATACCCATGCCTTAGCTGAATTGCTGCAAGTACATGACACCTTTATCCGTTTTCGTTTCGATGAAATCGTTGATCAGCAAGGCGTTTATAAGGGTAAATCAAACTACCAAAAGGCGCGCGAATACACCTTTGTTCAGGGGATAACCAAGGAAGAAATTGCCCGAATAGCACCTGAATTGTACCGTTTTCCAGGCTTTTATGAAGTATCCACCTCAATGAGAAATTACCTCTACCCCAATGCCGCCAATATTTTGGGTTATACAGCTGAAGTCGATAAAGAAAAAGTGGATAACGACCCCTATTACCGCAGTGGAGATTTTATTGGAAAAGCAGGATTGGAGCGTTTCTATGAAGAAGAATTGCGAGGACAAAAAGGCATTAAATATCTCTTGAGAAATTCTTCAAACAACACCATTCAATCATTTGAAGAGGGTCGTATGGACACTGTGGCCATTCAGGGTCAAAATCTGACCTTGGGAGTTGACATCGAACTGCAAGCTTATGGCGAGCTCTTGATGAAAAACAAACTTGGATGTATCGTAGCTATTGAACCAGCAACCGGAGAACTTCTGGCCTTGGTTTCATCGCCAAGTTATGACCCAAATTTACTTGTTGGCCGACAAAACATAAGCGCTAACTATCCAAAACTTTTGCTTGATCCTCACATGCCCTTATTTCCAAGACCCACACAAGCAGAATATCCGCCTGGGTCAATTTTCAAATTGGTGCAAGCTTTAATCGCCATGCAAGAAGGTGTTATTACAGAAAACACAGGTTTTCCTTGCACATCAAGTATTGTTGGCTGTCATAGTCATGCGCCTGCTACCAATGTCTCCAAAGCCGTGCAATATTCGTGTAACCCTTACTTCTATTACACCACCAAAAAAATTATTGAACAAGGCAAGAAGAAAAGCATCTTTGAAGACGCAGCACTAGGTCTTGCCATTTGGGAAAAATATATGCACAGCTTTGGTCTAGGCGTTCGACTGGAAACCGACACCTATGGCATCAGGCCAGGATTAATTCCAAACCCAGCATTCTATGACCGATGGTATGGTAAAAATGGATGGGCTTTTAAAACCATTCGCAGTATAGCCATTGGCCAAGGTGAGGTAAAATTGACCCCGTTGCAAATGGCAAATATTGCAGCCATCATAGCCAATAGAGGCTGGTATATTACACCGCATTGTGTGAAATCTATTGGTGGAAATGGTCCACGACCTGAATACCTTGTCAAAAATAAAACCATGGTAGATTCCATCTATTTTATTCCAGTTATCGAAGGAATGCGACGTGTAACAGAAGAAGCTGGAGGTACGGGGAGAAATGCCAAAGTGCCAGACGTTACAGTTTGTGGAAAAACAGGAACCGTAGAAAACCCGCATGGCAAAGACCACTCTGTTTTTATCGCCTTTGCACCTATGGATAATCCAAAAATCGCCATCGCTGTCTTCACAGAAAATGCCGGCTTTGGTGGCACCTGGTCGGCCCCCATCACAAGCCTGATGATTGAATTCTACCTGAAACGCGAAATTTCAGACAAAGCAAAAGAGCAGCGTATTCTTGATGCCGTAATCCTTCCTACACCAAAGATACCATGAGAAAGGACCAAAACATAGCGCAACAAACCGATTTCTTGCTTTTGGGCTTGTATCTGCTTATGGTGGCTTTCGGTGTCGTAAATATCCATTCGGCATCCAATGCATCATTTGATGTATCTATTTTTGACATCAGCAATAACACAGGCAAGCAGTTGATGTGGTTTGGAATTTCGCTTTTCATTGGGCTCATCATCATGGTGGTTGATTTGCGTGTGATTCGAGCTACAGTCTA
>JBIIJN010000095.1:0-8543 GCA_044233745.1 Crocinitomicaceae bacterium
ACTTCAAAACCAGAGTCTTTGCGGAGGTTTTGGATGCGGTTTACAAATTCGCGGGCCAATCCTTCTTGGCGCAAAGCTTCGTTGATGGTAATGTCCAAAGCCACGGTGATGCCGCCTTCTGAGGCTACCAACCAGCCGGGAATGTCTTCCGCTTGAATTTCGAAGTCTTCGAGAATCAAATCGATTGTGGCGCCGTCGATTTCGCCCGACCACGCTTGGGTTTGTTCAATTTTCGCAATGTCGTCTTGCGACCAAGTGGCGACCAAATTGGCGATGGCTTTCATTTGCTTGCCGTATTTTGGACCAATGGTTTTGAAATTCGGCTTGATGCGCTTAACCAAAATGCCTTCGGTGTTTTCGAGCAATTCCATTTCTTTCACGTTCACTTCAGCCAAAATCAAATCGCTTACATGCATAATGCGCGCCTTGAAGGTTGGGTCCAAAATTGGAATCATGATTTTTTGCAAAGGCTGGCGCACCTTGATTTTTTCTTTCTTGCGCAAACTCAACACCAAAGATGAAACCTGCTGCGCGATGTCCATTTGTCCTTCAAGGTTTTCGTCGATCCAAGCACTTTGCACCTTCGGGAATTCACATAAATGCACCGATTGATGCGGTAAACGATTGGTTTTTTCGTTCAAATCGCGGAACAAGCGCTCGGCATAGAACGGGGCAATTGGCGACATCAAAATAGCCACTTGCTCCAAACACAAATACAAGGTTTGATAAGCAGAAATTTTGTCTACGCTGTAATCGCCTTTCCAGAAACGGCGGCGACACAAACGCACGTACCAATTCGATAGTTGATCGTTCACAAAATCTTGGATCAAACGTCCAGCGCGTGTAGGTTCGTATTCAGAATACGCCGCATCTACATCGGCAATGAGAGAGTTCAATTTCGATAAAATCCAGCGGTCAATTTCTGGGCGATTTTCATGTTTCACCAAGGCTTCAGCAAATTTGAAACCGTCGATATTCGCATAAAGCGCGAAGAAACCATAGGTATTGTAGAGCGTCCCGAAGAATTTCCGTTGCACTTCAGTGATGCCATCTTCGTTGAATTTCAGGTTGTCCCAAGGTTGCGCATTGGTAATCATGTACCAGCGCGTGGCATCAGGGCCGTATTGTGGCAAAGTGATAAACGGATCCGCGGCATTGCCCAAACGCTTCGACATTTTTTGTCCGAATTTGTCTAAAACCAAACCGTTGGAAACCACATTTTTGTAGGCCACCGAATCAAAAACCATGGTTGAAATGGCGTGCAAAGTGAAAAACCAACCACGTGTTTGATCCACGCCTTCAGCAATGAAATCGGCAGGATAAGCACCGTTTTGGTCAATCAATTCTTTGTTTTCAAACGGATAATGCCATTGCGCATAAGGCATGGCGCCTGAATCGAACCAAACGTCAATCAAATCGGCTTCGCGCTTCATTGGTTTTCCAGATGGCGATACCAAAGTGATTTGATCGACGTAGTTTTTGTGCAAGTCGATTTTCGCATAATTCGCTTTCGACATGTCGCCCACGACAAAAGCCGCCAAAGGATTGGAAGACATCACGCCAGCGGCAACAGCTTTATCACATTCGGATTTCAATTGTTCAATAGAAGAAATGCAAATGCGTTCGTCGCCTTCTGTGGTGGACCAAATCGGAATCGGAATACCCCAGTATCTGGAGCGCGACAAATTCCAATCGTTCAAATTTTCGAGCCAATTGCCAAAACGTCCTGTACCGGTGGATTCAGGTTTCCAATTGATGGTCTTGTTCAAAGCAATCATACGGTCTTTCTTTTCCGTAGATTTGATGAACCATGAATCGAGTGGGTAATATAAAATCGGTTTGTCTGTTCGCCAGCAATGCGGGTAGGAGTGTTCGTATTTCTCAACCTTGAAGGCTTTGTTCTCTTCTTTTAATTTGATGGAAAGCAAGACATCCACCGATTTTTCTGGCGCTTGACCTTCGTCGTAGTATTCATTTTTGACATACATGCCAGCAAATTCGACCATTTCAGGACGGAATCGCCCTTGTAAATCAACCAAGGGAACAGGATTTCCGTTTTCGTCCAAAACCAACATCGGAGGAACACCAGCGTCTTTGGCAACTTTGGCATCATCAGCACCAAAAGTAGGGGCAGTGTGCACGATTCCAGTACCGTCTTCGGTAGTCACAAAATCACCTGGAATCACACGGAAAGCTTGATTGGCATTTTCGTGGGGTTGGGCGTAAGGAAGGAGTTGTTCGTAGCGGATACCAACCAATTCTGAGCCTTTACAAGATGGTCCTACGAAATACGGAATGGTTTTGTCACCAGCGGAATAATTTGCCAAATCAGTTTCATTTTCAACGCGCTCGTAGCCTTTTCCGAATTGATAGGAGACCAGTTTTTCTGCCAAAATCACGTTCATGGGTTCGAAGGTGTATTGGTTGAATGAACGCACCAAAACGTAGTCGATGTTTGGTCCGACGGTAAGGGCCGTGTTTGATGGTAATGTCCAAGGTGTTGTGGTCCAGGCTGCTAGGGACAGCTCGCGAGCTGTCCATGCAGCAGGAGCACCACCCAAAATTTTAAATAACGCCACCACACTCGTATCCTTCACGTTTTTATAGCACCCCGGTTGGTTTAGTTCATGTGAAGAAAGACCCGTGCCCGCCTTGGGGGAATAAGGTTGAATCGTGTAGCCTTTGTAAATTAAATTTTTCTCGTTCAGTTGTCCGAGCAGCCACCAAACGGACTCCATGTATTTGGGTTCGTAAGTGATGTACGGATCGTCCATATCCACCCAGTAGCCCATTTTTCGGGTAAGGTCGTTCCAAACGTCGGTGTAGCGCATCACGGCTTCACGACAGGCTTTGTTGTAGTCTTCAACGGAGATTTTTGTTCCGATATCTTCTTTGGTGATGCCGAGTTCTTTCTCCACGCCCAATTCAACGGGAAGTCCGTGGGTATCCCAGCCGGCCTTGCGTTTTACCTGAAAGCCTTTGAGCGTTTTGTAGCGACAAAAAATATCTTTGATAGCGCGCGCCATCACATGGTGTATACCGGGCAAACCATTGGCAGATGGCGGTCCTTCGAAAAACACATAAGGTTTTTGACCTTCGCGTTCGGAGATGGATTTCTCGAAAATATGATTTTGTTCCCACCACGCCAAGATTTCGTCGGCGGTTTGGGGTAGATTGAGTCCTTTGTATTCTTTGTATGTTGCGCTCATATTGCTGTGAAAAAGTCGAAATAAATGAAGGCGCGAAGATAGTAAAATGTTGTGGATTTTGGTGCAGCAATGATTATGCCTTTGCCCTATTTACAACAGCTTGTAATGGATTCAATTTCGCTTGCCTATTCTTCCTTCGGACATTTCACATGGAAAAAAGTCAGTCAAATAGATTGTTTGGGTCTGTTCATCCACATAGTAGATGATTTTGACAGTGGTCCTTTTGGTGCGCTCGAAAAGCAAAAACCGATATTCTTGATGCCGCTGGGCCAGATTGGGTTCTACTTTTCCAAGAAGTGGAAATTCTTTCAAAATTTGAGGACATTGCAAAAGTTCAAACGCTATTTCGTTGGCTCTTTCAAAGGAATAATAATCAAACACATAGCTCAATACTTCGAAATATGCTCGTTCAGCAAATGCTGTAATGATTATTTTATATTCTTGTTTTTCAGCCATTGTTGAACCTCCTTGCTAAACTCATCATAGGAACGTATTTCACCACGCTTGATATCTTCTTCTGATGCTTCGGCGCGCGCATTAAGCTCTATCTCAGTCATAACAGCTTCCAATTTCAATATTGAACGCTCTTGTTTGAGTTTCATAAAACGCTCAATAAGACTCAATTTTTTTGCTTCTAAACTCATTTTTTTATCTTCAGATTCTCAAAGGTAGAACTTTGTTTTGAATATTAGAGAAACATCAACTAAGATTTTAAACTTGCGCTACGCAAACAAATGCTCCACATCTTTCAAGTTATATTTCTTTTTGTCGTTGTCGACTTGGATGACATCTGCGGCCACGGTGCGTTTGCGGTCTTGGAGTTTCACGATTTTTTCTTCAATGGTGTCTTTACAAATCATGCGGTAGGCCATCACGCTTTTGTTCTGACCAATTCTATAACAACGATCGATGGCTTGATTTTCAACGGCTGGATTCCACCAAGGGTCGATGAGGTAAACATAATCCGCTTCGGTAAGGTTGAGTCCCGTGCCGCCTGCTTTCAAACTGATGAGAAAAACGCGTATGTCTGAGTTATTTTGGAAATTCTCCACTTTTTCTTGGCGGTTTCGGGTCTGTCCATCGAGGTATTCATACACGATGTTTTCTTCGTTCAAGCGCCTTTGTACAATATCAAGCATCCCTACAAATTGGGAAAAGACCAACACTTTATGGTTGCCCACTTTTTCTTTGAGGTGGCGCACCAATTCATCTAATTTGGTGGAATAGTTGCCAAAATCACGCTCTTTATCCGCCAATTCGGTTGAGTTGCAAATCTGTCGGAGCTTGGTTAGACCTTGTAAAATATACACTTGCGACTTATTAACCCCTTCATTTTCAATTTGCTCCCTGAGTTTTTCTCTGAAATAATCTTTGAAATAATCATACACTTTTCTTTGCTCAACTCCCATTTCGCAGTAGATTACAGCTTCTGTTTTGGGCGGCAAGTCTGTAGCAACTTGGGCTTTGGTTCTTCGCAAGAGAAATGGCGCAATCATTTTGGCCAAAAGTTGTGAGGTCTCAGCGTCTTGTTCTTTGTCGATGGCATCAGAAAATGTGGCTTTGAAATGTTTCACGCTGCCAAAAAAGCCTGGATTTAGAAAATTGAACTGGCTGTATAAATCGAAGGTGTTGTTTTCGATAGGTGTTCCGGTAAGCACCAATCTGTTCCAACTTTTGAGCAATCGAACGGATTTAAATCGCTGTGATTCCGCATTTTTAATGGCCTGGCTTTCATCCAAAATCACATAGTGATACATATGCTTTTGGTGTTCGCGGATGTCGTTGATGATGGAGCCGTAAGTAGTGAGCACGATGTCGTGTTTGGCTATTTCACTTTTCAATTCACCGCGGTTGGCGCCTGTGTACGTCATTACAGAGAGCTTTGGCGCGAATTTTTCGAGTTCGGCTTTCCAGTTGAACATCAGTGAAGTTGGCGCAACTACTAAACTCGTTTTGTGCTCGGAATCCGGATATTCGTTCTTCAAATATTGCAAAAAAGTGATGGTTTGCAAAGTTTTACCCAATCCCATATCGTCAGCCAAACAGCCGCCAAGTTGATTGTCGTGCAGAAAAACCAGCCAATTCAGTCCATCATTTTGATAGGGTCGAAGCGTTGCTTTTATGCCCTTGGGAAGCGGAATGGGTTTGGCTTCTTTGAGATTGGCCAATCGTTTTTTCTTTTCGTAAAGTTCTTTCAGAAAAGTCGGCGCGTTGGTCATATCCTCATACAATTCATCAATCAAACTGAACTGAAAATTGGAAATCTCGATGTTGTTCTTTTTCACCTGCCCCATTTGGAAATACTTTTTGTACTTCTCAATCCATTCTTTGGGCAGAATTCCAATAGTGCCATCGCCGAGTTCGACATAGTTGGTGCGCTTCACAATGGCTTTTTGTATTTCTAGCAGGCTCACTTTTTGGTCGCCGAAAGAAACATCAATTTCCATGTCGAACCAATCCGTTTTGGAACTCACCGAAATATTGAACGTAGGCTTATGTAAATTGTAGTGCAAGTTTTTCAGCTTGTTCATTCCTAAAACTTTCACGCCATGCTGCTCCATTTTATCAATGAATTCCATCAACCAGAAATTGTGAATGGCTTCATGGGCGAGCAGGAAAAAATAACTCGTTTTATCAGCGAAACTCGGGTGCGAATCACGCAATAGTTCTACAAATTCCTGCTCCAATTCGACTTCGCGTTGCGCAAAAGAAAAATCACTTTCATTGCTCCAAACTTTCTCTTCCGACAGCGGTGTAAGCAATTGATTGCCATACGAAACGGCTGCTTGCAGCACAATGTAATCGTTTTCTGCATCCGACAAAAACACTTGCTTTTCTACGCCAATGGAATCTTTTTCTTTGGTGATTTTGGTTTTCTTGCTCGCTGATCTCAACGGAATTTGAGCAAAATCAACTTCCACCAATTTGGAAAGCGGGTCAATCACATTGCGTCGCAGCTTGTCCAAACCTTCCTTAATGATGTGCAAATCACCAGTTTTTCTAATTTTCTCAATAACATGGAATAGCTCAACGCTTTCGAAAACAATGATTTTGCCATCAAGAATGAGCCCTATTGGTGTCCATTGAATTTTAGCCGAACCCAAGCCCAGCAAACTCCCATCTACCCGAATTTTAAACTCGACATCATAGAATTTTTCAGACTCCGTGATTTTCGCTACGGGTTTAATCCGACCTTCTGCATAATGCAAGGGCGACATGTACTTTTTGGTCATTGAATTCCATTTGTTATTCAAAAACACTGGAAATTTTTGAATCAACTCGATGTTTTCTCGAAAAATTTTGAATGCCTCAATGGACTTTTCGGCATAACGTTCGTTCCTCATAGATTCCGCGAAAAGCGAACAAATCTTGGCTGCTTTCATCAGAAAAATCATTTCCTCCGTAGAGAAATCCGACTTTTCAATATAAGTGCCCATGTCGTAATAGCGAAGTTCAGAGAAATTAGACGACAACTCTCCGCTTTTCGTATTTCTTTTTGCCGAAACCAGTTTCAACGTCCAATTTTTATCATTGGTTTTGGAGATGCACAAAGCATTTCCGCGGACTGATTCATTGGCGGCGCTGGTTTGAAAGAGCACTTCCGATTTATCAAAAAAAGCAATCGGATTTTCGGAACTCAAGATATTTTGAACCTTTTGGTTGTAACTTACCCCTTTTTGAGTGATATTCAACTCAAAAACTTCATCAAAGTTGATTTTACCCAACAAATTGTGTTGCTTCAGAATTTCATTCTGCTTATTCAACAAAAAGTCTGGTCGGAAATAATCTACGCCGAACACTTTTACAATATATTCGAGTGTTTTGTATTTGTGAAAACATGGTTTTTGAGATTTGCAACTACAATCGGCTGTTAACTCTTCCAACTGCTCATCGTAACAGTAAGTAACTTGAGCCGCATAGTGATATTCACCATAACCTACCACCAATTTATTGGGTTCAATTGACACCAAATTCAAGGGCATGTAGTAGTAAGGTGAATTGCTAAAAGTGCGCGGGTCTATTTCCTTGAAAAGAATTTCTCCATCTTTTGTGGGGATTAGGTTATTCTTAGGTGGCATTTTCAAGATATTGAGCAGCTCTTTTGTATCTGAAAACAGATTTGCATCATCGTTTTGCTCAAGAAAACCCACAAGTTCATTTAATGCCGCAATGCTGTGTTTACAAATTCCGACACCCTCATAATTACAGGTGCATTTCACGGATTTTAAATTTTCCTTTTGAAAAATCGCAGAAATAAAATAGGTCTCAGAACCATTGGATGATGGGCATTGGAAAATTACAAAATTCGTTTCGAGAGATGTCATTTTCGGTTCAAACCCTTTCGACCTTGACAGCGAGAGAGGGCTTGAATTTTTTTCAAGAAAATTTGTAATAGACTGGATATCCATGGAGTAATTCAACTTTATGAGGGCTCAAAAATAGTGTTTCTACACAACCAATGCGCAACAAGACCATCGACAATGACAAAGCGAATCGGCTTTTTTCAAAGAAGAATGCCCGAATCTCAATGAATGCAAAGCGCACAAAATCTAATAAAACAGCACCCACCTGCGTTGTTTTGTATAAAATACCTATTTTCGCACGTCTTTAACGTTTCAATACGCACTATGAACTACACAAAAATCAACAATGTTGGAGGGTGGATTACCTTCTTGTTAGCCACTTTAGTTTACTATTTCACAATTGAAGAAACCATGAGTTTGTGGGATTGTAGCGAGTACATTCTTTCTGCATACAAACTCGAAGTAGGTCACCCACCTGGAGCGCCTTTGTTTATGATGCTAGGTCGCTTGTTCTCCTTTTTTGTGGGCACCGACCAAGTGGCATTTATGGTGAACATGATGTCGGCCTTGTCGAGTTCATTCACAATTTTGTTTATGTATTGGACCATTAGTCTTTTGGCTAAGAAAATGGCATTTTCTGGAGAGCGCATTTTGAGCCAAGGACAAATCATCGCCATCCAATCGAGTGCATTTATTGGCTCATTGGCTTATGCGCTCACTGAAACATTCTGGTTTTCGGCAGTTGAAGGTGAGGTTTATGCCATGGCATCGTTGTTTACGGCAATCATTTTCTGGGCAATTTTGAAATGGGACGAAGAAACGGCTGCCATCAAACATGGTGAATTGGCACCATCGGCCTCTCCAACACGCTGGTTGATTTTGATTTTCTTTTTACTTGGCTTGGCCATTGGAGTTCACCTTTTGGGTATCTTGGCTTTGCCAGCTTTGGCATATGTTATTTACTTCAACAAATGGGAAAAAACGGATTGGAAGGGCTTTATTCTAGCTGGTGTGATTGGAATTGTGACCC
>JBIIJN010000025.1:0-29746 GCA_044233745.1 Crocinitomicaceae bacterium
GCCACAGCAACACCCAAAGTTCAGGTCGATATTCAAAAAAACTTGAACATGTTGGACGCCACGGTTTATAAATCTTCATTCAACCGCGACAATCTCTATTATGAAGTTCGACCCAAGCGAGAAGTTGAAAAAGAAATCGTTAAATACATCAGACAACACCAAGGTAAATCAGGAATCATTTATTGTCTTTCGCGCAAAAAAGTTGAAGAACTCGCCGAAATTTTGCGTGTGAATGGTATCAACGCACTCCCCTATCATGCTGGTCTCGATTCACACACACGAGCCAAACATCAGGATATGTTTTTGATGGAAGATGCCGATGTTATTGTAGCCACCATTGCCTTTGGTATGGGTATCGACAAGCCAGATGTTCGTTTTGTAATTCACCACGACATCCCAAAATCAATAGAAAGTTATTACCAAGAAACGGGTCGCGGGGGCAGAGATGGTGCCGAAGGAAATTGCTTGGCATTTTACAGTTATAAAGATGTTGAGAAGTTAGAGAAATTCCTGCATGGTAAGCCTGTTTCTGAAATTGAAATTGGCAAACAGCTGCTACATGAAATCGTGTCATACGCCGAAACATCCATTTGTAGAAGAAAATATTTGCTGCATTATTTTGGAGAGTCGTTTGACGACACCAATTGTTCAAATATGTGCGACAACTGCCGTCACCCACGTGAAAAGTATGACGGTCAAACACATGCCTTAAATGCGCTCAAAGTTTTGGAAGCACTCAAAGAAACGCAAAAAATTAAATACTTAACCAATTTCATTATGGGGATTAAATCCTCTGAAATTGTTTCCTATAAGCACGATCAACATCCTGTTTTTGGTGTCGGTAAAGAAAACGCAGAACATTTTTGGAACGCTGTTTTCAGACAACTCTTGGTGGCAGGATTTTTACACAAGGACATCGAAACCTACGGCATAATTAAATTGACAGATTTGGGGAGAGCGTTCTTAAAAGACCCACAACCATTTACCCTGATCAAAGAGAGTGATTACAGCGGCGACGACCATGAAGATTCCTCTTTTGTTGCCACAGCCAAAGCAGCTTTCGACGATGTGATTTATGATATGCTGGTGGATCTGCGGAAATCTGTTGCAAAGAAAAATCAATTACCGCCATTCGTTATTTTCCAAGAGGTTTCACTCAAGGAAATGGCCTTTCAATACCCCATCACCATTGAGGAACTAACGCATATACAAGGTGTTGGACAAGGAAAAGCAGCACGTTATGGCAAAGAATTTATTGAGCTTATTGCCCGTTATGTTGAAGAAAATGAAATCGACCGACCAAGTGATTTGGTTATGAAATCAATTGTCAACAAATCAGGATTGAAAGTTCAAATGATTCAAAATATTGATAAAAAATTGAATTTAGATGATATTGCCAAATCACAAGGCAAAACATTTCACGAAGTTTTGGAAGAAATTGAAGGGATTGTGAATTCTGGAACCCGCGTAAATATTCAGTATTACATTGATACCATATTAGACCCCGACAATCAGGAAGAAATCATGGATTATTTCAGAGATTCTGAAAGCGACTCGCTAGTAGATGCCTATCATGAATTCGACGGAGATTATACTGAAGAAGAACTTCGTTTGATGCGCATTAAATTCATCTCCGAAATGGGCAATTAATTTGGAATCTTTATGATTGAAATTTTTCATAACAATCGTTGCTCAAAAAGCCGATGTGCATTGCAATATTTGAAAGATTCAAAACTAGAATTCAAAATTGTTCATTACCTGCAAGACGTGCCAAGCGTAGATGAATTAAGCATTCTAATCAAGAAATTGGGCTTGAAACCAATTGATTTGGTGCGGAAAAATGAATCCATTTACAAAGAACAATTCAAAAACGGGTCGTATTCCGATGAAAAGTGGCTGCAAATACTACACGAATACCCAATTTTGATTGAGCGACCTATATTAATTCAAGGCAACAAAGCGATTATTGCTCGGCCTCCTGAGTTGGTAAAAAATCTGTTTGACTAAAACTACTTACTCAACCACAGTTCTGGATTCAACTTTTGAGGAACGCTACCATTGATAACGTGAATCTCAAAGTGCAGAATTGAAATGTTTCCTTGGGGCAAAAGAGAGCCCAATAAATGTTTGTGCGACACTTTGATTCCTTTGCTCACATAAACATCTTGCAAGTTGGCATAAACCGTTCTGTAATTGCCATGACTAATAATAACAGCTTTTCCTGCACCTGGAATGGAAATCACTGAACTCACTTCACCTTCAAACACAGCGCGGACTTCTGCCCCACGGTTTGTGCTAATATCTATTCCGTTGTTATTTGTATAAACATTAGAAATTGTCGGGTGCGCGTTGCGTCCGAAGCGTTCAACGATACTGCCAACACCAACTGGATAGGGCAATCTACCTTTGTTTGCCGCAAAATTGTTGCCCGCCAACTTCGTCTCTGGGGTAAGCGTAAACTCATCTGTTCGCGGTGGCGTTGCGGGTTTATCTGGCTTCGTTTCTTGAGGTTTTGTTCCCGGATTTTGATTGTTCTGATTGGCTTGGGCCTCTCTTCTTTTACGATCAGCTTCTTCGCGCTTTTTGCGCTCGCGTTCTTGCTCTTCGGCCAATTCTTTTTCAATGGCTTTCTGAATTTGATTTTGAACCTGGACTTTCTTGCGCTCATCTTCGTTTAAGCGAGCACGTAAGGCAGCCTCTTCAGACTTCACAGTATTGAAAACCTCTTGCTGTTTTTGTTTATCTTCCAACAATATGGCGCGCTCCTGTTTTTTTGTTTCAGCCAATTGTAAGGCATTCAACTTGGCTTTTTCAAGTTCTGATTTTTCAATTTCTATTTGCTCTTGATTCGATCGGATGAGTTGCACTTGTCTGGTTCTAACTTCGTTGATTTTCTCTAAATACATGGCTCTTTTCATGGCCTGATTGAAATTGTCGCTCGAAAAAACGAACATCATTTTATTCAATGAACCTCTGTTTTTGTAAGCATAAACAACCATTTCGCTATACTGCTTCTTGAGGGTTGTTGTTTTTGTGCTGAGCTGCGACATTGAAAGTTCGAGATCATCAATACGCTGTTCTGTACTTCTAATTTGCTGATCGATGTTGCGAACCAATTGCTCCCTAAGCGATAAATTCCGCTCAATGAGTTGAAGCTCAACTGTCCTGTTGCGTAAATCGTTTTCCGTTTTCCCGAGTAATTTCTTGGTGTTTGCGATACGATTCTCAATTTGGCGTTTCTCTTTTTCAAGCTGCTCTTTTTTCTTGCTTTGTGCAACCGCGTTCTGAGAGAACAAGATAAAAATCACCAAGAAAGATAGTGCTTTCATGGCGGCTGTAAACCATAAACGCTTTTCTAAAAGCTGTGTGGCGGAATTACTTCGAACATTTTTCATAATTGCTTGGCACATTTAGGTTAATTTTCTTTTCATGAGCAATGTCGGGGCGATTGTAAATAATTTCAATGCGCACCTCATCGTTTGGTGTAGTAATAACAATGTTCACCTGAATCGGTAACATTAAGCCCTCAATTTTCTCGTGTTTCCCGGTATATATGATTTCGATTTTCGAACTGTCTGATGGACTTTCCAAAACAACTTTGGCCAGCTCCATATTCGTTGGGTTCAAATGATAGGAAATAATCACATCCGGGGTTTGACCATTGCCATTTCTGTTGGCATAGCGTGGGCGTTTCGTTCGAATAACATATCCATTTTTATCAGAAATTTGAATATGCTCAAAACTCCTGTTATAAAGTAGCGGTTTACCAACAATTAAATCCTGCAGATGCGCATATTCTAAAGGAAAATCAATCATTTCGGGTAAGGCTGCGCGGTCTTCGATGGTATAGCACTTTGAAATGCGGTTCACCAATTTGAAAGAATCATTGCTCACCAAAACCTGCATAGCTGGCACGCCAAGTTTGGTGATATTGACCATCACGGCAGAATCTTTTTTCATGCGTATGCTGGCTTTGAAATTTTCATTGGCCTGACTCCCGGAAACTTTCACCTGGGTTTTTGCAGATAGAAAATCCCAATCCAAAGTAGAAAGTTGGTCCAATCTGTCCAACAACTCTTGGGTCGATTTTTCAGGGAAATCGTTGGCATTTCCTTTTCTTCTTTTGCCACAAGCAGTAAATGCCAACAAAGCAACAAGGAAGAATGTTAGCAAGCTTAATCGGTTCTTAATCATTGAGTTTTTTAGTTTGAATTTTTTTCAACAAAACTTCATCCAAATTGCCCAGTTCTTTGGATTTGAGCCAATAAACCATGGCGTCATCTGTTTTCCCTAAACGAAACAAAATATCGCCGTAATGTTCATTGATTTCAGCATTTTCAGGAGCCAAGGCATACGCTTTTTTAACAAAATCCAAGGCCAAATCGTATTCTTTTCTGGCAAAATGCACCCATGCTTTGGTATCTAAGAAAAGTGCATCTTTTTCGTTTCCAACAAGCGCTTTATCGATGATTTCCAATGCTTTATCCAAATCTAGTTTGTACTTAGCCATCAAAAATGCTCTGTTGTTTAGCATCAATAAATCATTCGGAGCCAACAATTCTGCTGATTCCAAGAACTTACGGGCTTGTGGTATTTTATTTTGTGCCAATTGCACTTCAGCCAAAGCCAATTCAAACTGCGCTTTCATCAAGGGGTCGCGAACAATATAATCCTTACCACCATCTAAATAGGCTGCTGCTTCGCCATATTTTTTTAATTGCAAAGCGCTCATGCCAGCGTAATAATAAAACTCCGGTTGACTGGGAAACAAATCCAAAGATTTCTCGGCATATTTCATCGACTTTTGATAATCGTGCAAATTATAGGACAGGGTAATTACTTCATACCACAAATGAAAATTGTTGTTATCCAACTCTAGTGAGCGTTCAAAAGCAACAAAAGCGTCTTTGTTGTTTTTCTGTCTTTTGTAAATATCCCCAACCATGGCGTGCGTCATGTAATTGTCGGGATAGTTTTTTTGGAGCAACAAGGCCAATTCGAGTACTTCAGGCTCAACAATTTGTTCATTTTCCAATATTGTGAGTACAACACCAACGGATTGATTTGGATCCAAGGTTTGTGATTCAAAGGCCAACTTGAGCTGAGTATAAGCCTTCTTTTTTTCTCCTTTGGATTTGTAAATATCAGCCAAACCGATACGCAACGATGCATTATTCGGTTGATTTTCAAGCATTTTTAAAATCGTTTCTTCAGCCAACTCGTTTTGATTGGTGCGCATATAATGATACACCAACATAGAAGAAAATTCGGGCATATCTGGATTTTCGGCTATAAGTTTCTTCAATTCGTCTAACATCTCGGCCTCGCGATTCAACTCCAAAAACAGTTCATTGCGTTGATTCACCAATTCTGGAATGGGCCCTACTTCTTTCATCAACAAATTCAAAACCTCAAGCGCTTTCGCATAATTAGAATTGGATGTTAAAATCTCCGAGTAATAGTATAGCCATTCGCGATTGTACGGGTCGTAAGCTACCATTTTTGCATAACTCTCCTCGGCGCCTAATAAATCGTCCAAATTCAATTGAATTTTGCCTCGAAGTTCAGTGTACCAAATATTGTTGGGGTCAATGGCACAGGCTTGATCAATATATTCTTTCGCTTTTGAAAAACGCATGTTCAATTCTGCATAGGTTGCAAGTAAAAACAAAACAGCGTCGTCATTGGGTCGCTCGCTGATGCACCATTCTAAGATTTTCTGTGATTCCACATAATCGCCTACGGTTTTCAAACGGATGGCTTCGTAAAATTTGTTTTTATAGTTAATATCAGCTCCATAAGTAGATGGCGGCACAGCACTTTGCGTTTCCTTGTTTTGCTTCGCCTTTTTGGAATTGCCGCACGAGAGGAAAAAGAAGCTTCCTGCGAGCAAGCCCAATGCCATAGAAAATGTAGTGATATTCTTCAAATGTTGCATCATGCGTTTGTTATTGTGGTATAATCGCCCAAACTGTAGTCTTTTACTGCATCGCTCAACACACAGTTGCTACCAATCATGGCTTTATTGAGGATAACGTTTGATAGCTGTGTTTTGTGTTGAATAAGCGAATTTTCGATGCGTGCATTCACCACTTTTGAATCAGCGCCTAAGCTCACATGCGGACCTACTACTGAATTTTCAATACGCACGTTTTCTCCGATGTAACAAGGTGGAATAATCAAGCTATTAACCAGCTTGACATCGGCTGCCACATTGTTGATTCCTTTTTCGGCATCAAAATCCAAAACTCGTTGATTTGTTTCCACAGTAACAGCTTTGTTACCACAATCGAGCCATTCTTTTACCTCTCCAGGCACAAAACGTGTTCCTTTTTCAGTTAAACGGCGCAAGGCATCTGGCAATTGATACTCCCCTACTTTGCTTATGTTGTTATCTATCAGGTAATTCAATTCAACTTGTAAAGCCGAAGCGTCCTTGAAATAGTAAATCCCAATCATAGCCAAATCAGACACGAAAGTTTGCGGTTTTTCGACAAAATCCACAATTTCTCCAGCGGCATCCATTTGAATTACACCAAAAGCACTTGGGTCTTCAATTTGTTTTACCCAAAGCACGCCCTCTGCCGATTCGCTCAAAGTAAAATCTGCTTTAAACAAAGTATCGGCAAAAGCCACAACCACTTTTCCAGAAAGTAATGGCTCCGCACACAACACGGCATGAGCTGTCCCTAAAGGCTCCAACTGATGGAAAATATGACCTTGTGCCCCAAGATTGGCAGCCACTTCGAGTAATTCATTTTCCACATCAGCACCAAAATCGCCAATCACAAAACCAATGTCGGTAATTTTTTCATTGCATACTTCGGCAATATCTGCAACCAAACGATGCACAATTGGTTTGCCTCCAACAGGTATCAAGGGTTTTGGAGTGGTTAATGTGTGAGGTCTCAATCGGCTACCTCTTCCCGCCATTGGTACAATAATTTTCATTTTTTTCTTTTATTTAGTTCCTGTGCTTCCAAATCCTCCTGCACCGCGATGGGTTTCGCTCAAGGATTCGGCCTCTTCCCAGTTTGCTTGTGTGAATTGTGCAAAAACCAATTGCGCAACACGCTCACCAGGTTCAATTGTCACAGCTTCGTTTGATAAATTAACCAAAATAACACCTACTTCTCCCCTGTAGTCAGCGTCTATGGTACCCGGTGAATTGAGCACAGTCAAGCCTTTTTTCAAAGCCAAACCGCTTCTAGGTCGCACCTGAGCTTCATAACCGACTGGAATTTCCAAAAACAAGCCAGTTTTAATCAAGGTGCGCTCCAGAGGTTGCAGCGTTAAATTTTCTTGCAAAACAGCTCTCAAATCCATACCTGCACTTGCACCAGTTTCATATTTGGGCAGTTCGTAGGGTGATTTATTGATAACTCTAACTTTCATTTCTTCTTTATGATTACAAAGTTGCAAAATAACTGCTCATCGGACTCAAACATTTCGAATTGTTTTTCTTTCAAACATCCATACCAAAGTGATAAAGACCAAGATAAAAAGGTTATGCACGAACATTTTAACGAAACCCTGATCCAAATCCATCCAGTTGGCAAGACCAAAAATCACGAGTGCTGCAATGAAATAAAGTCCTGTTTTGCGTAAGTTGTAGTGAATCGGGTAATATTTTTGACTCAGAAGATAAGATGCTACCATTTGAAGTCCATAAACCGTAAATGTCGTCCATGCCGCAGCCCAATAGCCATAAATCGGAATCAGAAATGACAGCAGTGTTATTGTGATGAGCGCCCCCCCAACAGAAATATAGGCGCCGAATCGCGTTTGGCCAGACAGTTTATACCATATAGACTGATTGGCATATACACCCAAAAAAACATTGGCGAGTAACAAAATAGGAACCACACCCAAACCAACGTGATAGGCTTCATTGCGGATAAAATGCTTGAACACATCCATATTTAATGCCACAAGCAAGAATGCAAAGCATAAAACCGCTACAAACAGATTCATGATTTTCGCATATACTTTTCTTCCGGGATCGTTTTTAGCATTGGCGAAGAAAAATGGCTCAGCTGCATAACGAAAAGCTTGTAAAAACAAGGCAATAAACATGGTGAGTTTGTATGACGCACTATAGATGCCCACTTGTGTTTCTGCATAGCGCAGCGGTGATTCCAAGAACGTTTCTGGCACCAAATCGGGATTATTGAGCAATTGTTTGAGCAAAATTCTATCTAGCGTTTCATTGACCACATAGGCCAATCCAGCAATCACAATGGGAAAAGCGTAGTAACTCATTTTCTTAATCAACGCCCAATCAAATTTGAATTCAACTGAAAAAATGGACTGCGCCAACATAGCAATCTTCACCAGAGAAGCCAATAAGTTTGCAATGAAAATATACAATACACCCAAGTAGGGTTCATCTGTTTCAGGATTGAACAATACGAGCAGAAAAAATAAGTTAAACACGATATTCACGCCGATGGAAACCAGCTGAACCTTAGCAAATTGCATGGGTTTTTGCTCTGCGCGCAATTTCGCCAAAGGCAAAGAACTCAGTGCGTCGATGACCACAATAAGCAAAAGTAAGAAAATGAATTCTGGATAATCCTCATAGAGCATCCACGCGGAAATACTGTTGAGCATCAAGATTCCTAGTACCAAAAAAGCAATATTAACAACGAGTAAAATCAAAAATGACTGATTGAAAGTTTGTTGTTTGTCCTTGGAATCGTTGATAAACTTGAAATATGTGGTTTCCATGCCAAAGGTCAATACAACCAAAAGAAAAGCCACATAGGCATACAATTCGGAAACAATGCCGTAGTCTGCGGGCAATAAAACGGCAGTATAAACGGGGACCAACAAAAAATTCAGCATACGACCAACGATGCTCGAAAGCCCGTAAACCATCGTTTGTCCTGCTAATTTCTTAAGAATTCCCGCCATTTAAATTTATTAAACAGTAAAAATAAGTGGAATGACTAGAGCATAGGAGAGAAAAAGGAAAAGCTATCCACAAGGGAGTGTTAAGGGGGAAAGTTTTGAGTGAAAAAGTGTTGAGTGAGGGAGTGTTGAGTGAGGGAGTGTTGAGTGAGGGAGTGTTGAGTGAGGGAGTGTTGAGTGAGGGAGTGTTGAGTGAGGGAGTGTTGAGTGATGAGTGTTGAGTGATGAGTGAGTCAGAGTTCAGCTCCTTAAGAGCGACATCATAATAGAATTGTTGAGTATGTAAATGTTGAGCGTAGAGTGATATTATGGCACGCGCTCGACTTCGTATTTCGATTCCAAGCTATGCATCAAAAAGCTTACGAGTCGCAAAGTTTGATTGCGGGCTTTTGATTGTCCGTATCTTGAAACGGCGAAAATTGATAACAAGGCAATAGTGCCCAAAGGCCAAATCCAAAGAAAAGCCGAATAGTTGCTCAATTGGTATTGCACCAATCCAAACATGCCACCAAAAAGCATAATCAAAATAACGGCGGCATAAAAAAAAGTAAACATCATCCATACACTTTGCGAGGGTCCGACTACACAGCGAATAATGGTTTTCTTTTTATCATCATAGTCTTGGAAGGGCTGAATTTGGAGTTCTGGAGACCAATATTCGCGTTTGGCAGGTGGAATGCGCAAAATCAGATATTGATTGGCGCGCGTATGGGTCACGTCTTCGGAATTCTTGGCCAAAACATCCAGAAAATCGAGCAAATCATCTTTTTCCGCCTCCACTTTTAAGCGGAAACGCGGCAGAATTTTTCCTGCCATAGATTGATCAAATTCATTGAATGCCATGCCCGAAAGTAATTTTTTTCCAATAACCAAAACATGAGTTTTGTCAGGTCAGGTATTATTTGCTTTTAACCAAACCTCTTTGACTCAATGAAACTTTTGTTTTTATTGCCGCACTTCTCTGTAAATTCCTAAATTCGGACTTTTATAATCAATCTTTAATGGTATGAGAATTGTTTACTTGTTTATTTCACTACTCATTTTGGTTTCCAATGGTTTGAGCCAAGGTAAAATAGATGCTGCTTTGAGTCAGAAAATTGCTGCTTCTGAGGGTGACGAATTCATTAAAATCAGGATTGAATTTTCCGAAAAGGCCAATGTGTCATCAGAAAAACAACGACTTATTGCGGAAGGAGTAAGTGTAAACCAACGTGCCCAATTGATTATTGATTTAATGCGCAGCACGGCCGAAATAAGCCAAAAAGACGTTGTTACTTTTCTCAGCGAAAACATGCATTTGGTTAGAAATATTCAGCGTTTTTGGATTACAAACGTGGTGTTTTGTGAAATGAAAAGTGATGCCATTCAACAACTCAACAACTTTGATGCAATTGCAGTAGTTCACTTTGAAAACAACCGTTTTGAAATGGGCGACGCCGTTGTGCAAGAAGAACATATTGATGTTCGCGGACCAGGCGGTACAGAGCCCAGTATAGAGGCTTGCAATGTTCGCCCGCTCTGGGAAATGGGCTACACGGGAAGAGGTAGAAAAGTATTTGTCTATGACACAGGCGTTTGGCCCAATCACCAATCCATAGGAAGTCGATTTATGGGCAATTTTGGATTTCTCAATGAAGCTTGGTTTGGCTATTACCACGATGAACCCAACGGAGAAAGAAATTCGCACGGCACTCATGTTTTGGGAACTATGGTTGGTCTGGATTCGAATACGGCCGACAGCATTGGTATTGCAATGAAAAGTTATTGGATTGCCAACGACCACGTAGGACCCACAATTTCCGTGATGCCCGACCTACCCTACTTGATGGCAGCTTACGAATGGGCACTGAATCCGGATGGAGATTTTGACACGAGTAACGATATTCCCGATGTAATCAACAACAGTTTTCGCTGGTACGACGGAGCTGATCAAACCCAGTGCGAGGGAATTGTGGTTGATTTGATGATTGCCATTGATGCCGTTGGAATCGCCAATATTTATTCAGGTGGCAATCAAGGTCCGAACAACACAACGATTTCTGCGCCACAAAGAATCAATGTCACTGAGGTCAATACTTTTTCAGTAGGTTCCATCAACGGAAATCTTGCCTTCCCGCATCCCTTGTCTAGTTTTTCTTCTATTGGTCCCAAACAATGTCCCGGAGTAGGTTCATTGGCTATTCATCCCGAAGTGGTTGCCCCTGGACAAAACGTACGTTCGGCATGGGGACAAGATGGCTACAATACGATTTCAGGCACATCCATGGCTTCTCCTCACGTTTCAGGAGTAGCGCTTTTGCTGAAAGAAGCTTTTCCATTTCTCAGCGGCGAAGATTTGCTTTGGACCATTTATTTGACTGCAATTGACATGGGTCCAGAGGGCGAAGACAACCAATATGGTATGGGGATGATTGACGCTTATGCGGCCTATTTGTATCTCGCAGAAAACCATACACCCGTGAACCCAAACATGGTGGAATACGATTTAGCCATCACTGGAATCACGGGCATTGAAATGAATGGAATCTATTGTGAGAACATATTTCAACCGAGCGTGGTCGTAAAAAATGAAGGTTTAAATAGTGTATCATCTTTCACGCTCACCTACAATTGGCTGGGCGGTTCTACGAATACAATTACTTGGACAGAAACATTAGCTCCGGGCAGTTCAGTATCAATCGACTTAACCAACATAAACACCTCATTATTAGGGCGTCAAGAGCTTTGGGTTGAAGTTGTAATTATAGGTCAGAACGAATCTTACGATTTGATTAACAACAAGCGCCACGTGCGTTGGAATGTGCGACCAACGGTTGAATTGCCCTTCATTGAAGAATTTGAAAACAATTGGAACAATGGACTTTGGGTAGTTGAAAATCCAGATGCCTCTTATACCTGGCGCACTACTTTGGCACCGCATCATCATCCAAACAACCAAGCGGCAGCCATTCAATTGACCAATTATAGTCCAGCCAACAACCAACGCGACGAACTTGTTTCTCCCATTTTCGATATGCCAAGTTCTGGTCAAATTGTGATGGATTTTGATTTGAGCTACAGAAAAAGAAGTGGTATTGCCTCGCACCAAGACACGCTGTATATATTTATTCAACAAGGCTGCAACGGCATGCGTGACACATTGGTGATGCTAGCGGGTAATGAATTGGCTGTTTCTAATAGCGCCTTTCCTAATTTCGTGCCTTCGAATAGCGATGATTGGAAACGTTTGGAATTTGTAATGAATGATTACTACGCCGAGGATATCACTGTTGTTTTTGAAAGTGTAAATAGAGCGGGTAACCACATCTATATCGACAATTTTAGAATTTATGAAGCGAACAACCCTCCTGTGGGTCTAATTGACCAAGAATTGCCCATTGTTGAAATTTATCCTAACCCAACGTTAAATAAATTTGCAATTGAAATAAAAAATGTTCAATTTTACGAGCCTTTGATTTTGACAATTACAAATCTCTTAGGTCAAACGATTAAAACTGTGCTCATTCAAAACCCGAATCAAACTGTAGAAGTCAACGAATTGTCTAGCGGTGTTTATCTCATTCATTTGAACATCAATGGCAATATGACGACTACCCGACTCGTTATAGAATAAGCAGAAAAACTGTAAGATATGAATGCTAAAAGTTATGTGGTTCCATTTGATTTCAGTTCGGTAGCAGAAAGTGCTGTTCAACACGGAATATGTTTGGCGCGTGAAGCCGATGCCAAACTGATTATTTTGCATTTGGTGAGCAGCGAATCTAAATTGGCGATTAAGAAAAAAGAATTAACTGAATTGCTCAATAAATCTGATTATCAACGTGGTGTTGAGATCGTACCTTTGGTTCGGGTGGGTTCTATTTTTGAAGACATCAATAAAGTTGCAGCAGAATTTGGCAGCAATAAAATAATCATGGGCACACATGGTGCCTTGGGTATGCAAAAAGTATTTGGGAGCAATGCTATCAAAGTGGTGAAAAGCACCGATTTGCCAATCTACATTGTTCAAGAAGGCAGAAAATGGGAGGACATTAAAAACATTATTGTTCCGATAGACACCACCAAAGAAAGCATCCAAATCATTTCTCATGCGGCTGATATCGCCTATCTCTTTAAAGCCAAAATTTTGGTGGTTGGTGAATTGCAACGAGACGAAGAAACCTCGCGCCAAATGAAAACCAGAATCAAAATTGTGGAGGACAAATTCCAAAGTTTGGGTATCGATGCCTCCATTACCTTGTTTGACCAAGCAGGCTCATTTGCCAAAAAAATTGTGGATTTCTCTTCCAAAAACAACGCTCAAATGATTGCCACTGCCTATGTTTCGGGCAGTTTAATTCCTGCACTTGATAATTTCCACCAAAGCTTGATTGTGAATGACGCTAAAATCCCGGTGTTGATTATTCAATCACAGGAGGCCAGTTTTTCTTATTATTAAATCAAGTAATTTAGTTTACAGCTCCCCTCGCAGCCAACCACCCCGTTGTCCATGCCGCCTGAAAATTAAAGCCACCTGTAATTCCGTCGATATCTAAAACTTCGCCTGCGAAAAACAAATTGGGTAAGGTTTTGCTCTCCATCGTTCTGAAATTGATGTGTTGCAAATCTACTCCGCCAGCAGTCACAAATTCTTCTTTGAAAGTTGTTTTACCTTCAACTTGATACGCATCCTGGGTTAAGGTAACCACCAAACGGTTAAGTTCTTTATTGCTCAGTTGCTCCCACGGTTTTTCGGTATCTACGTTTGATTTTTCAAGCAAATAGCGCCAAAGTCTTGTGGACAATCCCTGAAAAGAAGCTCCGCCAATTTTACGTTTCAACATCTCTTTTTGTGCAACTGATATTTTATTTCGCACCTCATCTTCATTGGTGATACCCAACCAAGAAACGTGACAAATGAATCGGTAGTCTTTGTCGAACAAATCGCGAGCAGCTTTTGCGGAAAGCATCAAAATAGCTGGACCACTCATGCCCCAATGCGTAATCAACAAAGGTCCAAGTCCTTGGTGTTTTAATCCAGGAATTCGTGTCAAGGCAAGTGGCGCCACAGTCCCCATCAACTCGCGAACAGATTCTGATGGCATATTGAAAGTAAACAAAGATGGACATGGCGTGATCATGGGCTGACCTAAATTAGCCAACCACTGCATTTGTTCCCATTTTGGTAAGCCGCCAATACACAGAATTACTTTATCAAATTCAAATTGTTCCTCTTTTGACGATAATCGCCATGAGGAATCTGCGTTTTGCTTCATTTCTTGGATGTTCAAACCCGTTAAAATGAGCACATCGAGTTGCGCACATGCATTGAGAAAACAATCAATAACTGTTTGAGAATTTTGAGTTTTTGGAAATATGCATCCATCTTCTTGCACCACCAACTCCACGCCTCTAGATTCAAAAAATTCACGGGTTTCTTTTGAGCCATGTTCGCGAAATGCTTTAGACAGCAAGCGTTCGCCACGTGGGTAATTTTTGGCAAGTTTTGCAGGGTCGGACTCCAAATTGGTTACATTGCAACGTCCGCCACCTGAAACTTTCACCTTTGACAAGAGCTTTTGCGATTTTTCAATAATCGTAACGTTGGCTTTTGGATCAAAAAGTTTACAGTGAATGGCTGCATAGAAACCAGCGGCACCGCCTCCAAGAATTGCTATTTTCATACCTCGCTTAAAAGAAACAAAAAACCCGTCTCCATCCCGATAGCTATCGGGATGGGGACGGGTTTCAAAAGTTATTTGAAATTATAGAAAAGGAATCTCAATGGTAATATCAACCTGTGATTCTTCTCGCTTTTTCTTTTTCATGATACCATAATCGGCAGAGTTGATGCTGCCTTTGAAAATCAAAACACCTTTCGCAATAGATAAGTTGAATTTTTCTTCACGTTCGATGTCTTTGATTTTGATCAGACCAATAACCAAATAGCCATCTCCTTGTTTGCGAACCGATTTGGTTTTAAAAGAAATAGTCGGGAATTTATCTGCGTGAAAATAATCGCTAGATTTCAAATGCTTATCGCGCATTTTATTACCTGTTTCGATTGTGTTTACATCTACAGTGCCGGAAATATCACTTTGCTCAGGTTTATCTTTATTGATATTCACAGAAGCTTTCAAACCTGACAACGAACCGGTTACTTTTTCACCATGAAAGTAAAAACTTACCGTGGCTTTCGTCAAATCCAAATTGAATTTTTGACCAAAAGAAACAAAGGCCAGTGTTATCGAAAATAATGCAATCCAGTTTTTCATGAGACTTAATTTAAAGCGTCTGCACGTTTTTTGAACTCAAGAGCCTTTGCTGAATCGCCCAATTTACGGTAGATGGTAAATAAATTCATCAAAATATCTTTGTTACCAGCATCGCCTTTGATCTCCAAAACTTTCTCCAAGAATGGAGCCGCCTTTGCGAATTCAGCTTTAGCCAAATCTTCAAATTCAGTGAATTTTGGATCACCCAATTTCAATTTGTTTGCTTGTTCAAGATAATCCACAGCTTTGTTAAAGTGAATGGAACCCAATGAAATGAATGGTCTTTCATCCTTTGGGCTTAAACTTGAAGCCTTAGTATATGCTGTAATAGCCTCTTCGGTTTTACCCAATTTTTGATATACTGTTCCAACAGCCCAGTGGTAAATACCATTGCTCGGGTCTTTGGCAATCGCTTGGTTTAAGCTTGCAATCGCCAATTCATCTTGACCTGTTTTCAAAGCAATTTCTGCCATAGAAATAATGATGTTTACATCTCCAGGGTGTTGTTCAGATGCCGCAATGATATATTTCATGGCTTCATCTTGTTTGTCCTGACGCATCAAAGCATCTGCAGCTCGCGAGGAACAAATAGCAGGTTCGTAACCCGACTTAGCCGCAGCATCGTAATGCATAAACGACAAGTCATATTTCCCGATTTTCTCTGCACACAAACCTGCATTGTGAGATATCAAACCAAAATTGTCTTTGGCATTCATACCGATGATATCATACAATCTCAAGGAACCAGCATACATATTGTAAGCCATTTCGAAATCTTTGTTACCATAATAATCTGCCGCCATTGAATTACTCATTTGCGACTGCATGATTACCGCCATTTTGATGTCATCGCGATATTTTTCGTCCATCTGATAACACGTTTTCCATGCATCAAGACCGATATTCATAGTAGCTTCATCACCAAAAGCTTTCATTTCAGCATCATCAGACATCATAAAAGCCAAGCCAGTCAATGCCATGTAAATTTTCCCTTTGTAGAAGAACATTTTTACATCCTGGGCAGTTTCAGCATTGGCAGCAGCCAAATCGATGTTGTTTTTCGCTGAGAGAATGGCTTTTTTTGCACCTGGAATATTTTTACTTTCCATTGCCTTTTCAAAGGAATTGTAATCCATTGCAGCATTTTGAACATTTTTCTTTTGCGCAAATGTTGCTGTGCTAATCATTAAAGCAAAAGCGGCAAAAAATAGATTCATACCAATTGTTTTCATAGTTTTTAGTTTATGTTTTTTAATCTTCTGTTGGTTCATTTTCAACAACTGTGCCATTTTCATTGTTCTCGTCGGTCTCATCAATTTCTTCATCTTCAGAGCGCGGTACTTTCGCAATGGCTGCAATTGTTTCTTTTCCTTTCAAATTGATCAGTCTCACACCTTGAGCAGCTCTTCCCATCACGCGAATTTCATCTACGTGCATGCGAATAATCACCCCATTTTCTGTGATAATCATCAAATCGTCTTCATCAGTAACTGATTTTATGGAACAAAGTGGACCAGTTTTATCAGTGATATTAATGGTTTTCACCCCTTTACCACCACGGTTCGTGATGCGGTAAACCGGTTCACCATCCTCTGGGTCGTTCAAATAAGAACGTTTGCCATAACCGTGGTCTGATACCACCAAAATTGTCTCAGTTGATGGATCATTGATGCAAATCATACCCACCACTTCATCTGAATCGGCCATGTTTACACCGCGAACACCTGATGCTGTTCTACCCATTGGACGCACAGTTGATTCATTGAATCGAATTGCACGACCTGATTTAACAGCCAACACAATTTCATTGGTTCCATTGGTCAATTTTGCTTCCAATAGTTCATCGTCTTCACGAATATTGATGGCATTGATACCGTTGGTGCGTGGACGAGAATAGGCTTCAAGCGATGTTTTCTTTATAATACCTTTTTTCGTACACATAATAATGTAGTTGTTGTTCACATATTCTGTGTCGCGCAGGTCATTCACGTTGATATATGCTTTCACCTTATCATCTTGCTCGATATTCAATAAGTTTTGAATAGCGCGGCCTTTCGACGTTTTGTTGCCTTCTGGAATTTCGTAAACACGCATCCAGAAACATTTTCCTTTTTCTGTGAAAATCAACAAATAATTGTGATTGGTTGCCACAAATAAGTGCTCCAAGAAATCTTTATCTCGTGTTGCAGAGCCTCTTGACCCTACTCCACCTCTATTTTGAACCTTGTATTCCGCCAAATTGGTACGCTTGATGTAGCCCGCGTGAGAAATTGTAACCACCACTTCATCATCGGCGATCAAATCTTCGATACGCATTTCGCTCGCCGAATATTCGATTAAAGAGCGACGCTCGTCACCATATTTATCTTTGACGTACTGCAACTCATCTTTAATGATTTCCATTCTGCGTTCAACGCGCGCTAAAATATCCTGCAAATCTTTGATGAGTTCCATCAATTCAGCATATTCCGTGCGCAATTTGTCTTGCTCCAGTCCAGTCAATTGACGCAAACGCATCTCAACAATGGCACGCGATTGCAAGTCTGAAAGAGCAAAGCGAGTCATCAAATTTTCTCTTGCTTCTTCAGGTGAATTAGACGCGCGAATAATCTTGATCACCTCATCAATATTATCTGATGCAATGATTAAGCCTTCTAAAATATGTGCTCTTTCCTCAGCTTTGCGCAATTCATACTGCGTTCTGCGAATCACAACCTCATGTCGGAATTCAACAAAATGACGAATCAAATCTTTGAGATTCAACATTTGCGGACGGCCTTCAACAAGTGCAATGTTGTTTACCGAAAATGAAGTCTGTAGCTGCGTAAATTTGTAGAGTTTATTTAAAACTACGTTTGGAATAGCGTCTCGACGTAATTCATAAACGATACGCATACCTGTTCTATCCGACTCATCTCTTATGTCAGAAATGCCTTCAATCTTCTTATCGTTGACTAATTCAGCAGTTTTTTTAATCATTTCTGCTTTGTTGACTTGATAAGGAATCTCAGTCACAATAATGGCCTCTCTGCCATCCACTTCCTCAATATTGGCTTTGGCACGAATAACAATTCTTCCGCGCCCTGTTTCGAAAGCATCTTTTACGCCTTCATAACCATATATAATACCTCCCGTAGGAAAATCTGGTGCCTTTACATATTGCATCAAACCCGCGATATCGATATCACGGTTGTCAATAAACGCAATCGTAGCGTCAACAACTTCTGTCAAATTGTGAGGTGCCATATTGGTGGCCATACCAACAGCAATACCAGAAGCGCCATTCACAAGAAGATTAGGAATTTTGGTAGGCAATACAGATGGTTCGGTCAAAGATTCATCAAAATTCGGTCTAAAATCAACCGTTTCTTTGTCTAAATCAGATAACATCTCTTCTGCCACTTTTTTCAAACGTGCTTCTGTGTATCGCATTGCAGCTGGACTATCGCCATCTACCGAGCCAAAGTTACCTTGACCGTCCACCAAAGGATAGCGCAATGACCATTCTTGGGCCATACGCACCATGGTATCGTAAACTGAAGAGTCGCCGTGTGGATGATACTTACCTAAAACTTCACCAACAATACGTGCTGATTTCTTGTGAGGTCGATTCGAATAAACGCCCAAATCCTGCATACCATATAATACACGTCTGTGTACTGGTTTAAACCCATCTCTCACATCGGGCAATGCTCTTGAAACAATAACCGACATCGAATAATCGATGTAGGCTGATTTCATTTCATCTTCAATGTTTATTTGAATGATTTTTTCTCCATCCGCCATATTTGACAATTTAAGTAATAACTAGTGTTAATGTTGTAAAAAAATTAGCTTACGAAATTACAAAGAAGAACTGCGTGGCAAACGCGCGAAATGATTTTTTATAAACAATTCCCAAGTACCAATGTTGAAAAAACTTAAGTGGATTGATATGCTTAGGTATAAAAACAACTATTTTTGTTCCTGCATGTTTTTACACAACAAACGAAACAATTAAATGGAAGCAAAATTTTCACCCCGGGTCAAAGACGTTATCGCATTCAGTAGAGAGGAAGCCTTGAGAATGGGCAATGATTTTATTGGTGTTGAACATCTCATGTTGGGCATGATTCGCGAAGGCGAAGGTTCTGCCATTCAAATCCTAAACAATTTTGGTGTGGACGTGGTTGGTTTGCGCTTGGAACTTGAAAAAGGTTTGCTTAGAAACGTTAAATCCAGCATTTCCAATCCAGCCAATATTCCACTGGTAAAACAAGCAGAAAGAACTCTGAAAATCACATACTTAGAAGCAAAACTCTTCAAAAGTTCTGTGATTGGGACTGCCCACCTTTTGCTATCTATTCTCAAAGATGAAAACAATGTGGTTTGCAGATTATTAAACAAGTATGGCATTATTTATGACAATGTAAAAGAAGAATTAAACAACATGTTAGAAGACGGAAAAATACCACGCTCAGAATACCCAACAGGAGGTTCAGGCGAAGAAGAACAAGGCTCTTACGGGGCACAGAAGAAAAGTGGCGCAGGCGATACAAAATCAAAAACTCCTGTTTTGGACAATTTTGGCAGAGATTTGACCAAAATGGCAGAAATGGGCAAATTGGACCCCATTGTAGGTCGTGAAAAAGAAATTGAGCGCGTAAGTCAAATTTTATCGCGCAGAAAGAAAAATAATCCAATTTTGATTGGTGAACCCGGTGTTGGAAAGTCAGCAATTGCCGAAGGTTTAGCGCTGCGCATTGTTCAACGAAAAGTTTCTCGTGTTTTATTCAACAAGCGCGTTGTTTCTCTTGATTTGGCGTCCTTGGTGGCTGGCACAAAATACCGCGGACAATTTGAAGAACGCATGAAGGCTGTGATGGCAGAAATTGAAAAATCGCCAGACATCATTCTTTTCATCGATGAAATTCACACCATAATTGGCGCAGGAGGTGCAAGTGGTTCCTTAGATGCATCCAATATGTTTAAGCCGGCCTTGGCAAGAGGTGAGCTGCAAGCAATTGGTGCAACAACTTTGGATGAATACCGTCAATACATTGAAAAAGATGGCGCTTTAGAACGTCGCTTTCAGAAGGTGATTATTGAACCAACCACAGCCGAAGAAACGATTATTATCTTGAATAACATCAAGGACCGCTATGAGGAACACCACAATGTGACTTATACACCAGAAGCCATCGAACTTTGCGTAAAATTAACTGACCGCTATATTTCTGACCGTCATCTTCCAGATAAGGCCATTGATGCCTTGGATGAAGTAGGTTCGCGTGTACACCTGACCAATATCGTTGTGCCACAAGAGATTCTTGACATTGAGGCTGATATTGAAAAGATTAAAGACGAAAAAAATAACGTCATCAAATCTCAGCAATATGAAAAAGCTGCAGAGTTGAGAGATACTGAGCGTCAGCTTTTAGAGCGTTTGGATGCAGCCAAAACCAAATGGGAGGAGGATACCAAAAAAGAACGCATCACTGTAACCGTTGAACACGTGGCTGAGGTTGTCTCTATGATGACAGGAATTCCACTGCAGCGTGTGGCTCAATCAGAAAGTGGCAAATTGGTGGACATGAGCGAAAACCTCCACAAAAAGGTGATTGGTCAAGACGAAGCCGTGTTGAAGGTGGTGCGCGCTATTCAAAGAAATCGAGCTGGATTAAAAGACCCCAACAAGCCGATTGGCTCATTTTTCTTTCTCGGACCCACAGGTGTTGGTAAAACACAGTTGGCAAAAGAATTGTCTAAATATCTTTTTGACACTGAAGATGCACTGATTCGCATTGACATGTCTGAATACATGGAGAAATTCTCAATTTCTAGATTGGTTGGAGCGCCTCCGGGTTATGTAGGCTATGAGGAAGGTGGTCAATTGACAGAAAAAGTGCGTCGCAAGCCCTATTCTATCATCTTATTGGATGAAATTGAAAAAGCGCATCCTGATGTTTTCAATCTCCTACTTCAAGTGTTGGATGATGGACACATGACTGATGGATTAGGCAGAAAAGTGGATTTCAAAAACACCATTTTGATTATGACATCGAATATTGGCGCCCGTCAATTGCAAGACTTTGGAACAGGTGTTGGTTTCGGAACGGCAGCCAAACAAGTTCAAGAAGAAGACGCTCAAAAAGCGGTGATTCAAAATGCTTTGAGAAAAGCTTTTTCTCCAGAATTTTTGAATCGTGTGGATGACATGATTTTGTTCAAATCATTGGGCAGAGACGATATCCACAAAATTATCGATTTGGAATTGAACAAGTTATACGGTCGTATTAACAATTTGGGTTACCAAATTGCCATGTCAGACGATGCCAAGGACTTTATTGTGGAAAAAGGCTACGATGAAAAATTTGGTGCTCGACCGTTGAAAAGAGCCATTCAGAAATACATCGAAGATCCACTCGCAGAAGAAATCATCAAATCCAACTTGTCCGAAGGTGATAGCATTAAAATCTCACTAAACGATGAGCTGAAGGAACTGAAAATTGATATTTCAAAACCCGAAGGAACGAAAACAAAAAGTAAATAATGAAAAAACTCCCGCTGATGTGGGAGTTTTTTTTTAATTTGAAATTAGATGATACATGGTTTCTGGGGCATGCATTTTTCATTATCGAAAAACAACGTAAACAAGATAGACTGACTTGTTTATTCATCTACCTCCTCGACCATCGATACAGCCCCAATGCAAATACCCCAAACAAGATATTCGGCAACCAGGAAGCCAAGAATGTAGGAAAACCAACATTTATAGCAGCAACAGATGTAACCTGCATCGAAAAAATATAGACAAATACAAAAGCCAAACCGATGGCCAGATGCACACCTATTCCGCCTCGCGATTTTCTACTTGACACTGAAAAACCGATGAGTGTAAGCACAAATGCCGCAAATGGATAACTGGTGCGTTGGTGCATTTTCAATTCATGAGCGGCAACCGCAACCGTACCTTTGGTTCTTTCTCTTGCTATAAATTCTCGAATTTTATTGTAATCCATGGTTTCGACAATATTATCGCGGTAAGCTAAATCTTCAATAACAAAAGAAAATGTCGTGTCAATAGAATCGCCGTGGGTAATCTGATCGTTGAGTTCACCAACGTTTCGAATCAAGTAATTTTCTAAACGCCATTTGTTTTCACCTTGGTTGTAAGCGCGGGTTGCAGAAACGTATTTCTCTATTTTGCCTTGATCGTCACGAAGAGTCATACCAAAAGCTTCCAAAAAGCCATCATCCGAATTGTAGAAACGGAAAAAAATGGTTTCGTTGTCATTCAAATCAGCATAGTAATTGCTCACAACCATGCGAATTCTGTAATATTCTTCTTCAAATTCGAGACGCTTTTTATTGGCATCAGGCAACACAAAATGATTCATTACCAAGGAAATCAAAACGATGAATGATGTCGCAATCATATAAGGTCTAAGTAAGCGACTTCTTGGCTTACCACTGTTCAACATGGGTATGATTTCTGAGTTTTGAGCCAATTTTGAAGTAAACCAAATCACTGAAATGAATAAAATCAGCGATGAAAACATATTCGCATAATAGAACACAAAATTCAGATAATAATCGCGGAAAATCGCGGATAGAGGTGCTTTGCGTTCGATGAATTCTTGCAATCGCTCAGACAAGTCAAAAATAACAGAAATCACCATCACAACGAGAATCATAAACACAAAAGTGCTTAAGAACTTGCGGATGATATATCTATCGAGAATTTTGAACATCAGAGTCTGGCAGATAATTTAGGTATCATGATGTCTTTCCAGGCAACAAAATCACCTTGTAAAATGTGTTCACGAGCCTCTGCCATTAACGCCAAATAAAAGGCCAAATTGTGGAGTGTTGCAATTTGAATGGCTAGATTTTCCTTAGCGACCAAGAGGTGACGTAAATAGGCTTTTGAATAAAAAGAATCCACGTAGGAGGTACCTTCTGGGTCGATAGCTGAGAAATCGGTGGCCCATTTTTTATTTCTGATGTTGATAATGCCATTTCTCGTAAAAAGCATCCCATGGCGGGCATTTCTGGAAGGCATCACACAATCGAACATATCAATACCCAAGGCTATACACTCTAGCAAATTTACTGGAGTTCCAACCCCCATTAAATAGCGCGGTTTGTCGGCAGGGAGAATATCAGTAACCAAATTGGTCATGCTATACAAGTCTTCATCAGGTTCTCCAACAGACAATCCTCCGATGGCATTTCCTGAAGCGCCAGCATTGGCAATGTATTCAGCCGACATTTTTCTCAATTCGGGATACACACTGCCTTGCACAATAGGGAACAGCGTTTGGTTGTAGCCATATTTCCCATCGCTTTGGTTAATTTGCGAAATACATCTGTCCAACCACCTGTGGGTCATGTGCATGGATTTTTCGGCATATTTTCTATCGCAGGGATACGGCGTACATTCATCAAAAGCCATGATGATATCTGCTCCAATAACACGCTGAATATCAATGGCGCGCTCGGGAGTAAAAAAATGATAAGTGCCATCAATATGCGATTGAAACTTAACCCCTTCTTCAGTGATTTTTCGTGAATTGGCCAAAGAGTAAACTTGATAACCTCCACTATCAGTCAATAAAGGCTTATCCCATCCGTTAAATTTATGCAAACCTCCTGCCTGTTCAATCACTTCTAATCCAGGACGTAAAAACAAATGATAGGTATTGCCGAGAATAATCTGCGCTTTAACATCATCCTTTAATTCATGTTGATGAACACCTTTCACGGTACCTGCTGTGCCAACGGGCATAAAAATGGGCGTTTGAATTGTCCCATGGTCGGTGTAAATCTGTCCTGCTCGTGCTTTGGATTTGGTGTCGGTGGCTTGTAAGTCGAAACGCATAATAAAAACGCAATGTTGATAAAAATATGGCACAAAGATACATCTATTCGCATGAGTGCGGCATCTTTGCATCAAACTTCATTACGTTTCATGACGCTCCAATTTCCTTCATTAGATTTCAGTCCGCTGAGCTTGGTATTCCTATTCTTTCTAGGATCGAGCGCTTTTGTTTTGCTCTACTCATTGATTTTTTGGTGGCGTTTTGTGTTTTTCAAGTCAAAAAGTCAGCTTTCACCTGATTACCCAAGTGTTTCAATCATTATTGCCGCTAGAAATGAGGAGGATAATTTGTATAACAATTTAGAACATATTTTAACACAAGACTACCCCATTTTTGAAGTAATTGTGGTGAATCATCAATCTAGCGACGATACGAAGCATATATTGGGAGCACTTCAAAAACAATATCCACAACTAAAAGTCATTGAAATTGAGCGAAATAAACATCTTAAAATAGGTAAAAAACTACCCATTACCTTAGGCATCAAAGGTGCAAAACATGGTCATTTGCTTTTCACCGATGCAGACTGTAGACCCGCTAGCAATCAATGGATACGCAGCATGGCTCAAAACTTCTCAGACAAAAAAGAATTGATTTTGGGCTTTGGACCCTATTCCAAAACAAAAGGATTACTTAACGCCTTGATCAGATTTGATACGATTCAGATTGCAATCAACTACTTTTCTTTTGCGCTCAACGGGGTGGCCTATATGGGCGTTGGCAGAAATATGGCATACAAGAAATCTGTTTTTGAAGCCGTTGGTGGATTCAAATCACATTATGGCATTTCTTCAGGAGATGATGACTTGTTTATCAGAGATGCAGCCAATTCAAAAAACACGGCCATCTGTATTCAACCGCAAACACATTGTATATCTGAAAGTAAGAAAACTTGGGCCGATTGGTTTAAGCAAAAGCAGAGACACTACTCTACTTCGGGTCATTATAAAGTTATCACCAAGCTGCTGTTAGGTATTTTACCACTTATGTTGCTGGCGCAGCTCTTTTCCTTTGTTATTTTGTTGTTGCATATTGAATATCTATTTTGGGTCTTGGTGATTTTTGGAGCGTGCCTCCTTTTTCGATGGGTAGCCCAAATCATAAATTTCAATAAGTTGGGAGCGGCTCGGTTATCGGTATTTTATCCTATACTCGAGTATGCTCACATTATAATTACTGCGTTGATGTATTATTCACGAGGATATAGCGATAACAAATGGAGTTGAATTCAAATTTAACAGAAAAAGGTAAGATTGATTTACCCATAGTGGTTCGCGCACAATCGGGTGACCAAAGTGCTTTTAATGAGTTGATGAACAAATACAAGAATCCTGTAAAGTTCATGGTGCAGCGCATGATTAGCAATCCAGATGATGTTGAAGACGTTACCATGGACACCTTTGGAAAGGCATTCAGCAACATCACCACCTATGCGCCAGATTATGCTTTCAGCACATGGCTGTTTCGGATTGCAACGAATCGCTGCATTGACCACATACGAAAAAAACGCATTTCAACACTTTCTTTGAGTCACACGTACACTTCAGATGATGGAGACTATGAAGGGTTGGATGTAGCATCTTCAACATTGTCACCAGAGGAAGAGACCATAAAAGAGCAAAAAAACATTTTGATGCGTGGTTTTGTACAAAAACTTAAACCCAATTACCGGGTATTGGTTGAAATGCGTTATTTTGAGGAATTGTCGTACGAAGAAATTGCTGAGAAACTAGAACTTCCTTTAGGCACAGTAAAAGCTCAATTGTTTAGAGCCCGCGATTTTTTAGCGAATCACATCACCAAGAGCAACATCTCACTTTAGCAGAACAGACTGCCTAAATCCAATTTATCCACGTATAAGTCAATCTGATTTTGATTTTCTTGTATTTCTATCCAACGAATTTGATCGAGGCCTATCAGTATCCAAACTTCAACATAAAACTCATTTACGGCAAACAAGTGAACAAAATAGCCGTTAAATTCTCTCGAAGCCAAATGAATGCCCTGGTCTTTGACCCAAGCATATCGACCTGTGTGTTTTAATTTTTTAAATTCTTGAGGTGTCATAATCTGGAAACAAATTTGGGACGCTTATGTTTTGTATCAATAAAGAACTGATTTATATATGATTAATTGTTGTTTCAAAAGTAAAACAACTTTTATTTGATAAAATTGAATTCAGAAATACATATTTTTATACTTTTGCGCTCCAGTTAATTGAAATATTAGATTTTCTATTCGGAGGGATGGGTGAGTGGCTGATCCGTCGGTTGACGGATGCTAAACTGACGTAACTCCACTATTTAATAAAGATTAAATAGATTTTGAAATATTATAATGCCATTCGGAGGGATGGGTGAGTGGCTGAAACCACCAGTTTGCTAAACTGACGTACGGGTAACTGTACCGCGGGTTCGAATCCCGCTCTCTCCGCAAATTAAATCGCTTGCAGAAAATTCTGCGGGATGAGAACCCAAGGTTTCGACCTGGAGCGTAGCGAAGAGCACCGACCGATAGGAAGGTAATCCAGCTCTCTCCGCAAATTAAATCGCTTGCAGAAAATTCTGCGGGATAAGAACCCAAGGGTTCGACCTGGAGCGTAGCGAAGAGCACCGACCGATAGGAAGGTAATCCCGCTCTCTCCGCTTTTTTTTTGCAAATGTTCTGTGTTATTAAAAATTCATTACATTTGCACCCGCTAAAACGATAGCGATTTAAATTTTTATTGTAATTCCTCTTTCGGGGTGTAGCGTAGCCCGGTATCGCGCCTGCTTTGGGAGCAGGAGGTCGTAGGTTCGAATCCTGCCACCCCGACTTCAAGGGGATGAGTAAAATCATCCCCTTTTTTATTGTATTTGGTCCCGTAGCTCTCCCGAAAGCTATCGGGAGGATAGGGCAACTGCCAATTTTCGGGTGTTATTTAGGTCCCGTAGCTCAGCTGGATAGAGCAACTGCCTTCTAAGCAGTAGGTCTTTGGTTCGAATCCAAACGGGATCACTTTGGGGGTTTCGTCAAACCTCGTTAGCCTGTAAATCATTGATTTACAGGCTTTTTTATTTTCGTCAGATTTCGTTAAAGACCGTTTTGGGTGCAATTTGTGTCACCATTGTGTCACCAAGATTTTAAAATTTTGAATTTAAAACATTGGTTATGACAAAAATTAGCATTACAATTTTCCCGAACGACGCAAAGCGATCGAAGGAAACTTTCAGAACACCTCTCTATCTCCGAATTCGAAAGAATCGCGAGAAATCAGAAATGCGACTTGATTGGGACCTTTCTATGAATGAACGAAATTTATGGAACAACACACTTCAACGTGTAGAAAGTAAATCAAGTGTCACCAACGATTTTCTTGATCAAATAGCGAAAAAATTCAACGAGTTTAAAATAAAGTATGCTTTTGAGGATGTTGACTGTAATTTGAACGACATCAAATTGTTGTTATCAGGTCGCCAAAATGATTTGACAAAAACACCGACAATACTCGATTATGCAAATTCTTACTACGAAAACTCCATTCGTAACAACAAAAAATACACCAATGGAACAAAAAAGAATTATAAAAAAGCAATCAATCACCTTGAGAAATTTCTGACAAAGGAGTGTGGTACACAATTACTCTTAACCAAATTTGACTTTAAGCTAGCCAATTCCTTCAAAGATTATTTATTGAGTGATGATAAAACAATAGATAAAGTTTCGATGTCTGAAGTTAGTGCTTTGAATCAAGTAAAAAAATTCAGAACCATCTTTGACCTCGCTGTAAATGAAGGAATCATCAACGCTAACCCTTTCAAGTTGGTCAAATTGTCCAATCAATCGCCTAGAAAACCCAAACTGAGCATCTATCAATTACTAAAAATACATCGATATGCTCTTGATCCTTCAAAAGATAAGCGTCTTATAGCTCAAATATTTCTTTTCATGGCATTTACGGGTACTGCATTTACAGACTCTATGCAACTCACGCAAGATAATTTAGAGTATTCTCCTGATGGGGTAAAACTAACCTATAAGAGAATAAAAACAGGGAACATTTCCTCACAATTTCTCTCATCGGCGGCATTTGAAATATTGAAGGCGTTTGATGATCGCCCCGACCAACTGCAAACTCAACAACGTGAACCCCGAAAAATGGCTCAACAAAGTCCTCGAGGTAATCGCAGACTATCCGTGTAATAAATTACAAGATCTTTTTCCCGGAACCTTGGAGGTGCAGTTGGTCGGGGGATACAAATCACCGACACCCAAACATCAAAAATGTCACCCAAAGCTGGATGACATACCATAAAATCCAAACCCTAATTTTTAAATCCCCATACTAACCCGAAGAAGGGCTGGCGAATTGCTTCTGTCAACACAGACTAAAGCCGAACCTTCGCTGCGTTACGCTTCGGTTTAGTGCTTGTATGTTAGCACCTCTATTTTATCAATTCAACAGTTGACATTATCGTGTCAGACTTTCCATATAAATGAGTTTCATCTTCATTATAGTAAAAATCAAATAGGAAAAGTTTGTTTTTTGACAACTCAACACAATATGCACAGTTTATCCCTTTTTGCTCACCATCTTCACCATAACTGGTCATATTTGAAGTCGTACGAAATATTTTTTTTCCATTGATTTCTTCAGCAACCAAGTTAAAGTTTTCAAAAAAAACATCGCCTCCTGTTGCTCTTTCAAAACCATAGCCTCCCTTGTCAGTTTCAATCGCATCACCTTCGTTAATTAGCCTATTCATGAATTCTTCACAATCAATTTGAGGAGTTGTTTGTATCACTCCGAGTGTGAATTCTCCAATCTTATTTTTGTCTTGGTCTAATAACATTGATTCATCGAAAGACCAATTTTCGGGAATTTCCATCATTACACCTTCTTGATGGATTTCCACTTTTTTCACGTTGTCCACGTCACTACAACTTGAGATTAATGATGCAGTGATAAAGATTAAGATTACTTTTTTCATTATTATTGATTTTATGTTTAGTTTGTTTTTGTTGCTAACGTCAATTCGTCTAAACCAAGTAGTAGCAGCGAAGCTAAACCTCACTTTAGCTTTCGAAAATAATCAAATTCTGCTTATTGGCTTGCTTATGATGTGTCTTTGGAAGATTTTTAGTGTTGCAGCTTTTTTTGAAGTAAAAAATAGGATGCCTGTTTAGGGCTGTAAATGGGTTTAAAGTTTGTCGACGTATACCAAACCATGCATCAACCACATCACTTCCCTATTTCGGGTGTTAAATAAATATCACATAAATCTGAGAGACTTCAACAAAATAGAAAGCTAAATTTTAAAAAACCATAAAAAGCCGAAATTGGGAAGGCAACTCCAAACCAATTGCACTAAGAAACCAAAATGATCGGTTAGGACAGCCAGAAAAAGTTGTCCTACACGGCGGAGGTGTTCACAGTTGCGACCAGAAGCGCCAGTTAATCTTTGTTTTTTTCCTTCAAAATATCATTTTTAATTTGATTTATTCGATCAAAAGCTTCGTTTGTGCTAGTGGTTTTTATTTCGGGATTATCATCTTTAGGCTTAACCGGTGATTCTTGAAGCTTGATCTCTTCAATAAGCGTGGCTAAGTAATTAGATTCTTCAAAAGATTGCTGTGAATGCTCCAGATTGTTTTGAAGTTCAATGAGGTTATTTTTTCTCTCATTAAGTTTTCCCAACAGTTCTTTTTCTTGATCTCTCAAATCTGCGGCTTTTT
>JBIIJN010000096.1:0-8404 GCA_044233745.1 Crocinitomicaceae bacterium
TAATTTGCCTAATAACTGGCTTGTTGTTATTTTTGTTCCTACGAAACAGTCCCATATCAAATTGAATTTGTAGTGATTTTCAAAGATACGGTGGCTGTTTCTATTTTTCAAGTTTCGGATAGTTGTGTTATAGAACGTATATTGCAGCCATTTTTTCCGAGTTTATGAATTGGCACAACTCTTGACTTTTCTATGATGTACGCGGAAATACATCTTTGATTTTCAGGTCATTTGCAAGATATATTATGTATTTGGATCTTTTAACAAATTGTAAACATCTAAATCCGTGACACAATGACAGTAACAACAGTAACAAATATGGAAGAAGGATTTTTAGATTTTACATCATTGATAGAAGGGGAGTCGGAGTTTATTCCGCTCATCACAAATGAAGACGAAGCCGAAATGGAATCATCAGATATGCCTGATTTGCTTCCCATTTTGCCATTAAGAAATAACGTGCTTTTCCCAGGTGTGGTTTTGCCCATCACCGTGGGCCGCGATAAATCAATTCGTTTGATTAATCACGCCAACAAGGCCAAATTGTCTATTGGTGTTGTTGCTCAGAAAGACCAAAACGAGGAAACGCCTGAATTTGCCGATTTGAATAAAGTCGGAACATTAGCTGAAATTTTGCGTGTTTTGAAAATGCCTGATGGCAGCACAACGGTTATTATTCAAGGGAAAAAGCGCTTTGAATGGGTGGCAGCTGTTCAATCGGAACCATTTTTAGAGGCCCGTGTGAAATTGTTGCCAGAAGTGAAACCTGTTGAAAACGATTTGGAGTTTGATGCCATTTTTGCTTCGGTAAAAGACATGGCCCTGAAAATAATCAAGGAATCGCCGAACATTCCTTCGGAGGCTTCTTTTGCCATTAAGAATATCGAGAGCCCAACGTTTTTAATCAATTTCATCTCATCCAACATGAATGCAGATGTGGAGAAAAAACAGTTGATGCTCGAAGAATTGGATTTGAAAACGCGCGCTAAAATGGTCTTGGAACATTTGTCCTTTGAAGAACAAATGCTTTCCATGCGCAATGAAATTACCCAAAAAGCCCGTGTAGATATTGACAAACAGCAGCGCGAATATTTCTTGCACCAACAAATGCGTACCATTCAAGAAGAATTGGGTCAAAGTCCGCAAGAACAGGATGTTAAAGATTTAAAAGAACGCGCCAAAGCCAAATTGTGGGACAGTAAAATCGAGAAGATTTTCAACAAAGAAATGGACAAATTGCAGCGCATGAATCCCCACGCGGCTGAATATTCGGTGCAATTGAACTACTTGGATACGCTATTGGATATTCCATGGAATGTGTTTTCCGAAGATGATTTGGACATCAACAAAGCTGAGGAAGTCTTGAATCGCGATCATTTTGGTTTGGAAAAAGTAAAGGAACGTATCTTAGAATACCTCGCTGTTTTGAAACTTAAAGGCGATATGAAATCACCAATCCTGTGTTTTTATGGACCTCCGGGCGTTGGTAAAACTTCTTTAGGGAAATCCATCGCCGAGGCTTTGGGCAGAAAATATGTGCGCATGTCCTTGGGTGGTGTGCACGATGAATCTGAAATTCGCGGCCATAGAAAAACCTATATTGGTGCCATGCCAGGTAGGGTAGTTCAAAACCTAAAAAAAGCTGAAACATTCAATCCAGTATTTATCCTCGATGAGGTTGATAAATTGGGCAGAAGTATGCACGGCGATCCGTCTTCGGCTTTGTTGGAAGTACTTGATCCTGAGCAAAACAATGCGTTTTACGACAATTATGTGGAAACAGAAATTGACCTTTCGAATGTGATGTTTATAGCCACAGCGAATAATGTTGGCGATATCCAAGGCCCATTGCGCGACCGTATGGAAATGATTGAAGTGAATGGCTATACCGTTGAAGAAAAAGTAGAAATTGGTATGCGCCATTTGGTTCCGAAACAATTGAAAGCACATGGATTGACAGAATCTCATTTCGCGATCAGTCGAGAAATACTCGAGAAAGTGGTAACAGAATATACCCGTGAATCTGGTGTGCGTGGCTTGGATAAATTGATTGCCAAATTGGTGCGCAACAGAGCCAAATGTATAGCCATGGAAAAACCACTTCAAGGGGCAGTTGAAATTGCAGAAGTGGAGCAAGTATTGGGAGTTGGCATGTCGAACAGTCGCTATTTGTCAAACCATGTAGCGGGCGTCGTTACAGGATTGGCATGGACCGCTGTGGGTGGCGATGTGTTGTATATCGAATCATCCATCACGCCAGGCAAAGGAAAATTGACTTTGACAGGAAATTTGGGCGATGTGATGAAAGAATCGGCGGTGATTGCCTTGGAATTTTTAAAAGCACACGCACATTGGTTCCAACTAGACGCTGGAATTTTTGAAAAATACAACGTGCACATCCACGTACCTGAAGGCGCTACACCCAAAGATGGTCCTTCGGCAGGAATCACCATGCTCACTTCTTTGGCATCCTTGTTTACCCAAAAACGCGTGAAAAAAGCTTTGGCCATGACGGGTGAAATCACATTGCGCGGCGATGTTTTGCCCGTTGGTGGAATCAAGGAAAAAGTGTTGGCGGCCAAACGTTCTGGAATTCAGGAAGTTATTCTTTGTGAGCGCAACCGTAAAGATGTCGAGGATATCAAACAAGAATATTTGCAGGGCTTGACATTTCATTATGTGAAAACGATGAAAGAAGTCTTGGAAATTGCCATAACCGAAGAAGCAGTAGAGGATTTTGTGAAGTTGGGGTAGGGAAATAGGTCTTGTAGTTGATTATTTCGATGATTAACACCAACTTTGCGGCTCAAATATTGTTTACCCTTCATGCACCACATCGAGCCTTATTTCAACTGGCGCGGCTATTACACCGCTGAAAACGACGAGTTATCTCCATTTTATGAACGTGAATACTCAGAGTTTGAATTTTCAGATACGCTTTATAATTTCTATGTTCATCCGCAATGGGATAATTTTGGATCATCTACCTTGTTTATCAAACTACTATTTGCGGATTATGATAATGGTTATGCCGTTATTGAAATGTTGGGCGAATGGAATGATTTACTCAATAACGACATCATGTTTTTAAAGCGCGATGTGGTTGATGTTTTGATTGAAAACGGCATCACGAAGTTCATTTTAATTGCCGAACACGTCATGAATTTCCATTATTCCGATGAATGTTATTATGAAGAATGGTTTGATGATATTGAAGACGGTTGGATAGCTTTGGTGAATCCTGCCGATCATGTATATGCGGAAATGCAACGCGCTAGAATCGACCATTATGTTGTGATGGGAGGCGATTTGGATATTGTGGAATGGCGCACCATGAAGCCCTTTCATTTTTTTGGGAAAATCCGAGATATTGCAGAGCGGAGGTTGGCTTAAGTTTTGGTTTCTGGCTGTTTGTTTCTGGCTTCTGGCTGCTAGCTTCTGGCTACTGGCCTCTGGCTTCTGGCTGTTTGTTCCAAAATTGCTAGCCGCTAGAAGCCAGTAGCCAGTAGCCAGCCGCACCATTCAAGCTACTGCCAATTCAAATGAACCCAGTCCTCAGCGTTTTTCGTGGCATAATTCATTTGGATTATTTTCATCAACTCGTTGATATGCTCCAAATGATAAGAGCGCGGATGAAAAGCAGCCACTATACTTCTAGCAGGAACAGGTTGTTTCAAGCGAACAATTTTGTTTTGGTCGATGTGGTCTTTGGGATAATTCATCGGAATCACTGTGTAGCCACCATAGCGGTCAACCATCCGGGTGAGTACATCGATGCTGCTTCCTTGATAATTCCAAGCTGTATCCACAGCGCAAAGATTTTCCATTTGCGCGCGCAAGCAATTGCCTTTGATGAGCAGCCAAGGTAATTCATCTTGCAAGTCAGACACTTTTACCAAGGGACGCGGATTTTTCATGTAAAAGGCAATTTCTTCTGAAAATAGCTTTTGCACTCTGAATTCTGGTACTTCAACGGGTCCTGAAAGTATGGCCAAATCAATTTTTCTCAGTTTCAACAATTCCAACAGATCGTCTGTGCGATGTTCCTCAAAAACAAGCTGATAGTTTTGAGAATCTTCCTGCATCAATCCAAATAAATCCGGTATGAGGTAGTGCGCAATTGTTGGGATTACGCCAATTTTGAGTTCTTCACGCGCTATTTTTTTATCGGTTTTAATCAGCTGTTCCAATTGCGACATGTCTTGCTGTAACTGAAGAAAAACTGGCAGCAATTTACGCATCAAGGCGGTAGGCTCTAGCGGACTTCTATCGCGGTCAAACAATCTGCCGCCCAACACTTGTTCTGCTTTTTGGATTTGAACCGAAAGCGTGGGTTGGGTAACAAAGCACTTTTCTGCCGCTCGTTGAAAGTGACGTTCTTCGAAAAGCGTTAGAATATATTGGATTTGAACAAGGCTTACCATAGGTGCTGTTTATGAATATGCTAAAGTAATAAACTTTGGTTATAAGTTGTGGATTTCTATTAGTACATGTTTTGCTATTCAGGTTTGATTTTGGGATTAATCTATTGGTTTTCAATGTTATATTTGTTTAAAATAGCTAACGGTTAGTAACGGCTAATGAATGAATCACGAGACGTCGATTTTGCGAATGGTGCGCATGGGAATAGTCGATTTTAACCGTTAGTCAATAGTGTAACGGTTAGTCTCGGGCTAAATGTTCATTTGGAGCTAGCGGTCATTTAGAATTATCGGATTTTAACGGTTAAGTAACGGTTATTAACCGTTAGGTAACGGCTATTACGTGTAATTAATTTATATTTAGTTTGTTAGAAGCCTTTCGTTTTTTACATTTTTTTGAATGCGTTTCAAAATTGTACAACAACACTGTAAAATATCTGGATGTCATGTAGCAGTTGTGGAATAACCGTAAATAACCGTTAGTCTATAGTATAACGGTTAGTCTAGGGCTTACGGTTCATTTGGAGCTAGCGGTCATTTATAATTATGAGTTTTTAACGGTTAAGTAACGGTTATTAACCGTTAGGTAACGGCTATTACGTTTAATTAATTTATATTCAGTTTGTTAGAAGCCATGCGTTTTTTGCATTTTTTTGAATGCGTTTCAAAATTGTACAGCAACACTGCAAAATACCTGGATGTCATGTAGCAGTTGTGGAATAGCCGTAAATAACAGTTAGTCTAATGTATAACGGTTAGTTTAGGGCTAACGGTTATCCAATCAACGGTCACTTCTGTTAGTACTTATTGTTAGAACAATTGACGTTTTATGTTAAGGATATAGCCCCTAGCCCTGATTGCAGCGGCAGCTTCCGCTTTATTGAGCGGAACTACAGCGGAAAGCAGGAATAGCTTCAAAATACTAATTTTTTTTGCCTCCCTTCCAAATGCTAAAGGCCAGAACGAACCAGCCAGCAATCATCAATAGTCCTCCAAGCGGCGTAATCAAAAATAAGAATTTTGGAAATCCAATTTCGTGATGCCCCAAAGTGATGAGTAAAAAAATGGAGCCGCTGAAGAGCACCAAACCAGCAAGGATAACTCGAGTTGACTTTAGGATATACCTTGGAAATAAAGCCAAAACAAGAAATGCCAATCCGTGAATTGTAAGGTATTGATTGGCTGTGAGGAAACTTCCCAAGCGTTCTTCCGAGAGTATTTCGCTTAAGGCATGAGCACCTAGAGCGCCGAGACTTATCGAAATTACAAGAAGCAGGGCGCCGATAAGGGCTATATTTTTATTGTTAATCATGTTGTGTCAATAAAGTTTTCGCATTTTCGATAGCTGCTGTTGTGACGTTTTCACCTGAAAGCAATTGCGCAATTTCCTGCTTGCGTTCGTCCTCATTTAAAGCGAGCACATTTGAAACTGCTCTGCCTCCATGTGTTGTTTTGCGCACCGATAAATGATGGTGTCCTGCTGCTGCCACCTGCGGCAAATGTGTGATCGTCAACAATTGTCTGTTTTTGCCCATTTCACGGAGCAATTGCCCAATTCTGTCTGCAACATCACCAGAAACGCCTGTGTCTATTTCATCAAAAATAACGGTAGGAAGGGCTTTTCTTTCGCTCATCAAAGTCATCAAAATAAGCATCAAACGACCCAATTCACCTCCGGATGCTACTTTTTCAATAGCTTGAGGTTCAATACCTTGATTTGTAGAAAACAACAAGTCAACATGATCGATACCTGTTGCATCAAAGTTGGTTTTTGCCGACAATTTGAACTCCACACGTGCATCATTCAGCTTCAGTCGGCTGAAATAGGGCTGTAGTTGAAGTCCAATTTGAGTAGCTGCATTTTTTCGTGCATCCGATAATTCTGCACCTATAATTTTTAGCTGAGCCAAACTCGATTCATGTTGTTTTTCTGCATTTTTCAAATCGAATTCTAAAGATTCTGAGAGCAGATTTTTTTCCAATAAATGCTTGTAGAATGACGCAAGCTGCTCTTGATTTTCCAATTGATGTTTGCGAAGAGCTTTTTGAAAAGATTCCAATTTGTTGTTGAGGAAATCCATTTGCTTGGGGTCGATGGTAATCGATTCTGCAAATGATTCCATCTCTGCAAGCATATCTTTGATTTCAATATCCACAACTTCTAAACGTTCCAATAGCCCCGCAGCCACCTTGGAAACAGATGCAATTTTCTGCATGTTGTTTTTGATGCGATTCAACGAGAGCAAAACGCCGTCTGTTTGTTCCAATATTTGAATTGATTCGCTGGTGTTTTGAATCAGCACCTCGGCATGTTCGAGTTCGCGTAATTCGTCAATCAGCGCGTCATAGTTTGTTTTTTCCAAATCAAGCTGTGCCAATTCTTCTATTTGAAACTGCACAAAGTCGCGTTCACGCATCAACGATTGCCACTGCCCATGTAGTGATTTCAAATTGCCTTTCGCCTTTTGATATGCCAAAAATGTGGTGTTGTATGATTGCAAGCAGTTTTGATGTGTTCCAAGGATATCAATGATGCTCAGTTGAAATGCTTTATCCCTCAATTCGAGCGTATTGTGCTGAGAATGAATATGAATCAATCTTGAAGTGAGCGCTTTAAGTAAATTCAAATTGACAGGTGAGTCGTTGATAAATGCCCGCGATTTCCCTTCGCCAATAATTTCCCGTCGAATAATGCACAAAGCATCAAAATCCAAATCATTTTCCTCGAAAAAGTGCCGCAATTCTTCATTGATGTGCCATTCGCCTTCAATTATCGTTTTCGAATTTTTATCGCGCAACACAGAATAATCGGCACGTTCACCCAACAACAAATTCAAGGCGCCTAAAAGAATGGATTTTCCTGAACCCGTTTCTCCAGTAATTGTTGTTAAGTTGTTTTGAAATTCAAGTTCAACATTTTCAATGATCGCAAAATTGCTGATCCTAAGCTTTCGAAGCATGTCTTACATTTTTAGAATTTCGTCGTATTTTTCGCCGTTGGAAGGGTCAATTTTTTTGAGAATGGCCACCACCTCAGCTTTTTCACCGGCCTCAGCTTTGGAAAAAATATTCACAAATTCTTCACGTTTGGCCAAAGTAAAAATTTGAAGATTCACATTCCCAAAACGCGCATTTTGAATTTCTTCCAATGTTTTTAAAGCAGCAACAATGTTTTTTCGGGCGGTTTCGATATCACTATAAAGCATATCAATACCTTTTCTGTGGTAATTGTAATAAGCCGCTCTCAAGGGTTGAAACAACGGATTCAATTGGTTGTCGATAACATGGAATCTATTTCTTTTGCTCGGGTCCGATTGATTCCAGCCAGATCCTGCAGATTGGGCTAAAGACGCAATTTGTTGAGCTTTAACAAAATATTTGGTTCCGCCTTCAAGTGAGAATGAATCAAAATCATAGCCCAAAATCATGTACACCCAAAAAGCAAATGTCGATGTCAAATTGTCTCTAAACTGATTGTCAGAATATTGCATGATTTGGTCGCGACTGAATGGAAACTCAACAAAATCATCTTTGAAATTAATCATGGTAGATGAAATCGATGCATTGAAAACAGGTCTGTTGGCATTGATAATCAAAGAAGCGCGATAATAACCCGTGCTCGGAATTTCATTTATGGTCAGCTGAAATGAACATGTGATACGTTCGTTTACTTCAAATATTTCTGTGGTCCATTTGGTGTTGTTGATGAACTCTTGAATTACCCTTTGCAGCACGTCGATAACTTCACGATCAACCGTGGTTACCTGCATGCCTGGCTTGGGCACAACGGTTACTGTTGCATTTATTTCCTGCGCTTTCACTATGCCCGAAAGTCCAGTGAAAACAAGTGCTAATAAGATTAATTTAGGGGAGATTTTCGATAACATAATTTACCAGATTTTCAGCAACTTTAGATTTTAACAACAACTCAAAATTAGTAATTTTATTGTCTTTGGATATAAATGATACTTGATTTGTTTCAT
>JBIIJN010000026.1:0-29333 GCA_044233745.1 Crocinitomicaceae bacterium
GTAATTGGTTGAACGATATAGGTTTTTTTATCTGTTTTCATGTAAAAGTTGGTTTGTGAAATCAATTAGCCATTTAGGTGATGTTATTTTGATATTTCTGCCTTGAGCAAGAAAGTGTCGCGCTAATTCGAATGATGGAATCAAATCAAATGTAATTGTAGAGTTACCATAGTTATGCTTTTGTATTTGCTGACTTTCGTGCAAGGGATAAGCTTGAAAATATTGCGTATTCTCGCGATTGACTTCTATTTGAATGTGTTCCTTTATTGCTCCTGGAATGGGATAAACTCCATAAACATCATTCAAGTAAACATCCATCTGAGCTGAGTCCATTTTCTTGAAGGGTTTATTGGTTAGTAAAGGCTCGCTAATTCGGTCAAAACCAAATATTCTTATAGCATCGTGCGACTCGGAATAACCAATGACATACCAACGATTTTCAAATTCCTTGATTAAGAATGGGTGAACAAAGCAGTGCTTGAACAAACGTTTTCTATAAGAAAAGTGAACAAATGAAACGACTAATCTTTCTTTGCATGCTTGGTAAAATAGATCGAAGTGTTCGAATCCGCGCGAAACTGGCGGAACCATGGTTTGAAGGATTGGTCGTTTTAACTCGGTTGAAATTTTTCTTTCTTTGGTTGCCGATAATAATTTTTCTACCGCATTGTTAAATTGATGGCTCACGCGAGTACCTCCTAAAGCTTGAATAAAATCGACAGCCTCAGAAATGATATCCAATTCTTCCTGACGAAGTGAAACACCTGCTAAAGAATAGTTCGGATCGGTATATTCATAACCTTTCCTGCGCGGACAATAACGCACGGGGGCATCAAATCCATCTGGATATGGCAAACGCATGTTCGCTAAATCTTTCTGAATTGTCTCGCGCGCTGGTTCAAAATCTAATTTCTCAATGCAGGCATCTATGATTTCAGTCATGGTTGGGTATTTCCGCATCGTATTCCGCAGTAATTCATCGATTACTTTGTACCTCCGAAAAGCACTTTTACTAAGATTCATTTGACTTATTTTTTTTGTAAATATAGATATTTTTTTACACCCCGTATAACAAATACGGAGTATATGTTTTACTTTGTTCTCTAAACTAAAAATATATGCAAACAAAAATTAAACGACTAATTGAAATTGATCGAAATTTAAAGACCGATTCACCAGTAAAACTCTATAATCCTGAAGGAATGGATTATAAAAACCAATTGCGCGTGAAAAGTATTGAAGCAACTTCTGAATATACACGCATCGACTTTATTTATAAATCTTCCATGATTTACGATAATGGTGGCTGGATAAAAATGGAGCCTGATTGCTATATACAACCAATTGGTTCTAGCACCAAATATAAACTCGTTAAGGCAATTGGAATTCCGTTGGCACCTTTGAAGCATTATTTCAAACGTCAAGGAGAATATCATCCTTACACCCTGCTTTTCCCGGCGCTACCAAAAAAAACAAAAGCGATTGATATCATTGAGAAGCTAGCACCAGGAACCTATTTCAATTTTTACAATGTTAATTTCTCTACGTGGATGTCGATTCCGCACGCAGCAGATTTACCCAGAAAAAATAATTAAGATGAATATGCACGTATTATCCAATGATGAATCATTTAGAAAAATGATGACTCAAATGAGCAAAAGACGATTGGTACATCGAGCTAGTAACTTTATGTTCAAAGAGCATTTATTTATTAGTTTGGTTTACATCGACTACAAACTAGTAAACTATCTCGAAGAGCGTTATCCCTCTTTCGTAATTACGGATTATGATGATAAAGAGTCTATGTCAATCAGTGTTGCCAGTTTTTTGTTCAAACTCAATTGTCGTGAACTTAGAACACTTTACCTTAAGTTTTCAACAAAAAAAGACGCTATCGACGATTTAATGGTTTACAAGAACAAAGATCGGTGTCGTTTTATAGCTAGGTGCTGGAAATGGGAAGTTTCACATGTTGAACTTATTGATATGATTATTGCCAATTAAATGTCACTCATTTATCATTCAAAAACTCCCGATAACTTCCGATTTGTGGATGTGATAAATCTCAATTAAGCATTAAAACATACAATATCAGAATTCAATCCATTTAAATGTTTTCTGAATTTCAAAATTGAAAGATTCATGTTTTAAAATTCAAGGGGAATCTTCTTAGTTTCAAGTCAAGTAAGCAATAAATCCCCATCCACTTGTATTGATTGTACGTTTATACAACGAATTGGTCAATGTTCATTTCATAACACAGATATTCAGTTAATTAAATGTTTTTTAAACAAATCTTTTCAATCGATTTTGATCATTTACTCGGGTAACTGGCCGTTTTTTGTGTGTTTTTCAGAAATTACAACTGAAGGGCCCGGTTAATTAGAAAAATAATCAGTTTTGGCCAAGTTTATTTTATAAAATAACTGCTTCATAAAGAGCACAATATTTTTAATCGAGTAACTAGAGTGGTTGAGTTCAGTCCATTTCGGAATATTTTAATAAAATCACAATTTACTAGAGTTACTCAGGTTTTACTTGAGTAACTCGGGTGTTACTTGGGTAACTTGATTAACACAAGGAACTCGGGTTAATTACATGTTTTGAGACAAACACTTTATTTATAGTCCTTTAAAAATAATGGATTCTCACTATTTACGGGTCATTCGATCTGGACTTTAAATCCATTATTTAATCAAAATGACGTTCCTTTTAGCATCGATCCAATAATAATAATCGAAGTAATTCAATACTTTTCGTTCGTAACCGGATTCGAAAATTCCATCAAGGTCCGTTCTGAGTTTTTCGAATTTCTTTACACGCTCTTGTTTTGACTTTTCATGAATAGTCGGTAACTCCCTGATAATAAAACGAAGTACTTTCTTTTCAAACTTGAAGAAAACAGCATTTCGCTTCATGAATTCAGAGACTGAATTTGCAGTTGAGATCATTAGATCGAGCTCTCCGATCTCAAAACACGTTAGGGCAAAGAGAATTCTGGAGTGGATGTAGAAGTCCACAGTGTAATCTTTGGTGTAGAACTTTTGATAGATCTCATTGAAAATTTTAAATGCCTTTCTGTAATCATTGAGATAGAAATAGGATTTTGCAAGGTCGAAATAGAAATTGTTTAACCGTATAACGGAAAAGCTTTGTTTATTTTGATCGATGAATGACTCAGCCACCAAAACCACTTTGATCCCGGTATTACTGGCTCTGTTTCTATTCAGATGAATGAGTTTTGAAAGGTTTAAATAAAAAAGTCCATCTTGTTTGAAACGTTTCTTGTCTTGCAGAACGATGAGTTCAGATAATTTTTTTGAGGCACTCACATACCCTCCTTTTCCAGCGATACTTGTTGCATTTAAATAGTTATATAATATTTGGATGGATATCTCGGGAAACAACTTGAATTTCTCCGGATTTTCCAATATTAATTTATAATTCTTAAGAGCATATTTGTGAGCTTTTGCCCAATCATTCTCTGAACCAAATTTCCAATAGTACAAGGTGTTGTATTGCAGGCTCAATAAAAAACTATTCGAATAAGTATTCTTGCGTAGTATTTTGTCCTTAAAGAGTTCTTCAATCTGCTTTTGTTGTGCTTCTGTTCTAGAGAACATGTTTTGATCTAGGATATTTCTGAATTTTTCTTTTGCGGATTCAAATGATTGCTGGGTGGAATATTTGTTAGAATAATAGATCAACTCTTCAATTATAAGTTGGGAATTCCTTTGGTTATTATATTTCTGAAGAATCAACTCCTTTTCCAGTAAAGTCAGCAGTTCTAAGTAATTCTCCGATTTTATTACTCTCACTTTAATGTCGGAGATCAGTTGTTCCGCTTGTGTTACCAGGGAACGATTGAGTAAAACTTGAATGTTTCGAATATCATTTTGTGTGATATAAGACGATGCGTTATAGTCGGCTAAGTGTTTTAATATCCAATAGTAGAGATAGTGTTTCTTTACATCCAGTTTATTCGATCTTGAAAAGGAAGCAAATGTGCTTTTTAACGCTTGTTCGTCGTAATTATCCATGCGATAAATCACGTCGATCATCTTTCCATAAGCAGTTTGTTGATCACCTGCTTTATTCGATAACGTATTTAGATACCTTTTTTCATGAACATTTAGTGTTTTAATTAATGAAAATAGATCTTTATTTCTTAACATATTTAATTAATTATTTATTAATCAGAGTTATATGCAAATATAGACTATATATTAATGTGTGTAAAAAAATTCCTGTAAATAGGTCTATTTTTGCTGTTAGCACCTCGTAAAGTCCGGTGAATCAAAAGAAGAACAGAATCATCAGTGTTGAAAATACTGATGAAGAAATGAAATTAAATTAAGTGCTCATGCCAAACAAGATCCTTTTAATCATTGCACTGATAAGTTGTCGGTTAAGCATTGCGCAAACCCTTCCAGAACATTATTACCATATACCGGCTAATTCAGGGGTTAATAATCTATTTTTCAATGATGCAGCCTGTGAAAAATTTCAATTCATTTATACCCTGTCAGAAATTGCCAATATGGTTACGAATGTTACAGGACCTGTAAGCATTGACACCATCTGGTTTCGCTTTGGCGGAGGGTCTTCGAACCCTACTACCGTCTTGAGCAATTTTGAAATTCGAATGGGCCATACCACCTTGACCAATCCAGGTACACAATTCAATACGAATTTCAATGCTGGAGCCCCTCAAACAGTGCTTTCATCAGGTAGTTATTCCTTAACTCCTATTATAGGTGCGGCAGGCGATCCAACAGACAATTGGACCTACATTGTTTTACAGACGCCCTTTGCATATAATTTCACCGACAATCTTTGTGTCGAGCTGTCGTTTTCCAGTTCAAGTGCGGCTATTGCCGGTAACTTTGCCGACAACGGTGGCTTACCAATTAGTCAATACGCTGGAAACTCAACTGCTTCTACAGCAAGTGCTACTTCCTCTCGCCCCATGTTTGGCATCTCTTCTGGTCAGGGCTCGAGTGGTTCCAATAATTGCAATCCAAATGGAAATCTAATCATTTATTCCAATTATGATGGTGGTATTCTTACCATTAATGTGGATCAGAATATACCCAATCTGAAAGTTGGAATTTGCACTTATGAACCAATTCAAGTTGCTTTTACAGGACCCTTCGTTGGGAATATTACCGAAGTGATTTATGCTGGTATGAACTCAAATCAGAATAATAATAACTGTGGACTTGGTAATTTTACAACTTCCGTAACTGGGGTTCCGGCTGGTGTTGTAACGATAAGTCCACCAATGAATCCCCCACTAGTTGGGTATACCCCGGCGCATGGAAATGGTTCAGGACCGTGGGGAGGAGGAATGTTGGGGGTTGCAGGATTTTGCGACACCACCATAAACGCAGGGGGAGGGAATACTCCAGATGAGGTCGTTTATTACTTTTTAAACGCTACTTCGGGAACACTTCTTTATCATCAAACGCAATATGATTGTTGGCTAAATGAAACACTTAACGTTTCTGCGGGTGGAAACTGTTGTATTCTTCCTCCTGGCGTAAACCCATGTCCACCAGTAACTGCAACATCAAGTCAGATAAATGTTACTTGTAGTGGAGGTTCCGATGGTTCTGCTACGGTAGTTGCTTCAGGAGGAACTACTTTCACGTATTCGTGGTCGCCTAGTGGTGGCTCCACTGCTACAGCTAATGGTTTGTCGGCAGGAGTTTACACATGTACAATCACGAATGAATGTGGTAATTCAACATCAGAAACGGTTACCATTACCGAAACGAACGTGTATCAATTAAATGCGACTGTTGTCCAACCTACATGTGGAGAAGACAATGGTTGTATTTCCTTTGCGCCAACTCCAGCAGGGACTTATTTTTACTCTTGGCCTTTTCCAACGAATATGATCGTTGATAGCGTTTGTAATCTTAGCCCCGGTTCTTATGATATCACGATTAACAGTGCGGATGGATGCCCAATAGATACCACAATAATTATTGCTGAATCGTTTTCTTTCAATGTGGTTGAAACAATTACGCCAGCGAATTGCGTTGCTGCTGACGGTGCTATTTCCGTATCAGCTGTTGGTGGTACAGCGCCTTTTACATACAGCTGGTCAACGGGCGGAAGTAGCGGAAATACGTTGACGAATCTTACAGCCGGAATTTATTCGGTAACAATAACGGATCAAAATGGATGTATTGTTACAGAAAGTTATACGGTTCCTCAAGTAAATACATTCAGTTTCGATGTCTTGCCATCTTCAGCAACAATAAGTATTGGTGAATCTATTCAGTTGACTGCGAATGGTGCCACATCTTATTCCTGGAGTCCATCGTCAAGTTTGAGTTGTAACGATTGTTCAGCACCAATTGCTAACCCTACCTCAACCACGACCTATACCGTGACGGGAACAGATGAGAATGGTTGTACCTCAACTGCTCAAGCTACGATAAGCCTTGCAATTGATTGTGATGAGGTTTTTGTCCCTACTATTTTTTCTCCTAATGGATCAGGTCCGGAAATCAATGATCTGTTGTGCGTGATGGGTAATTGCATTTCACAGCTGAGATATTCCATATACAACCGATGGGGTGAAATGGTTTTTAGTACGGAAGATATATCCATTTGCTGGGATGGGACTTGTAAAGGCAAACCATGTCAGACGGGAGTCTACGCCTATTCTCTAGTTGTAACCAAAACGAATGGCGAAACAATTGTGCAATCCGGTAATTTAACCCTCATTAAATAATCTTCAAAAAGCCATGACAAAAAACACCTTTTTCGTTAGCCTATTCTTATTGCAGTCGCTAACAGGATTTAGTCAAACCGTAAATGATGTCGATGGAAACACCTACAATACAGTTTCAATTGGAAATCAAGTTTGGCTGACAGAAAATTTGAAAACCACAAAATTCAACAATCAGGATCCAATTCCTTTGGTTACTGATAACACTTTGTGGTCAACTCAAACCGAAGCTGCCTACTGTTCTTATCAGGATGATAATCTACTGGCAAATGAATATGGCAATTTATACAATTGGCATGTGGTTAATGACATTAGAAATGTGTGTCCCACAGGTTACCATGTTCCATCCATTTTAGAATGGGAAGCACTCATTGATTTTCTTGGAGGTAATACTGTGGCTGGAGGAAAACTTAAAGAAGCAGGTCTTGCTCATTGGATAGATCCAAACACAGGGGCAACTAACTCAAGTGGATTTACTTTATTGCCATCAGGATGGAGAGCGCACAACAATGGATCCTATGAAAACTTAACATATATGGCCTATCAATGGTCATCTACTTCAATAGATGCACTTAACGCTTCTATCATGTTGGTTGGTTTTGATTCAGAATCTTGTTTAACCAGTGAAAGCCATAAACTAACTGGTCTACCAATCCGCTGTTTGAAAGAAGAAACTTCTTCCATAATGGAAAATGAACATCATCTGCCAACTATCATTTATCCAAATCCTGCCAAAAACGTAATTACAATTGAATCAAAACAAAATATAGAAATAGAAATCTATAGTATCGAAGGGAAAAAAATAAAAAGCTTTAAGTTAATAAACAATAAAACAGACATTGATGTATTAGATCTCGCAAGCGGAGTTTACATCCTAAATGCTCTGACAGACAAAGGAATTGTGACACACAAATTCATAAAAGAATAACTATTAAGTAATTTAAGACGAATTGTATTATGGTAATCGATTTCAGAAATAGTGTGGACTCAATTATTAGAAACGGAATTCTTTTATTCGGATTTTTAACGAGTTTAAACACATCTGCTCAAAACTGGTCTGTTTCGACGGGTGGGAATTCCTATAGAAATGGATCTTCAAATGAATATGGTCCAACTGGTGAAAATCTGCTTTGGTCGGGAGGTATGCCGTCAACCATTGCTCGATCGCCAGTTAGCGATAGCATTTATCTTGCGACAGTGAGAATAAGCAATACAAGTGACGTTTTAAATGGTAGTAGAATTGTTATGATGGATATTCGAAATGGAGATACGCTTTGGACAAAGAATTTACCGGTAGATTTTCCAAACTTAGACTGGCGTAATCGCATATCCGCAATTAGAAATGGCGTGGTTTACGCATCACGTTCTGGAAATAGCAATGCTGCGTATTTATATGCTCTGGATGCAGCAGATGGTTCGGTGATCTGGAAATCTGACAGCTTGATTGATGAAAGTTCGGTGGAAGGTCTTAATTTTTTGGAAAATGGAGATTTGATTGTTGGGAATATTAATTCCGTAATGCGTTTAAATAAAGTTGATGGGGCAACTGTTTGGCAGACTTATAGACTCGCATACGGAGACGGAGCTGAGTTAGCTGTTTACGGCTCTAAAATTTATGGAATCATCAATGACCTTACTCAGTTAAAAGTCGCAGCTTTCGATACATCAGATGGCCAACTTTTGTACAAAACAGAGGCTATTGACAATGGTCTTGTTCAGCAGCAAGCACTATTTTTAGGAAATGACGGCACAATTTACCTCCCAAGATCTCAAAATAATCCGATAACAGATTCACTGTATTCGTTTACGGATAATGGCGCAGGATTTACTCAAAACTGGAGTGTTCCCATTCATTACATTCCTTTCTCGTCTTCTGGAATTGGACTGGATGGATCTGTATACTCCTACAGCCGAAGCGGAAAAGTGATTAGAATTGATCCTATAACTGGAACTATTACAGACAGCTCACAAGTTATATTGTACGGAAATGCGTCTTATCCCAGAATGAGCATTGATGCTGCTGGTATTGTTAATGTAACGAATGGTGGTTTTTCTGACGGTGCTTTTTTCTCATTTAATGCTGATCTAACTCTACGCTGGCAAACACCCATTACAAATGTATATATAGGCGGGCCTCTCATCGGATGGGAAGGAACGCTTGTAATTTGCGGCGTTGGTAGTGATATTAGAGCCTATCGGGGTGATTTAACGGCCGCAAACGATGGCATGTTATCAGATTCGGAATCTGAATTTTCAATGCTGTTTCCGAATCCTTTTAGAGATCAACTTAATTTAAAAGCAGATCCCTCGTTGGTGGGGTCAAGTTTTGTAGTCTACGACTGCACGGGTAAGTCTGTTTATACCGGAAATATTTCCTCAGAGATTTCGACGTATGATCTATCACATTTGTCATCGGGTATTTATCTGCTCGGGATAGGAAATAAGAAGGATAGCTTATTGAAACTTATAAAGGAGTAGCTCGCACGAACTAAAAAAAGTAACAATTTAAAATTTTAGCCCAATATGAAAACTCTGTTATACTTAGTCATTTTCATTTTTTCTGCTTTCGGATGCTATGCCCAACTTCAAAACAATAATTGGACATTCGGTTATTATTGTAAGGTAGATTTTTCAGGTGCCCAACCGAATGGAATGACTACTTCAGCAAGCTACAGTAATGAACAATGTGCGACCGTTTCAGATGAGACTTCAGGGCAATTATTATTCTTCACAGATGGGCAGAGCGTATGGAATGCCAATAATCAAACCATGCCGAATGGGTTTAACTTGTTTGGTGGCGCATTTCTTTCATGCACACAAGGGCCAGTAATTGTCCCCTTCCCGGAAGACCCAACTAAATATTACATTTTCACGATGGACGATCTTGAATATGATGTTCCCCAACTCGATAACGGACTTAGATACACAGTAGTTGATATGACGCTCAACAATGGACTAGGAGACGTCGATCCGCTTCAAAAAAATATTTTTCTTACTGACTTTTTATCTGAAAAAATGACCGTTGTGCGAAGTGAAGCCATTCGAGGTTATTGGGTAATCGTGCACAAAAAAGAAAGCAATCAATTTTTAGCTTACAAAGTAGATGGTTGTGGAGTAGATCCAACCCCTGTTTCAAGCAATGTGGGAACGGTATTGTTAGGCGCTAATTCTAATTTTGACCCACGAATGCCATTTTATGGTTCAATGAAAGCGAATCGAGCAGGTAATAGAATTGCGATGCCTATTGATGATAGTAAATTAATCGATTTTTATTCATTTGATGCCGCAACCGGCCAATTGCTTGATCCCATAACAGTGGAAGTAACAGATAATACACCCGGCTCACCTATTCGCAAATACGGATGTAGTTTTTCACCTGATGGCAGCATGTTTTATTATACCAACAACATTTCAGTCTATCAATTGAATTTAACAACTTATGACTCCATAAATATTGCCTCCTCACATACCTTAGTTGCCACACCGAGTGATCCAACTTTTCAAATCGAGGAAGGACAAGACGGAAAATTGTACGTGGCTATCGGAGGAAGTAATGTTTTGGATGCCATTAACTCACCAAATAGTTCGTTTTGTGATTACACCAGTAATGCCGTTACTCTGAACGGATTGTGCATGTTAGGTCTACCTGCACGCGTTCACGAACGAAATTTTTCAAGTCCAACCATTACTTATTCTCCTGACTCATGTTTGCAAAGTAATATCGCATTTTCGATTGCAACATCTTTACCAATCAATCAAATAAGTTGGAATTTCGGAGACCCAAATTCAGGAGCTAGTAATACCTCAACATCCATAAATCCAACCCATGAGTTTTCTGATTTAGCTTCGTATCAAATCACCGCCATCGTTGAATTCAATTGTTATACAGATACGATTACCCAAAATATAACCTTGTTTGATTGTCCCGATACGGTAACCCCCACACTACCTTTTGAATTCCCGAATGTAATTACTCCAAATTCGGATGGAGCCAATGATTTCTTTGAAATCGAAAACTTACCTCAAAATACGGAGGTAATAATTGTAAATCGCTGGGGAAATATCGTTTTTTCTTCAACTAATTATCAGAATAATTGGAATGGTAAAGACAATTCAGGGAAAGAGCTCCTTGATGGAGTTTATACCTATTACTACAAAACGAAAGATGATAAAGTTGGTCATGGGTTCGTGCATTTAATAAAATAACCAACAACAATCTAAATTATAATTTGACCACTTTTCATAATTTTAAGGCATTACGAGTTGTAAGAATAAATTTTTTAATTTTTTCTTTTCTGGTTTTTGTTTCTTCGGTTTTTGCTCAAGGTGCGGATTGTAGCTCTGCTACGCAAATTAATTCAGTGTCGAATTATTGTTCAGGAAATGCTTTTTTTACCAATGTCGGATCAACAGCAAGTGCTTACGGATTACCAACATGTTGGTCTGCAACGGTGTAAATAACTAAAACCTAGTTGGTAATAGTCAAATCTTTTTTGAATGGAGTGTTAGCATCGTCTTCAAATTCAGCGAACAAACTTATTCATTCTTCGCTTCATCAAGTCATTAAATTAAAATTGGGCTAGACCTTATAAGTGTCTACTTATTCCTCAAATTATTTTGTTAAAATATAACTTCAGTATTTTGAGTTATTTTCCCTAGCCCAATAAAATCAATGTTTTAGCCCATTTTTTTTTCAGAATATTCCGGAATATTCCAGAATTTAATGGTCTCTGATTGAATATTCGTGAAGCTTCGGAATAACTATCTAGTTAAGATTTGATTTGCATTTTTTATGCAAAAAGTTACTAACATTTAGTGATTTTTTTAAATAATTGAATTATAAATAGTTATGTTTTAAAAATTATTTAGTAAAATAATATCGATTATTTTATTAAATAATTCATTGAAAATGAGCTGTATAAGTTTATTTTGTTTGATTTTGACTTTAGGTATTCATGTCTTAAATTTACAAAAACAAATTAAAATATCGACATGAAAAAATGTAATTTCAGAAATTGCGACAGTTTCCTAGATCCGTTCATTCACGGAAACAGCAGATATTGTGCGCCAGAGGAAAATATCAAAAAAAGTTGCTCGTATAGGGAAAAACTTATTCGAACCAGGGAGAATTTCACTAAAAAGAATAAAGTTAAATAAATGAAATGTCGATTCGACGAGGCAATCAAAATTCAACTCAGGGGAAAAAAATTTAAGCAAATCACCTACGACAGATTTTTGGAATTATTTGAAGATTTTCTTGAGCTAACGTCGACAAAGTACATAAATAATAGCACCTACATGTTCTTTGAAAATTTCGTTTTCATGAAGACGAAGGTTAACGATAAAGAGATTGTAAATATTGAAAATTTAAAATAATGAAAAATTAAAATAATGAAAAACATAAACGATTTATTCCCAGGCAATCCAGTAAAGATCATTCCTGAAGCAAACATAAATTTGCAAAATACGGCTCCAAAAAACCAGTTAGGGAATTATGTCCTTCAACTGACTTTGCTCACCGGCATCATAATTTTGGCTGCTTATCTGCTAAATGAAAGCAAAAAGGAGGTTCAATGTGATTGAAAATTTTAATACTTTTACGGTGGTGAAGATGGCGATCGAATCCAAAGTGTGTCACCTACGGGTCACCTGACGAAAAATATAGAAATGTAAATTATTGATATACAAAAAGTTAACTCCTTGTTTTGAATCCTACCGGGATCACAAAAAAACCATCAGATTCTTCTGGTGGTTTTTTTTATATCAAAAAATAGTGGACAACTGGTGCGAATGAATCCTTATCTGAGCATTGCGAATCATTCAATCGGCATTTTGCCTATTTTTGTAGGTAACTCAACATTTTCAAATGAAATCATTGGCAGATTTATTACAAATTGAAGTGCCTATTATCGTGGCCCCCATGTTTTTGGTTTCCAATGAAGCCATGATTGTTGCAGCCTGCGAATCTGGTGCCACTGCGGCTATTCCAGCATTGAACTACCGCACCACTGACCTGCTCCGCCAAGGGATTCAAAAAATACGCAAGGAAACAGACAAACCTTTCGGGATTAATTTGATTGTGAACAAATCCAATGTGCTTTACAAGGAGCAGTTGCGTATTTGTTGCGAGGAAAAAGTTGCATTTATCATCACCTCTCTTGGTTCGCCAGAAGAAACAATAAAAGAAGCGCATAAAGCCGGAACTTTGGTGTTTTGTGATGTGACCGATCTCAATTATGCGCAAAAAGTAGAAAAACTCGGAGCAGACGCCATAATTGCAGTCAATAAAAACGCAGGTGGACATGCTGGCAATTTAAGTGCAGAGGAATTATTGCCCCAGCTCATTGAGCATTGTGGAATACCTGTGATAAGCGCTGGAGGCATTAGCGATGCAAAAGGCATTAGGCAGATTATGAATCTCGGGGCTGCTGGTCTATCTATTGGTTCGATTTTTATTGCCACGCACGAAGCGTCAGTTTCTCAAGAGTATAAACAAGCCATCGTGGACTACGGGGCTTCTGACATCGTAATGACAACCAAGCTTTCTGGCACCCCTTGTACTATAATCAAAACGCCCTATGTTGAGAAAATCGGAACGCAACAAAATTGGCTCGAGCGCTTTCTCAATAAAAACAAACGTTTGAAAAAATGGGCCAAAGCGCTCACTTTTATGCGCGGCATGAAACAACTTCGAAATGCAGCATTCGGGGCTACATATAAAACCCTGTGGTGCGCCGGACCAAGTATTGAAAATGTGAAAGCCATTCGAAGCATTTCAGAGATTATTCATGAATTGAAGCCCGGATTCAGCCATGAGTAACTTGCCTACCCTCAAAAAAATGCAATGGAATCTCTGGCTCTTTGGCTGGGTCAAAATACCGATGATTGCCTATTGCAGACCAAAAATTGTGACTTGGAATGAAGACACAGTGGTAATCCGAATACGCAAATCACGACGCACCAAAAACCACTTGAAGTCGATCTATTTTGGCGCTTTGATGGTCGGTGCCGATTTAGCCGCAGGACTTCATGCATTCGCGTTTACCGTTTCGGAAAAGAAAAAAATATCTTTGGCTTTCAAGAGTTGTAACGCTCAATTTATCAAGCGACCAGATACCGATGTTTTTTTTGAAGCAAAAGCTGGAGCAATTGTTCGCAATATGATTGCAGAAAGCGAGTCTAAAAAAGAACGCATCAACGCAGTGATTCCTGTGAGCATAAAAGATGTGCACGGTGAGGAAGTAGCTCGCGTGGACATGGAATTGTCTTTGCGCGTTGGATAATAGAGCATTTTGTAATCGCTGCTGCCCCTTACCTTTGGAAAATCAATATTTCCTACCAACTCACTTTTCTATTATCGCGAACCACATAGGCTCTTTTCACATCGCCAAGCCATTCAACATCAGCATTTGCTGGAACCTCTATACGCACCACAACTTTCTGACGGCGCAAACAATCTTTTTTAGGATATTCAAAAATCGGATCGATTTGTACGAGATTTGAATCAACCTTTATTTCATGAACGATATTGTCAATGCGGCGGTAAGCTTTCTTTTTCGTAATTCCTGATGCATACTTTTTAGTAACAACATGAAACAAACTATCATCAGAAGTGGTGAGTTCGATACTTACAAAAGAATTGCGCACCGTTGTTCCATCATGGCTTAAATGCTCCAAATAATCATCACTATCGGGGTAGTCTGCGCTATTCGGCAAATGCAATTGAAGCGTAGATCCTTGAATGCTTTCCACTTGGGATTCAACATATTCGTAATTGGTAAAATCACGTCCGATTTGCACCGAAACAATGCTGAAAAACACCACGCCAACAATCCAAAACGACAGCGCACCCAAAAACACCTTGCCCATGATACGCTGTTTAACATCGAGAAGTAAAACAATTCCAAAAATCCCAAAAAATATCAAGGGCATCAATACAACGAGCAACAAACCCGACCAGCCCATGAAACTCTGTGTGGGCGTGCTAAAAATAATGGATGACATATGATAGAGCGATACAAAATTTTCGCCATCATCATCTACGAAGAATCCATTACTGGTGAGACTCAATACCAAGAAAAGTGTGATGCCCATAAAAGCGCCAATGGCTAAAAATCCGCCAAATATTTTGGAAAATGCGCTTCCTACTTTTTTGCCTGATTCTTTCAGCTTTTTGATATGTGCTTTTGCTTCAGTGCCATGGGCATATTGTTCCACGCGCTCCACAGCATCTTTTACTTCTTGAGAAATGGTATCCAGATTTATGGCCTCTCCACGCATGCGCAAACGGTCGGTGGTCGATTTGGCCTCAGGAGCCGCAATCCACAAAACAATGTAAATGATGAATCCAAAACCTGTCACAAACAAGGCGATGAGAAAAATGATTCGAACAAAAACTACATCCCAACCCAAATAGGCTGCAACCCCAGAACAAACACCTGCGATTACACCATTTTCTGTGTCGCGCATCAATGTTTTCTCAGTTTTTTGCTGATTATAATAAGCTTTGTTTGCGTCATTTTTTGCGTTGGCACTATTTTCATTTGCTTCATCCAAAACATAATCTTTGGGTTCACCCATGGCTTTGATAACAAAATCGACATCTTTCTCCAGCACAACTTCTTGTCGCGAAGACAGACGCTCGGTAAAAATTTCCGCTACCCGGCCTTCAATGTCAGCGTAAACTTCTTCTCCACCCTCTTCATTGGTGAGCGTTTTCTTTACTGCTTTCAAATAAGCACTTAGTCTTTCATATGCCTGCTCTTCTACATTGAATACCAAGCCTGCAATATTGCATGTGATTGTCTTGTTCATATCTTTATTTTAATAGGTTGTTTACAGATTCGGCCAAAATTGACCAAGATAATTTAAGCTCTGTGAGCACGTCTTTTCCTTTTTCACTAATGGAATAATATTTTCTCGGAGGTCCACTGCTCGACTCTTCCCAGCGATAATCTAAAAGTTCGTCATTTTTCAATCGTGTTAGCAAAGGATAAAGCGTGCCCTCTACAACAATGAGCTCTGTATCTTTCAATGCCTCCAAAATTTCTGATGGATAACGTTCTCTTTCTTTTAGAATCGCCAAAATACAAAGCTCCAGAATTCCTTTGCGCATTTGTGCTTTTGTGTTTTCTATATTCATAATTGCTATTTGATTTGGCAAAGATATATCTTTTAAATAGTATTATGCAATACAAAGTACTATAATTTTTTAAATATTTTTCCGAATCGTAATCAAATATTTATTAATCAATTACTTATGATAAATTTAAAAAACAAAAAAAGCCCTGAGAAATTCCCAGAGCTTACAGAAAAATTGTAAAATTCAGTTTAGCAGTCCTCGTTTACTGCGCATTGAAAGCGAATTTCTACTTCATCCCAAAGTTTAGAAATGCCATCTGCTCCAATGTGTAGGTCGTAGCAAAGTTTGTTCAAAGCAGCAACTGCGCCACCCGCGCCGAAAACATTCAAATCAAGTTTTGCTGAAAAAGAAAATATTCCGTTTTCATAGGTTTTCTTTCCCATAACATCCTTAGTGATGCCGTTCATCGAAAGCGATAACACCACGTCATCTCCATCTACCGACACAACATATCCTTTCAAAACTGGGGTTTCTTTTAAAGCGCCAAAAAAGGTTTTCTTAATTTTTTCATCACGCTCTGGATTATTGGAATTCAAAGAAGCCACGGGAATCTCGAAGCTCAAACCATTAATTAATTTATCCAAATCATTTAACGTGGTGAGTCCTGTAATTTTCACTTCATCGAAAGTACCTTCTACAGGCGTTTTCTCAGTAAATTTATAAGCCACCCAATTCACTTTAATAGATCCTTCGTTAATGGTATAATAACATTCTTCGATTTTGGTTTCTTCTATTGCTTCATCTGTGTTATTCGATGAACAAGAGAACAAGAAAAGCGAAAAGGACAAGAGTAAAAAAATAGAATTTTTCATTTTGATCGTTTATTGAATAACAAATTATAACACGCTATGTTTAGCAAATACGCGAAAGTACTTTACTGTAGTCATTTTGACTTGGTATATGCCTTAATACACCACCCCTTCAACTTCTGAAGCATCAATTTTTGCCGTATTAATCGAGGATGAATTGGCCAAGGCATTGCTCATTTTGCAAACGCCATCAAATATAGCTCCTTCTTCAATCACGATAGATTGCGTGATGATATTGCCTTGAATACGCGCTGTACTTTTCAAAACCAAGCGCTCTTGAATTTGCAATTCGCCTTCAACAAAACCCTCGATTTCGGCACTTTGACTAATCACATTGCCAACAATTTTCCCCGATTCACCGAGCACCAATTTGGCCGCGCAAGAGATATTACCATTTACAACACCGTCAATGCGAATGCTGGTTACAATAGACATATCACCTCGAATTTCTGCGCCATCTACAATGCGGTTGAGCTTGTCTGGCCCATCGGTGATTAGTTTTTCCTTTTGTGTTTTAAATACTGCCATAATTAATAAAAATCTGCGTAAAATTTTAAATACCCACTCAAATTACCCCCACCGAGCAATTTAACAAAATTCTTATCTGTGATGATGAAAAATGTATGTGATTGCAAATGATTCACTGTTCTTTTGGCTTGTCTGAAGGCCTTCAAATACTTTTTAGCGTCATTTTCATTTTTAAAGGTAATCACGCGCACAATGTCTGTTTCTGTTCCGATTATAGTAGCATCGGTTTTCAACTTATCATTACCAAAAAACTCGCTATTGAAATTGGACAAATCTTTTTTAAGCTCGCCCACTTTTTCATCTTTGTTCGCAACAATAACGAAGAACATTTTATCAGAGGTGTACTCAAATTCTGTGGAATTATCTTCAAAACTAACCTCATCCCATTTGGAAAAACCATTCTTGATGATGTTGATCATGGTTTCGGCTCTTTTGGCTTCTTTGGAGCCAGGATAAGCTTCAATCACATCTTCAAAGAAAGGAATCGAGCCATTTTTATCTTCTATCAAAGCGGCTTCAGAAAGAGCGTAAAGCAACATGTAGCCTGATCGGTAGGCATTTTCTGGATCATTTTGCACTATGGAACGTGTTCGGCTGCGCACAGCAGAATATTGACCATTTCTGAAGCGCTCAATTTGTTTTTCAAAATCTTCCAAATCCAAACGTTCGCGTTCTTTTTTCTTCACAAAGAAATTGGGGTCGCGGATATAGTTGGCGTAATCCGAATTGGGATATTTACTTGTGATGTAATCCGCGTAAAACGCTCTTTTTCCTCCATCCACGCCGTCGTATAATCGGTACAATTCAAAAGCTGATAGTAAGATATGTTTGTCCTCAATTTTATAGGTCATCACCTTTTCAAACTGCTGAATAGCCAAATCTCGTTCCAACAACTCTTCATTGTATATTCTTCCCGAGCGGTACAATGCTTCGAGTAATTTTTGATGTGCCAATTCAATTTCTTCTTCGGTTTGCGGAACATTGCCAAGCAAAGCATCCATTGAGTATTTATCCGTAGGTTTTTCTGGTTCGGTTGCCAGCAAACTGTCTAATTCTGGATCGTCGAAAACCTCCATATTTGAGGTGCTTGGCATTTTATTCGAACGGCGCCAGTCATCCTCCAATTCTCGTTGTCCCCAAATGCGTTTGAAATCTTCGAATCCATCTGTCTTGGTCCGTGGATTATAGAAATACCAACGATTACCGCCGCCGCCTTGGGCACCTTGGGCACTTTGCTGCATGGCTTCAAGTTCTTGGGCTTTGGCACGTTCACGTTCCAAACGTTCTTTCTCGTCTTTTTCCAATTGCTTTTTAACATTCTCCAAATACGATTCTTGCTCAGCGGGCGACATGGCTGCGATTCTCAACAAACTATCTTGCAATTCAGCCATCTCTATGGCATCAACCAAATCGCGTAGCTTATTGGCCTTGCGCACTACAGCGTCTCTGTTTTTGTAATTCTGAGGAGCTACTCGAGCACAGCTATCGTAGTACTTTTGCGCTTTAACATAATCTCTTTGAGTCATTTTCATATCGGCCATTCGTTCATACGACTGACCTTTTTGCTTTGGATTTTTAATGGAATAATAAACAGATTTAGAATAATAATCCATGGCCATTACAAAGTCATTATCATTCTGTGAAATGTTGCCCAGCGCATAATAAATTTGGTCGCGGTACTCCATGTTTTTGGCATCATTCGCCATTTTAATCAAATCTGCAACCAAACGCTCTTTGTCAGCGCCCGTTGATGCAATAGCTCTTTGCAAACGCGCTGTAAAATGCAAAACAAAAGGTGCTTTCTTTTTTAAGGTCGATGAATAATTGGAAACTCCTAAAGGGTTTTGTCCATTCTTCACGGCCAGTTGCGCTAAGATAAAATGCATGCGTGCTGCTTCTTCAGGCTTTTTGATATTGGCTACAACAATTTCCATAAAACGTTGTGCATCCTCATATTTCTTTCTGATAATCGCCAAGTCAGCTTTTACCTTATAATATTCGTAAACAAAATCTTCTGGAGGAACAGCAGCAGGCTTCTCTTTGGTTTTTTTGGATTTTTTCTTTTTCTTCGATTTTTTATCCTTTTTTTCTGCCTTTTTCTCTTCAATGTTTTTTTGATAATTTTCTGCATCGCGCTCTAATTCTCGCAAGATGGCGTCTGCTTTCACAAAATCCATTTCTTTGATAAAACACTTGGCTTTCCACAAACGCGCGGTGTATTTGGCTGGCTTTTCATTGAAGAATTTTTCGACATAGCTAAACGATTCCAATGCCCCTGGATAATCGGCTTTATAATATTTGGCATACCCCGTGGTCAACCAAGCTTGATCTATCCATTTGTTGAATTCCTCCTTTTTCACAGTGCGATTGAAAGCTGGCATGCTATGTTTGGCGATCACCTTCATGCATTTTGCCACAGCGGTATCCATAATCGGAATCATCGCCACCTGATTTTCCTCTGTTGGAAGAGGCTCTATCGGCAAAATTTCGTCATAATCGTCTATGTGAATCAGTCGATAAGCACGCATCGAGTTCTTAATCAACTCATTGGCATTATACAAGCCATTGTATTTGGTGGTCGTTTGATGATACACGCGGTTCATGGCGGCATTTTTTTCGGTGGTACAAGATTGAACCAACACCACGGTAACCCAAGCAAAAACAAACGAAATTCTCAATATTCTCTTCATAGATATACAATCAACGTACTCAAAACGTATGCAGGGCAAAATTAGTATTTTTTATCTAAGAAAATTAAGCATTTTCTCGGAGTACAGATTATGACGAACAAGTGGTTCGTTTTTTACGCGTAAATCAACATTACCTGACAAAAGTCATACGATTTAATTGAATTCATGCAAAATACTCATTTTTTTGGTTCGTACATTGACGCAACTTTGCACGGTAATTATTAAGCACCACAAAATGAACAGAATTCTTGTACCAACAGATTTTTCAAATTTTGCATTTGAAGCCTCCAAAACTGCGGCTGAAATTGCAAGAAAAAACAACGCAGAACTTGTGTTCCTTCATGTAGTGGCACTGCCCTCTTATGAAACCGGCGTGCTGCCTTACCAAGATGCGCAAAACATCGCTGAGAATTTATTTATCCTAAAATTGGTAAGAAAAAACTTTGAAAAACTCTTTGCTTCCAATTTTTTGAAGGGATTAAAAGTGGTTGAAGCCATTAGCTACAGTGCCGTTTACGATTCAATTACAGAAAACACCGACAAGCATGGTATCGATTTGATTGTGATGGGTACGCATGGCACATCTGGATACATCAATGATTATTTCATAGGCAGCAACACCGACAAGGTGATTCGCAAGTCCTCTGTGCCTGTGATGGCTGTGAAAACATTTCAAGGAGGCTCATTCAATAAAATTCTTTTCGCGGGCGATTTTTCAGATTCCTTGGAACACAATTTCGATGCAATAAAATCATTTGCTGCGTCCTACCAAGCCGAATTGCTGCTGTTGCATGTGGTTACGAAGGGCGATTTTTACTACACAGCTCCCATGATGCATCGCATTGATGACTTTGCAAAGAAAAACGATTTAAAAAACTACAGTTGTCACGTTTTTAACGCAGAGTCTGTTCAACAAGGCATCAATGAATTTGCGCACATGCACCAGGTGGATTTAATTGCCACAATTACCTCTGGCAGAAGCGGATTATCGCGCCTACTCAATGGCTCGGTGACGCAAGATGTTGTGCACAATGTAGATTTGCCTGTTTTCACAGTTAAAGGATAGTTTTTTTTCATAGTAACGTGAAAGAAGTCGGCTGAGAGGTCGGCTTTTTTGTTTGTTATAACGGGAAGCTTTAGGCTTGTTAGACAGCGGAATTTAGGAATTTCGTTTGTATATATTGCTATGTGAAACATCTTGATGTCTATGTCCCTATGCGGTTCTTTTTTTCAACCACATAGGGACATAGCTCATGGCATGGTAAAATCATAACATAGATGCCTAGGCATTGAACATAGCGAATACGCAAAACACTATGTGAAACATCTTGATGTCTATATCTCCTTAACCATACAAACCTATGTCCCTATGTGGTTCGTTTTTTAAACCACATAGGGACATAGCGAACATAGCAAGTTAAGGCATGGTAAAGTCATAGCATAGATGCCTAGGCATTGAACATAGGGTATGAGCAAAACGTTATTTCTTAACAATATTAACTCCCATTACCGAGGACAAGTTGTGGATGTTTTTTGTTTTCCTGGCTTCTGGGACACCCAAAACTATCTAAAATAAATCGCAAAAGTCTTGTTGTCAAATATTTGAAGATATAGATTTTTCAAACTGCGGAAGTCAGGAAAACATCAAAAAATTAAGGCAAGAGCAAGGAACTATCTCCAAAACTCAGGAAGCGATAATCGTTTTCAAGTGCTTCCGCGTAAACATCTTTCCATTGATCTCCAATCAAAGCGGAAATCAACAAAAGCAAAGTTGAACCAGGTTGATGAAAATTGGTCACAATTCCTCGGCAAACACGAAAAGTATAACCCGGAACAATATATATGGATGTTGTGCCTTGTATGCTCTCCAAATGATTGGCTTCCATATAGTCCATAACCGCTTGCATTGCCTCGTTCATGGGAATTTCAACTGACTTTTCGTAGGGGAAATATTGCGGAATAACAAATGCCTTGAGTCGGTCTTGCAACAAGCCTACACCAAACCAATATAAGCTTTCCAAACTTCTCATACTTGTTGTGCCTACTGGGATAATCGCGCCTTGGTGTTGCACAAAACGCGCTAGGTTCTCTTTGGTGAAGAATATTTTCTCGGCATGCATTTCGTGATCCAAAGCGTTTTCAGTAGTCACAGGCTTGAATGTGCCTGCACCCACATGGAGCGTTATGAATTCTGTATGAATTGATTTTGCTGCAAGGTGTTCAAAAACCTGTTTTGTAAAATGTAATCCAGCAGTTGGAGCGGCAACAGAACCATCATTTTGCGCATAAACCGTTTGATAAACCTCTTTGTCCTTTTCTGTTGATTCACGTTTGATATAAGGCGGTATCGGCATGGAACCCAATTCAGCTAAAACTTCAGCAAAAACGCGATTGTCGTTCCAAGAAAGTCGAACATGATTCAATTCTCGATTCGCCCAAGAAAACTCGACCTTGTTAAAACTTACGGATTCATGATCTTTCCAACGCTTTTTATTGCCTACCATGCACGTCCAAACCACGGATTTTTGCGAACCCATGGTTACCAAAACATCTGTTGAAGGTGCAACAGGCTCCAAAAGCAGTACTTCAATAGCTGCTCCGGTTTCTTTTTTTAAAATCAATCTGGCCTGAATAACACGTGTTTGATTGAAGACCAACATGCAATTCTCAGGCAATAAATCGGAAATATCAGAAAAAATGTGGTGACTTATTGCTCCCTTTTCATACTTCAACAATTGAGATGAATCGCGCGGTTCCAAAGGATGTAAAGCAATTTTTTCTTCGGGGAGCTTGTATTGGTAATTTTCGATATTGATTTTTTCAGGAAGCATATAGCGTGAATAATGGAGAGATTTGGGACAAAGATAATATGGAAAGATATTGCTGAGTATTTGTGTCAAATCATTAGAGAATTCCAAATCCAACTTCTATGAACTTATCTTTGGAATAGTTGGGCAAAATAAAACACTAATGCACCAAGTCTTTCACCTTGCTCAATTTCCGATTCGCCACAAAAATGCCCACACAAATCACCAAAAGAGAAGCAATTTGGAATTCGGTGAACCATTCGCCATCAAAAACACCAATAAACATCGACACCACAGGCATAGCAAAAGTGACCATCGACGCGAAAACGGTTGTGGACCGCGCAATCAAAATGGCATAAAGATACATGCCCAATACCGTCCCCAAAAGAGACAAGGCCAAAATGTACACAATGCTGTTCCAAGCCTCGGGGTTGCTCGAAAAAACAGACCAAGTGTCGTAATAGAAAAAGCTGAACCAAGCAGGAATGGCTATCATCAAAAAGGCAAAAGAGGCAATGTGCAATGGCTTCAAATCATTGAGTCGAAACTTAATCGTATTTAAGCTAATGCCATAACAAAACGTGGCGAAAATCACAGCAAAAACATGTATCATACCACCGTTAAACTGCGCATCGCCTACGTAGCCACTCATCAACATCACGACGCCAATATTGCCTAAAACCAAACCTAAAACTTGTCGAGAAGTCAATTTATCCTTAAAAATGAAATAGGCTATCAACACAGAAAAGAGTGGCGTTGCAGAATTCAACATGCCCACATAGGCCGAAATCAAACCTGTTTGCGCAAAAGTGAATAAGAAAGCAGGAATGAAATTTCCAAAAATGCCCACAGTCATAACGCCCGTCAATCGACGCCAATTTTTGAGTTTTCGAATGTTGTAAATCGCCACAGGAAACAATGCGATACTTGCAATTACTACCCGCAAAGAGGCCACCTGCTGACTTGTGAAAACTGGATTTCCTTCCCAATCAAACATGCCATGTTTCATAAAAAAGAACGAACTCCCCCAAATCAGAGAGAGCACAATAAAGATGAGGACTTCTAGCCAGCCAATTTTCACGGCGCGAATGTAAGGGCTTTGATGAGATAATTCTGCTATTTTTACGGCGAAATATTGAAGTCATGTATAAAATCTTATTTGTTCTAATCACCTTTAGCCAACTCTCTTTGGCGCAAAATGCTGATTCACTTTTTATCCGTAAAATTTTCGACGAAGCCTTATCCAATGGACGTTGTTATCCAGATTTGCGCAGTTTATGCAAAGATATTGGCGCACGTTTGGCTGGTTCTGCCCAAGCCGATATGGCGGTGTATTGGGGTGAACAAAGACTGCGCGCTTACGGTTTCGATTCGGTTTATTTACAACCCATTATGGTTCCACACTGGGAGCGTGGCAATCGTGAAGTGGCTTGGATTAAGTTTGAAGACGGTAGTTTGCGGAAAATTCCAGTAACGGCTTTGGGTGGCTCTATTGGCACCAATGGCATTATTGAAGCGGAAATTGCTTATTTCAATACCTTGGATGATTTGAAAAAAGCCCCACGTAGCGCAGTTGAAGGCAAAATCGTGTTCATCAATCAACCGATGAATGAAAAAGAAATCGTGACCTTCCGCGCTTATGGTGGCTGCTATGCCATCAGAAATAGTGGTGCTGTTGAAGGCGCTCGCTTAGGTGCCGTAGCTGTGGTTATACGCTCCATTAATTTATCGCACGACGATCACCCGCATACCGGAGGCATGACCTACGAAGATGGTGTGAAACAAATACCGTCTGCGGCCATTTCAACCAACGATGCTGAGTTCATCAAGGCCAATTATAAAAAACAAAAACTGAGCATTTTATTGGACATGAACTGCCAAATGCTTGAACCCAAGCCTTCGCACAATGTGATTGGTGAAATCCGAGGAAGTAAATTTCCGAATAGAATTATTACCGTTGGCGGGCATTTGGATTCTTGGGACATTGGCGAAGGTGCTCACGATGATGGCGCGGGCATTGTGCATTCCATTGAAGCCTTGCGCTTGTTGAAAGTGTTGGGCTACCGTCCGAATTTCACCTTGCGTGTTGTATTATTCATGAACGAAGAAAACGGCAACATGGGCGGCATGACTTATGCTTCTTGGGTGAAAGAGCGCGGCGAAGAACACATTGTGGCCATTGAAAGCGATCGAGGTGGATTTTCGCCCAGAGGTTTTGATGTGGACGGCAACAGCCAGCACTTGAGTTTTTTAAGAAGTTTTGCGCATTTGTTCAAACCTTATGAATTGCATCATTTTGAAAAAGGCTTCGGCGGTGTTGATATTATGCCTTTGAAACAACAATTTCCCGGCATTGCCTTGTTTGGATTTGTGCCAGATTCGCAGCGCTATTTTGATTTCCACCATGCCGAAACCGATGTGTTTGAAGCCGTGAACAAACGCGAGTTGGAATTGGGTGCCGCATCTATTGCCTCTTTAATTTATTTGATAGACAAGTATTATGAAGAAGCCCCGCAACTGAAACCTACAAAATCTGGTAAGCGAAAATAATCATGCTCAAAAAAGAAGAACTTCGCGAAATACGTACTGAATTTTGGTCGGAATTTGATGCCTTCAACAAGAAAAAAAGGACGGTCGCCAATCGGAAAATTTCATGGGCGCAGTACAAATCGGGCATCAAAAACATCTATTTCCGTTTGGATTTTGACACGAATGAAGCCTATTTCGCGATAGATTTACAAATGCGCGACCCAGAAATCCGCGAACTGGTTTGGGAGCAATTCATGGAAACTGAAAATTTACTCCTCACGCACATCGGTCCAGAAATGGAAAAATTGCCCAATCACACCACCAAAGAAGGTCTGCAAATTCACCGCCTGCAATGGACAATTCGCGATGTGAGTATTATGAACAAAGAAGATTATCCCAAAGCAATCCGCTTTCTTTCAGAAAAGATTCAAGGCTTGGATGCGTTTTGGTATGAGTTTTCGGATTTGTTTGTGGCGCTGTGCAGGTAGGGTTGGAGAAGAGAATTAAAATAATTGGTAAAAATCAGGAATAGTCGTTATTAACCGTTAGTCTGAGTATATCGGTTGCCCCTAAATGAAGGTTAGGCCTAAAATGCTGATGCCTTCTGGCAAACAACAAAAATCACTAATCCTCTTTTCTTGGTCTGGCGGCTTTCTCTGATTTTACTGGCAAACTTTTCTTTGTTTGCTTTCTGGTCACCGGAGTTTTTTCCATCTGCTTTTTGGGTGTTTCTACTTTTGTTGAGTCATCAAAATAGGCCATTCCGCAGTATAAAACGGGTGTCGTTTTCGTTGTTCTATGCTCTTCTGTCGTTTCCAAGCGTTGTGTTTGGGAAAAAGAGAATTTCGCCAAGAGCATAGATGCGCACATCAAGGTTAAAATTTGGTTTTTCATGGTTTCTGAATTTAATCGTTGGTAGGTGTTTTTCTAAAATCATGCCAGAGTAAAAACGATTTTGGCCCATTTTATTGTTTATATTTGTTCATGTTTATGAAAATTTTCATCGGATTTTGCATGTTTTTTCTTGTTGCTGCTTGTGCCGTGCAATCAGACGACCCTTTGTCGAGTTATCCCTCTACCACCACCAAAATCAACCTGAGTTATTCATTTCTAGATAGTTTGCCAGCGTCTATTGGCTCGTTTTATGAATTGCAAACCTTAAGATTATTCCGCAATAAGTTCGAATACCTGCCTGAAAGCATCGGCAATCTGAAGAAATTGGAAAAACTCATCGCCAGTGGAAACAATTTGAAATCCATTCCACATACCATAGGACAATTGCCCGAGCTCAAAGAACTATCGCTGCAATACAACAATCTCACTGAACTTCCGAAAGAAATTGGTCAACTTAAAAAACTGGAAACGCTGCGCTTAAACAACAACCAACTCACCTCTTTGCCGCGAGAAATTGGGGAATTGGAAAATCTAAAATACCTGTTCATTGGCTACAACAGAATCACGGAATTACCAGAGGAAATAGGTAATCTGAAGAATTTGATCATCTTTGATGTTGGGCAAAACTTACTCAATTCCCTTCCCGCTTCATTGGCCAAAATGGAACGATTAACGGAACTCCATCTTGTTCGCTCAGGAACCACATTGGATGTGCCTGAATCACTTTGCAATTTGAGAAGTTTAGAATATGTAACCGTTTCCGCGTCGGTTTTTGTGCCCAATTGTTGGCTGACAAGAAGAACAGGAAGATTTACTTTGGTAATTAAGTAATGCTTTATTTTGCAAACGAAATCCCTTTCTAAAAAAAAATCGTCGTACATGCGCAGAGTAGTAATCACGGGACTTGGTGTCCTATCCCCCATCGGAAATGACTTGGAAACGTTTTGGTCGAATTGTATGTCTGGTCTGAGTGGGGCTGCTCCTATAACTCATTTTGACGCTTCTAAATTCAAGACACAATTTGCCTGCGAGGTGAAGAATTTTGACCCAGAAACCCGACTTTCGAAAAAAGAAGTCCGGAAATACGACAATTTCACCTTGTATGCCATAGAAAGTACTGCACAAGCTCTTGAACATGCACAATTGGACTTAGAAAAAATCAACAAACGTCGCGTGGGAGTGGTTTGGGGCTCGGGCAATGGTGGATTCCAAACTTTCCAAGAACAAGTCATTGAATTTGCCCAAGGTGATGGTACCCCGCGTTTCAATCCCTATTTTATTCCCAAAGTTTTGGTGGACATCGTTTCAGGTGTTTTGTCGATTCAATATGGTTTTTTGGGTCCCAACTACTCTACTATTTCTGCTTGTGCTTCGGCCAATCATGCCATCAGCGACGCATTCAATTTGATTCGTTTGGGAAAAGCAGATATCATAATCACCGGCGGTTCGGAAGCTGCCATTTGTGAAGCAGGTATCGGTGGATTCAACGCATTAAAAGCTTTGTCCACAAAAAATGAGGAATACGCCACAGCCAGTCGACCCTTCGATAAAGAACGTGACGGCTTTGTGATGGGCGAAGGTTCTGCAACACTCATCCTCGAAGACTTGGAACATGCCCAAAAACGCGGTGCCAAAATTATTGCGGAAGTGTTGGGCTCGGGAATGGCTGCCGATGCTTATCACCTCACAGGCACGCATCCTGAAGGATTAGGCGCAATCATTGGCATGGAAGAAGCACTCGTTGAAGCCCAATTGAAACCTGAGGATATCGATTACATCAACGCCCACGCTACATCAACAAATCTGGGCGACGATAGCGAACTTTTGGCCATGAATCACGTGTTTGGCAAACGTCCTGACTTGATGGTTTCCGCAACCAAATCCATGACGGGGCATTTACTTGGCGCAGCAGGCGCTATAGAAGGATTGATTGCCGCATTGGCTTGTGAACGCAATCAAGTGCCGCCAACCATCAACACCCAAAACATTGAAGACGCCTTTGCAGACAACTACGACTATGTGCTTGGCAAAGGAAAAAACCAAACCGTGAACTATGCCCTATCCAACAATTTTGGCTTCGGCGGACATGTATGCAGCATGGTTTTGGGGAAGTTTAAGGGGTGAGACTTGATTCATCTTATTTTTCAACATTTCCCAACAAAGTTTTTGAGCGGTTCGAATAAACAACTCATTTTTCCTAAATTTGACGCTTCTCGAAAATCAAAACGCTATGCAACGTATATTATCCATTCTTACATTAAGTGCACTCAGTATGACACAAGCAATTCATGCACAAAACATTAGCTATCCGAATTCACTAAAAGGAAACGTAAGCGACACCTATTTTGGCAAAGAAATCAAAGACCCCTACCGCTGGCTCGAAGACGATTTATCTGAAGAAACTAAAGCTTGGGTTCTTGAGCAAAACAAAGTTGCTTTTGGGCATTTGGAGAAAATTCCATTCCGTCAAGATATTGTGAGAAGGCTCACTGCGATGTGGAATTACGAACGCATTTCGGCACCGTTCAAAAAAGGAAAAAACACCTATTTCTACAAGAACAATGGTTTGCAAAATCAATCGGTGTTGTATAAAAAAACCAAAAAAGGCGAAGAAGTTTTCCTTGACCCCAATACTTTTTCCAAAGATGGCACCACTTCATTGGCGGGCTTGAATTTCTCAAAAAGCGGGAAGTTTTGCGCCTACCAAATCTCAGTAGCAGGCAGCGATTGGCGAAAAGTTATTCTGATCGATACAAAAACAAAAGCGATCCTAGAAGACACCTTGATTGATGTGAAATTCAGCGGTATTTCTTGGTTCAAAGACGAAGGTTTTTACTATTCCAGCTACGACCGACCCAAAGGCAGCGAGTTATCAGAAAAAACCGATCAACACAAATTGTACTACCACAAATTGGGCACAAAACAAAAAGATGATGTTTTGATTTTCGGTGGAAATGACGCGCAAAAACGTCGCTATGTTTCTGGCTCTGTGAGTAAAGACATGAAGTATTTATTCATCAGCGCGGCCAATTCAACATCAGGAAACGAACTGTATTTCAAAGATTTAAGCAAAAAAGACAGTCCAATTGTAGCGATTGTTGCCAACTTTGAAAACGACCACTACATCTTGGACACGCGCAAAGGAAAGTTCTACATCGTGACCAATAAAAATGCGCCCAACAAGAAAAT
>JBIIJN010000097.1:0-8141 GCA_044233745.1 Crocinitomicaceae bacterium
AGACTAAGAAGAGGGGGAGGCGTCGCGCATAGCGCGACGATAGATTACCCACTGGACCTGTCATTTCGACGAACTTGTTCGGAGAAATCTCTTATAACCCAACATTGTGGTATGATTGCGCCTAGTAAATTTTCTATTCTTCGTTTTCCGAATCTTCTTCTACACCTTCTTCATTGACGTGTTTCAGTCTATCTGCTGTTTCTTTGGGTAGGTTATCGAAAAACGTATCTCCACGGAGTCCGAGGCGTAAACATTCTAATGGAATCACTTCATTCGGGGCAATGTTTCCTAGGTTTACATTAGCGCCAAACAATTTGATAAACCAAACTTGTTGACTTTTTTGCGGCGCCTCCCACATGATGTCCTCTGGACTTACATTTTTGATGATGCGGTTGATGAGCAAGGTATGAGCAGTGCCATTTGGTCTAAAAACGCCAACATTTCCCGATTCTCTGCCTTCCGCGATAACTTTCCAAGACCCAGCTTCCAATTCGTTTTTCATGGATTTGATCCAACGAGCAGGGGTAACAATGATCCCCGAATCCTTCGATCCAACCTCAGAAAGCACTTTGAAATTTTTGGATGCTTTGGCAATCAATTCACATTTTTCATCGTGTGGAATAATGATTGAGCCATCAGAAATTTCCATCATTTCCATTTTGTGTTTGTCCAAAAACTTGAAATATTGATCTGCCATTCCACGCGCATAAAACACCTCAAATAAAGTGCCCCCAAAATAAGGTGTTATGCCTGCTTCGCGGTACATTTTGAGTTTTTCATCGAGCTTTTCAGTCACCAAAGCAGTTCCAAAGCCAAACTTCACAATATCCACAAAAGACACGTTGCCTTCTATAAAATGTTCGGTTTCTCTCAAGCCCAATCCTTTGTCCATCACCATAGTCACACCATGGTTGCGGGGTCTAGCTGTTCGTTCGGGAATAAATGGTAGTTTAATTGAATTCATTTTGATTAATATTAAATCATTGAAGGCCTGTGTGTTATCTTAAATAATTATAAAGTTCAGCAATAGCGGGAATTAAAAGTGCTTCTGGGTACACATCGGTCAATTGAATCGCCAATTCAGGTTTGTCAATAACGAGTTCACGGAAAAAGATAAGTGCATCTGTCTGACGACCAGCCAACCAAGCATATTTGACGCGGTGGAGCAGGGCAATATCGTGGAGTTCATATTCCTCAATGTGCTCATGCATTTCATCAAAAGCGTAAACTGCATTGTCCATGGCGCGAAGCTCAGTTAAATCCACCAAAATTTCATCAGACAGCGGATTGATTGTCAGAGCTTTGTATAACAAAACGGTGGCTTCAACGGTATTTCCATTTTTGGTATATGCTCCAGCCAAAACATGCAAATAGTCGGGATTAAGTTCGTCTAATTCAACGGCTTTTTTCAAATAGGGTATGGCCTCTGTGGTGCGGTGCAATAAATCTAAAGCAATACCCATACCCAACCAAGGGTCGGGAAGGTCGGGTTGAACGTCGATGCTTCTTTTGTAATATTGCATGGCCAGTTCATATTCTTCCATATGTTCGTAAGCCTCAGCGATATAATCCAATGCAAGGGCATCATCACCATCTATTTCAATACACTTTTCGAAACAAGCAATGGCCTTATCAAATTTCTCAATGACCAAGTAAATATTGCCCATGTTGAACAAGGCCGAAGTAAAATCTTCGTTGATAATGGTGCAATAGTCATAGGCCCAAAGCGCTTTTTCATAGTCTTCAGCTTTGGAATATGCGTTGCCAAGGTTGTACCATGTGGTAAAAGAATAGGGACGCAAATCCAAATAACTTTGATAGCATTGAATAGCACTATCTGTGTCGTTGGTCAAATCAAAACAATAGGCCAATTCATGCACGGCAGGTTCATTTTCTGGGTTGAAAGCAATGGCTTGGTGCAAAATTTTTATGGCTTGATCGAATGTCCCCATGTTTTGATATTCAGCAGCCAAATCCAGATAGATTTCATCTTTCTCCTCAGGCTCAGCAAACTCTAAGGCACGTTCAAAATACTTGATAGCCGTTTTAGAATCGCGCATTTGGGAATGCACAGATGCTTTGGTGAGAATGAACTCAAGGTCGTCGGCCAACATTTTTTCATACTGCATCAACAGAGCGAGCGCCTCGTTTAATCGACCCAAATTGGCCAAAACTTGTGCCTTTCGAATCTTAAAATTGATGTTGTGCGGAAAATATGAAATGGCATGTACAACACAATCCATAGCCTTTTTGAATTGATTGCTCATCATAAAATGATCTATGAATGTATCCAAACGGTCAGAATCAAAAAAATCTGAACGCCCTTTGCTAATCATCTCCTCAAAACGGCTTAAATCGTCTTGAAAACCTGAACTCAAAAAGTCGTCTTCATCTTCATTTTCGAACATAAGCTCCTAAATTTGGTTGCAAGATAGAACAAATAAGTCACAGCAATGTGCAGTGAAAAATGCAATTTTCAACAGTGCTATCAACAATAACCTTGCGATTGTCTGAATGTCAATACCTTAAAAGAAGTTTTTTCTATTTACCTGCGCGTTTTCTATCGTGCTCGGCCAATAAAATTTTTCTCAAACGGATTGTTTTCGGCGTTACTTCCACATATTCGTCACCCTGAATGAATTCTAAAGCTTCTTCCAAACTGAAACGACGAGGTGGCGCCAATTTCACTTTATCATCTGCTCCTGAGGAACGCATATTCGACATTTTCTTTGTTTTGGTTACATTCACAACCAAGTCGCCTTGTCTTGAATTTTCACCAATAACCTGTCCCATGTACACATCTTGATTCGGTTCGATAAAGAATTTACCGCGTTCTTGCAAGTTGTTTAATGAATAAGGGATAGCAGAACCTAGTTCCATTGAAATCATCGAACCGTTCAATCGACCTGAAATTTCTCCTTTGTAGGGTTGGAATTCAATAAATCGGTGTGTCATGATAGCTTCACCGGCAGTAGCTGTCAAAAGGAAATTTCTCAAGCCAATGATACCACGAGAAGGCACAACAAAACGAATGATCATGCGGTTTCCTTTGGGCTCCATGTTGGTCATTTCACCTTTTCTTTTGGTAACAGCCTCAACAGCAGTTCCAGAATATTCTTCAGGTAAATCGATGGTCAATTCTTCAATTGGCTCACATTTTACGCCATCAATTTCTTTGATAACTACTTGTGGCTGACCAACTTGTAGTTCATATCCTTCACGACGCATGGTTTCAATCAAAACAGACAAGTGCATTACACCACGACCGAAAACTTGCCATTTGTCGGCAGTAGCTCCAGATTCAACGCGCATCGCCAAGTTTTTTTCCAATTCTTTGTTCAATCGGTCTTGGATGTGGCGTGAAGTTAGGAATTTACCTTCTTTTCCGAAAAACGGTGAATCGTTGATGCTGAACAACATACTCATTGTAGGTTCATCAATTTCAATCGTTTGCAAAGGTTCTGGATTTTCTGCATCACAAACCACATCGCCGATTTCAAAACCTTCGATGCCGGTTAATGCACAAATGTCACCCGCTTGCACTTCAGATACTTTTTTACGTTCAATACCGTCAAAAATGTAAATTTCTTTCAAGCGGTGTTTTTCCAAAGTACCATCGCGTTTGGCCAACATAATCGGCATGTTTTCCTTGATGATACCGCGGCTCAATCGTCCGATGGCAATTCGACCAACAAAAGATGAAAAGTCCAAACTTGTAATCAACAATTGCGTATTGCCTTCTGGAATAATCGGAGAAGGGAAATATTCAATAATTTTATCCAAAAGAGGCGTGATGCTGTCTGTTTTCACATTGTGATCTTCAGACATCCAGCCCATTTTTGCAGAACCGTAGATGGTTTCAAAGTTCAACTGTTCTTCTGTTGCATCCAATTCAAACATCAAATCGAATACTTTTTCGTGTACCTCGTCTGGCGTACAATTGTCTTTGTCCACTTTGTTGATAATAACCAAAGGTTGCAAGCCCAATTGAAGTGCTTTTTGCAACACGAAACGCGTTTGCGGCATAGGGCCTTCAAAGGCATCCACGAGCAAACAAACGCCATCGGCCATGTTCAAAACGCGTTCAACTTCACCACCAAAGTCGGCGTGACCTGGGGTGTCGATGATGTTGATTTTGGTATCTCTATATTTAACAGAAACGTTTTTGGATACGATGGTGATACCACGTTCGCGTTCCAAGTCATTGTTGTCCATTATCAAATCTCCACCGTTTTCTTTCGACGACAATGAACTTTCTCCTATTTCAATCATTCTATCAACCAAGGTAGTTTTACCGTGGTCAACGTGTGCGATAATTGCGATGTTTCTAATTTCCATGAATTATTTGCGTTTGCGTTTTGCGTTAAATTTATCTTCTGTTTTTCCTTCTTTTTTACGGAATCCACCGCCAGCGCTAGAACCTCCAGTTCCACTAGCGTCATCTTTACGACCTCTAAAGCCTCCACCCGAGCTAGATCCACCAGCTTCATCGCGACGACCTCTAAAGCCTCCACCCGAGCTAGAACCGCTAGACCCGCCAGCTTCGTCACGGCGACCTCTAAAGCCTCCGCCACCACCTCCGCGGTTGCCACCAAATCCTCCGCCGTAGCTTCCGCCACCGCCTCCGTAGCCACCACCACCACCAAATGATGGTTTTCTGTCGCCTTTGAATTTACCTCCTCTATCACCACCACGGTTGCCACCAAAGCCTCCGCTACCTCCTCGGTCGCTTTTCGGTGCTTTGTCTGTCAATTCAATGGTCATGGTTTTGCCTTCATATTGCATGTTGCTTTGTCCATCCAAAATGGCTTTCGACAATTCTGGCTTGGTTTCAAAAAATGCAAATTTGTCTTTGATGTCGATGCGCCCGATATCACTTGATGTTAAGCCTGTTTCGTCGCAAATAACGCGCAACAAACCACCAGGATTTAAACCATCTTGACGTCCAAGAGAAACGAAATAACGCTGTGTGTTTTCATCGAAATCACCACGTTTTCTTGGTGCTCTATCATTTCCGCCACCATCATTGGATGCCGCTTCGTTCAAGTTAGATGAACCTCTGTAGTAATCCATAAAACGATTCAATTCGGCGCTCAAGAACATTTTGATGATCATGTCTTTGTCGTAAGCCTCAAGAATGCCAACAGAATCGGACATGTATTTCTCTAATTCTTTTTCATTTACAGGCGTTTCAACAATTTTTTGAATCGTTGCATCCATCTGATTTTTCAAGATATCCTCTGGATTTGGAATTACACCTTCTTTGAACTCAACACGCATTTGCTTTTCAATTGAACGCACTTTGTGTTTCTCTTTCGGGTTGATAATCACCAATGAATGTCCAGTTTTTCCAGCGCGAGCCGTACGACCACTTCTGTGGGTATAATTTTCAATATCGTCTGGCAAGTTGTAGTTGATAACGTGTGAAATGTCATCAACATCAATACCACGAGCAGCCACATCTGTTGCTACTAACAATTGCAAGCTGCGTTGACGGAATAATTTCATTACTCGGTCACGTTGTGCTTGACTCAAATCACCGTGAAGTGCTTCTGCGTTGTAATTTTCTTTGGCCAATTTTTCAGCAACTTCCTGCGTTTCACGACGTGTTCTACAGAAAATCAAACCAAAAATTTCTGGATTGGTATCAATCAAACGCTTCAACGCTTCATAACGGTTCTTCTCTTTTGTTACATAAAAAGAGTGCGTTATATTGTCGTTGCCTTGGTTTTTGTGACCGATAGAAACTTCAAACGGATTGTCCATGAATTTTTTAGCAATTGAAGCCACTTCTTTGGGCATTGTTGCTGAAAACAACCAAGTACTTTTTTCTTCTGGTGTTTTGCTCAAAATTTCATCGATGTCTTCTTTGAAGCCCATGTTCAACATTTCGTCGGCCTCATCCAAAACCACGATTTGTACATTAGATAAGCTCAATGCTTTGCGTTGAATCAAGTCCAACAAACGACCTGGTGTGGCCACAATAACTGATGCACCGTCTTTGATTTGTTTCATCTGACGACGGATATCTGCACCACCATAAACAGCTACAACGCCTTGGGGATTCAAATACTTGCCGTAACCTTCCAAATCTTTGGTGATTTGCAAACACAATTCACGTGTTGGGCAAAGAATTAATGCTTCAGGAAGACGTGCATTGCTGTTGATTCTTGTCAACATAGGCAAACCGAAAGCTGCGGTTTTACCTGTTCCTGTTTGTGCCAATCCAACGAAATCGCTCTTTTCCGACAACAAATGCGGAATGGCTTGTTCTTGAATAGGCGTTGGGATTGTAAAGTTTAAATCTTCTAAGGCTTTCAATACCTCTGGACTTAAACCAAGATCTTTAAATGTTACCATTTTAAATAGCTTTTGGCTATTGGCTGTTGGCTTTTGGCGCTTCTATTTGTGCCGTAAAACCAAGTCAAATAGCAAAAGAGAATTTTTTTGAGAAAAATCGTGGGCGTGCAAAATTTCCGTGCAGAAAATTGCGCTTCGTTGATGATTCAGCTTCTAAATTACTCTTAAAGTTTATAAATTCAATACTCCTCACCCTGAGGGGCATGATTCACGAAACTTCAGTAATTTAAAGGCCCTAGACATAAAAAATCACTCGAAGCAACACAAATCGGGCGCAAATGTACTACATTATTATTGATAGTTGGTGAAAAAAGATTGTTATGCTTATGTTAAGAGCATACTGTTATCAGAATTAGCCTATTAAAACGGCACATCTTCGCTTTTATCAAAATTGTAATCATCGTCATCGGACATGGAGTCCATTTTGCTCTGTCGGGTAATGGTGTTGGGCGCATGTTCAAACTCCCGATTGGCTGTTATGCCGGAGCCTTGCATCATCGATTCTCCTGGTTCGATATCGTCCATATTGGTGAACTTCACGAGGTGTTTCACAAATTTCAAATGCACGGTATCCAAAGAGCCATGGCGGTTTTTTGCTATGATGATGTCGCCACGATCGAGCGTAGAATTGCCTTCTTCATCTTCGGTTAATCCGTAATATTCTGGTCGATAAATAAAGGATACGATATCGGCATCTTGCTCAATGGCACCAGATTCACGCAAGTCGGAAAGCAAAGGGATTTTAGAGCCACCGCGGGTTTCAACCGAACGACTCAGCTGCGAGAGCGCGATAATCGGCACTTCAATTTCTTTGGCGATTTCCTTGATAGAACGCGAAATGGTTGAGATCTCCTGTTCACGGTTTCCTTTTCCTGAACTTCCGGCGTTCATCAACTGCAAGTAGTCGATGATGACCATTTTGATGTCGTGTTGGCGCTTCAAACGGCGACATTTGGCGCGTAAATCAAAAACGGATAGGGCAGGCGTGTCGTCCAAAAACAAAGGCGCTTTCGACAATTTTCCAATGCGTTCGTGGAGTTGTCTGAATTCGTGTTCCTTCAAATTGCCTTTTCTCAATTTTTCGGAAGAAATACCTGTTTCCGATGAAATCAAACGATTGACCAACTGAATACTCGACATTTCTAGAGAGAAAACAGCAACTCCTTGATTGTAGTCAACAGCTGTATTTCTGGCCATCGACAAAACGAAAGCTGTTTTTCCCATACCCGGACGTGCAGCCAAAACAATCATATCTGATTTTTGCCAACCCGATGTGATGCGGTCCAAATCCTTGAAACCTGTTGGCACACCACTCACACCATCTGTGTTTTTGGCGGCTTCTTCAATCTGCAAAATGGCTTGTTTGAGCACGTCATCGAGACGGTCGTAGTTCTTTTTGATGTTGCCTTCAGCCACTGAGAACAAATCGCTTTCTACTTTGTTCAAGAGGTCGAAAACATCAGTGGTTTCATCGTAGGCCATTTTTAGGGTTTCCGAGCACAAGCGAATAATTTCACGTTGGATGTATTTTTGGGCAATGATGCGCGCATGAAATTCAACTTGAGCCGATGAAATGACCCGATTGGTGAGCGAAGAAATGTAATAAGCGCCACCCACCAACTCCAATTCTCCTTTTTTCTTGAGGTGATTGGTGACAGTAAGAATATCAATAGGTTCCGATTGTGAGAACAATTCTTGAACAGCGCGGTAGATTTTGATGTGTGATTCTTTATAGAAACTATCGGGAGAGAGAATATCCAAAACGTCGTTTACAGCGTCTT
>JBIIJN010000027.1:0-28795 GCA_044233745.1 Crocinitomicaceae bacterium
CAGTTGCGCGAAATTATTAAACAAGGATGCGATGTACAACTCCATATTCATCCGCATTGGGAATTGACCGATTATGTAGATGGTAAATGGCAAATACCTCAAGACCGAGGATATCGTTTGGCTGAGTTTTCCAATGAAGATGCGAAGGAAATCTTCGAGAAATACAAAAATCATTTGGACTCCGTTCTTGGCAGGAAAACCATCGCCTATCGTGCGGGTGGTTGGTGCATTCAGCCTTTCAGTCAAATTCAGGATATTTTTGAAAGTACGGGTTTGATTTACGATTCATCTGTTGTTCCGGGAATGCGTTTTCAGGCGGGTGTTTATGATGTGGATTTCACACAAGCCCCCAAGAATAAAGATATTTGGTCGTTTAATTCTGACCCTTGCACAATCGAAGAAAATGGAAAATTTATTGAACTGCCCATTTCATCGGTGCGCTACAATCCCTTGTTTTATTGGGAATTGTATTTGCGGGGAAAATTCAATAAATCTCGACATCAATTTGTAGGCGATGGCACTTTTATTCCTCAACCTGGCCGCAAATGGGAAACGCTTACCAAAAGTCAATGGAATCACGCATCTTGTGATGGATTCTATGCTTCTAGAATGACAAAAATTACACGCGAATTTCAAAACTGCGGTCGTGAACATTTGGTTTTTATCGGTCACCCAAAAGGCATGACGGAATTTTCCTTCGAAGCCTTGGAAAAGTATTTACAAAAAATTCAGAATAAGCTCAATTTTCAAACGTTTACCAAGTTCCATGCTGCGCTTCGTTGAATCTAAACATATCGATCTTGTAAAATGGAACAAGCTTATCTCTTTGAGTGATGGGCAGGTTTTTTCCAATCTGGCCTATTTTGAACCCATGGCTGAACATTGGGGCGCAGTCATTTCAGGCGATTATCAAGCTGTTTTAATTGTGCCCTTCAAAAAGAAGTTGATTTGGTCTTGGGTTTATACGCCTAAATTTTACCGCGCATCGTATTGGATGGGGCAATGGAACGAGGAACAACAAAAGGATGCACTGGAATTACTCCAAAAAACTTTCTCTTTTGGTGAATTGAATTTGGAGAACATGTCGTCTTTGAACAATGAATTGTATCACCAAGTTGTTCATCCTCAGCGTTTTGATGAACATCAATACAACACTTTAACCAAGCGGATGATAAAAAAGGCAGAAGCTTCTGGAGTGCATTTTACAAATGATTATCAAGAAGAACATTTTCTATCCTTTTTACAAAAAGAACTTGGTCCCAAAATAGATGATTTTCAAGGGGATAGCATTCATGTGTTTAGAGATTTGTTGAGGTCATTGGAACAAGCTGGACTCTTTCATTTCGAAGGTGCAGTGATCGGAGGACAATTGGTTGGCGGTTTGATAACAGTCGAAATTGCTGGCTATCATTTGTATTTAAAAGGTACGGCCAATTTGGAAGCCAAGAAATCTGGGGTCTATTATTTACTGATGCATCGCGCCATTCAACGCGCCGTGAAGCAAAACTGTATTTTTGACTTTGGTGGTTCGCGCATCGATGGTGTAGCCCAATTTAATCGTAATTTTGGCGCAGAAGATGTGTTTTATGCCAATCATTCTTGGGGAAAGAGGCCTGTGATGTTTGGGCTGATTAAAAAAATACTGAAGAAATCATGAATCAAAATAAAGTAATACTGCTCACAGGAGCATCTGGTGGATTGGGTACAGCGATGTCGGAGCATTTGCATCAATCAGGCTACTCGTTGGCGCTGCATTTTCATGAAAACGCTCCAGGTTTGGAAGAAAGTGAGCGTGTTCAACATTTTCAAGCTGATTTGCGCAATGTTGACGAAATCGAAGCCATGGTAGAAGCCATTCGTGGTGTTTTTGGTAGATTAGACATCGTCATCAACAACGCTGGAATTTCCAGAAATGGTATGTCGTGGAAACTCGATTTTGAAGATTGGGAAGATTCCATCGCTGTGAATTTGACAGCACCGTTCTACGTGAGTAAATTTGCGATTCCCTTCATGCGAGAAAATAACTGGGGCAGAATCATCAACATCAGTTCTGTGGTTGGACAAACAGGGTTCATCGGCACTTCGGCGTATGCAGCCAGCAAAGCCGGACTTTTCGGACTCACACGAACTTTATCCAAAGAATTGGCGGCGTTTAACATCACTGTGAATAATTTTGCACTCGGTTATTTCGATCAAGGCATGATAAATGATGTTCCCGACGAACTTCAAAAAGACTTGATTCAGCAAATTCCAATGAACCGTTTGGGTGATGTGCAATCTATTTTTGCTGCATTGGATTTTGTGCTGAACGAAAATTCAGGCTATTTCACCGGGCAGAGCTTGAATATTAATGGGGGAATGGTCTGAGGGCGCTGATAGAACAGTGTCGTGTGAATTTGTTCTGCTTTCACATTTTCATAACGAAGGAAGATTCCCTAGCCCTGATAGCAGCGATAGCTTCCGCTTTTTGAGCGGAACTAAAGCGAATAGCAGGAAATAGCTTCAAAAACTAAGAATTCAACTTATTGCCACATTTCTTACAAAACAAAGCATCTTCATCATGCGCAGTACTGTCACATTTTGCGCAATGAATTTCTTTAGTGGTTGGGTTTTGCGATATGTTAGATTTTACTATTTCACTGGTCACAATACCCGTGGGCACAGCGATGATGGCGTAACCTGAAATCATCAACAAAGCTGAAAGTAGTTGGCCAATTGACGTGATGGGCACAATATCCCCAAAGCCGACCGTCGTGATGGTTACAATGGCCCAATAAATCGATTTGGGGATGCTGGTGAATTGAGAATTGGGGTTCACACTTTCTACAAAATATACCAAGCCGCCTACGAAAATGACCAAAGTGAATATGCCGGTCAGAAAAACAACGATTTTGTGGCGACTGGCATACAGCGCAGACATGATAACATTACCGGAATCCACGAAATTACCCAGTTTTAGGATGTTGTATATGCGGATAAAACGTAAAATTCGAATCACATTTAAGCCCGGGCCTATGGTTAAGAATAAAGTGAGATAGGTTGGGATGATGGCCAAAAAATCTATAATACCGAAAAATGAAAACACATACTTTCGGGGTTTGCCTACACAGTAAACTCGGAGGATGTATTCAATTGTAAAAAGCCCCGTAAAAATCCATTCCAAGATGCGCAAAATTTGACCATATTCAGCGTAAATGGATTTTACACTCTCCAACATAATAACAAGCACACTCAGAATTATAGCAATGAGCAAGAAAATGTCGAAAAGTCTTCCCGGCACACTATCTGCCTGAAAAATAACTCGATAAAGTCTTCTCTGGAGAGGACTTAGTTCTCGAGTATCCACCGATGATGGCTGAAATACGTTGACTTTGGGTTTTATCATACGCGTTCAATAATTGCGGCATATCCTTGTCCGACGCCAATACACATCGTAACCAAGGCATAGCGTTTATTCGATCTATGCAATTCTCTTACCGCAGCCATGGTGATTCTCGCTCCCGACATGCCCAGTGGGTGACCAATAGCAATCGCGCCACCGTTTGGATTGATGCGCGGGTCTTTGTCGTCTAGTTGTAATGCTCTTGTACAAGCCAATGCCTGCGCTGCAAAGGCTTCGTTGATTTCTATGACATCGATATCGTTTAGGGTTAAACCAGCGCGTTGTAAAGCTTTCTGCGTGGCGTAAACGGGTCCGATGCCCATGATTCGAGGTTCAACGCCAGCCACTGCGGCGCTCACAACACGAGCCATTGGCGTTAAGTTTTGATCTTTTAAACCTTGTTCAGATGCCATTAGAATTGCAGCGGCGCCATCATTCAAACCAGAGGCATTTCCTGCGGTTACACTGCCGTCTTTTCGAAACGCAGGACGCAGTTTGCCCAAAGTTTCCATGCTTGAATTGGGCTTGATGAACTCATCTTGATTGAAAACGAGTGCGTCGCCTTTGCGTTGTGGAATGAGAATGTCTACAATTTCCTGCGCCAAAATGCCATTTGCTTGAGCAGCTGAAGCTTTTTGTTGCGACCAAAGCGAAAATGCATCTTGGTCTTCACGAGATATTTTATACAAATCCACCAAGTTTTCAGCGGTTTCACCCATGCCATCGGTGCCATAAATTTCGTGCATTTTCGGGTTGATGAAACGCCATCCAAAGCTCGTATCAAACATTTGTGAATCGCGACCAAAAGCCTGAGATGCTTTAGAAATCACCCAAGGTCCGCGGGTCATATTTTCTACGCCGCCTGCCAAATAAATATCGCCGGCATTGTCTTTAATGGCTCGTGCGGCATTGATTACTGAAGATAATCCACTGGCGCAAAGTCGATTAACGGTTTCCCCAGCCACCGAAACAGGAAGTCCAGCCAAAAGTCCCGCCATACGCGCCACATTTCGGTTGTCTTCGCCCGCTTGATTGGCGCAACCCAAAATTACATCTTCAATCACATTTGGGTCGAGTGTTGAATTTCTATCCATCAACGATTTGATGACTGCTGCTGCCAAATCATCTGTGCGAACGGCCGCCAATCCACCACCAAAATTTCCAACTGCGCTGCGCACGCCATCAACAATATATGCTTCTTTTGCCATGTTTAATCTGCTTTTTGTGATTGCGAAGTTAGTGATTTGTTGGTTTTATACCGTACTTTTGCCCTATGATTAGCAATGAAATTATTGGCACTCGAGTGCAATTGCCTGTACTCCGATTAACTGAACCAGGTGCCTATTTGGATGGCGGCGAATTGGGCGAAATTTTACTCCCCACTCGATATGTAGATGAGCAATTGAAAGAAGGCGACAACATAGAGGTTTTTGTGTATTTAGATGCCAAAAATCGTTTGATTGCTACTACGCTCGAACCTAAAATTCAGCGCGATCAATTTGCTTTTTTGCGCTGTAAAGAGGTGAGTGCTCACGGGGCTTTTATGGATTGGGGAATTGAAGCCAAAGACCTACTTGTGCCATTTAAAGAACAAAAAGCAGACCTAGAAGAAGGTGGAAATTATTTGATTTATTGTTATTTTGACGACACCACTCAGCGTTTGGTAGGTTCTTCGCGTACCAATAAGTTCTTGGATGTTATTCCGCCAGATTTTGAGCCCAATCAAGAAGTGGAAATTTTGATTTCGGGCGTTTTAGAAATTGGTTACACCTGCATCATCAATGGCACACACAGCGGTATGATTTACCACAACGAGATGTATGAATCGGTGCGCGTTGGACAAACCATGAAAGCTTATATCAAAAAAGTGCGCGAAGACGATAAAATTGATGTTTCTATTCATCCATTGGGGGTAGAGCGATTCGAATCGAAAACAACAGATATCGTGAGCTTTTTAAAGGAAAATGATGGACAAATGTTTATCACAGACAAAAGCGACCCAGAGTTGATTCGCACTACATTTGGCATGAGCAAAAAGGCCTACAAAAAAGCATTGGGAGGCTTATACAGAGACAGGGTGATTGATATTCAACCAGATAAGATTGTTTTATTGCCTTGATGGAATGGTCGGTCATAGTTCAATTTTTGAGCGCATCGATTTTGCTCACACTAAGTCCTGGACCTGATATACTTTTTGTGCTTTCTTCAGCCCTGCGTCGCGGTTTTGCTGTGGGATTTTTTATCTCCCTCGGACTTTGCAGCGGTTTGGTTGTGCACACCGCCTTGGTTGGCCTAGGAGCTGCAAAAGCCATCGAACACAATTTGATGTGGCAGTGGATTTTCAAAATTTTCGGTGCGGTTTATATGCTGTTTTTGGCTTATAAAGTGTTCCGCAGTCCAGCCCAAATCGAATTAAACGTCGCTGATAATCAAACTTCTCGATTCCGAAAATTATACGCTCAAGGTTTTCTAATGAATGTTTTGAATCCCAAAGTAAGCTTATTTTTCTTGGCTTTTTTACCACAATTCATCAATGCCGATGAAGGTGCGTTGTTGAATCAAGCGGTAATTTTGGGACTTCTCTTTTTTATTCAAGCGCTCGTTATTTTTAGTTTGGTGGCATTTTTTGCGGGTAAACTTGGCGCACCGCTAGCTCAAAACAAGAAACTTCAAGAGGGGTTGAAGTATTTTCAGGTGGTTTTGTTTGTGTTGCTTGCTTTGGGGATTGTTCTGATGTAATTAGAGATTCCCCAAAACAAAAAGGCCACTCACCAAATGATGAATGACCTTTCAAAGAGCGAGAATTCAGTAATTATCTTCTTCTGTCTTCGGCTTCTTTTACGAAAATTGTACGACCACCGAAAGAAGATTCGTTCAATTCGTTGATTGCACGTGCACCATCTTCATGCTGCGCCATTTCTACGAATCCGAATCCTTTAGAGCGACCTGTTTCGCGGTCTGTAACAACTTTGCATGAAGAAACTTCACCGTATTGTTCAAAAAGTTCTTGAAGTTGGTGTGATTTCACACCGTAGTCCAAACTGGCTACAAAAATGTTCATAATAAAAAAATTAAAAATTAAATAATGCCTGTTACAGCTACAATTAAATCGATATGGCCCGGCGGCATAGGTCTTAGAGCAAACAATAAGCACTAATTAGCTTCACCAAATCGGGGCAAATGTAGTCTTTATTTTGAACTGACAATTATTTACATGTTTTTTTAACGCATCGCTAACATCTTGTTTTTCAGCGAAAAGATTAAAACCGCCATGTTTTTCATCAGAAATGAGGCAACGTGGGTTTAAATCAAGCCGCTGCCCAATGCCACAGAAATCAAAATTAACATCACTGCCACAATGATTCGAAGGGATTGAATGGTTATTTTTTTCAGTAATTTGTTTCCAAAGAAGGAACCCAAAATACCAGCTGCGGTTGCCAAGAGGACCAAGCCAATGTTATCAATCAAATTGTTTTTCGTGAATTGTGTAGCATAAACACCTAATCGTGTAAAGTCCACAAAGGTAGATACCACAACAGCAGTTCCTATAAACGCTTCTTTGGATAAGCCAGCTTTAATTAAGAATGCACTTCGCAGCGCACCTTGGTTTCCCGATAATCCACCGAAAAATCCGCTGAGCACTCCGCCCACGGGAAGCCATTTTTTGCCAAATTGCATTTTCTGAAAAATTGGGAGCAAGTCCATCAATGCAAAAATGATGAGCAGTATGGAAATCATGAATTTAACGGGATATACGTCGAAGTTCTTGTCGGAAATAGAGTAACTGAAAAGTGGATCCGCATCTGGGATTTGTAAAAGTACATATGAACCCACAAATGCTGCAATTACCGCGGGCACACCAAAACGCATGAGGGTTTTTCTATCTGCATTTTTACCCACCAAAATGAGTTTAAATAAGTTGTTGAAAAAATGCACGACGCCCGTGAGCGCAATGGCCAATTCAACGGGGAAGAAAATCATGAAGACAGGCGTGAGAATGGTGCCCAATCCAAAACCAGAGAAGAAGGTGAGAATGGCTACTAAAAATGCTACGAGAGGGATAATGATGTATTCCATGATTTGCGTAAATTTTATCTTCAAAAGTACAATGGAATCAGCTGAGATACTTAGCTTTGGTCATTCATAACAAAACCGTAACATGTCAAATCACAATTCTGTACTGCTAATCAAGGACTTTAATAGTTTATCAGCACTCGAATTATATACAATCATTTCGCTTCGTGAACGCGTTTTTGTTGTTGAACAAAATTGTCCCTACCTCGATTGTGATGGTAAAGATTTGGATAGTTTACACTTGGGTATCTATGAAAACGAAACGCTTCAAGCCTACGCCCGCCTTGTTCCACCCAATGAAGCTTATTATACTTGGTCAATCGGCAGAGTAGTTGTCGCCCCTGAATTCCGCGGTTTGGGACTTGGCAAAGTACTCATGGAGGCAGCCATTCAGCATTTGGTTCAAATTATTGAAGTAGAACAAATCGTAATCAGCGCACAAGAATATTTACTGAGATTTTACAACGAACTTGGTTTTCATCAAGTTGGTGAAGGTTATTTGGAAGATGATATTCCACATGTGAAGATGTTTTATACAAGTGTGAAGTAAGAATTTTGAAGTAAGAAATGTGAAGACGAAATCAGAAATTCTTACTTCTTCATTCCAAATTCTTACTTCTTATTTTTCTATTTTAGCACCTCAAATTATTTATGCCATGACCCCACTTTTAAACACATTACTTTTGTCATCCGCACTTTTGCTTGGCGCAGCTTGCAGTTCAAATAATCAACAACAAGAATTAACTATGAATCCATTTTTCAACGCATTCAACACGCCATACGGTATTCCACAATTTGAATCGATTAAAGAGGAACATTACGTTTCTGCTATGCGCGAGGGCATGCGCATACAGAAAGAAGAAATTGATGAAATTACTCGAAATTCGGCAGCTCCATCTTTTGAAAACACAATTGTGGCTCTTGAAAATTCAGGTGAACTGCTGAATCAAGTTTTGTCGGTGTTCTACAATCTGAACAGTGCCCATACCAATGAAACGATGCAGCAAATCGCCCAAGAAATGGCGCCTGAATTGTCGGCGCACAGCGATGATATTGCATTGAATGCTGTTTTGTTTGATCGTGTGAAAAAGGTATATGAACAAAGCGCTACTTTGAATTTGGATACCGAAGACTTGCGTTTGCTGGATAAGAAATACAAAGGTTTTGCCCGTGGTGGTGCTCTACTTTCTGATGATGATAAGCATGTTTTGCGCGAAATAAACAGTGAGTTGTCTGTGCTTTCCTTGCAGTTTCAGGAAAATGTGATGAAAGAAACCAATGAATTTGAATTTGTTGTTACAAAAGAAGCTGATTTGGCTGGTTTGCCTACAGATTTAATTTCTTCTGCGTCTGAATTAGCCAAAGAGAAGGGGAAAACGGGTTCTTGGGTTTTTAATCTTTCTAATCCGATGGTTTTGCCGTTTCTGCAATATGCCGAAAACCGTATGTTGCGCGAACAAATTTGGCAGGAATACCAAAATCGCGGCAGCAAAGGAAACAAAAACGATAACAATCAGCTCATCACTAAAATGGTGAATTTGCGCCAAAAAAAAGCAGTACTTTTGGGTTATGATTCGCATGCGCATTTTGTGTTGGAAGAATCAATGGCTGGTTCGCCTGATGAAGTGATGAATTTGTTGAATCAACTGTGGACGCCCGCTATAAACAGTGCTAATATGGAGTTGAATGACCTGCAAAATATGGTGAATGCTGAAGGCAAAAATTTCCAAATTGCGCCTTGGGATTGGCGATACTATACCGAGCGCATCCGCAAAGAAAAATACAATATCGATGAGCAAGAAGTAAAACAGTATTTCCCTGCTATGGCAGTGCAGGAGGGCATTTTCTTGCTGTGTAAAAAACTGTATGGATTAACTTTTAAGGAAATCACAGACGCACCCAAGTACCACGAAGATGTGCAAACTTTCGAAGTCCGTGAGGCCGATGGCACGGTGACCGGCGTTTTAATGATGGACCTGTATGTGCGTCCTTCGAAAAGTGGAGGGGCTTGGATGACTTCTTATCGTGAGCAGAAAAAAGTGAAAGGCAAACGCGTCATTCCCATTATTTCGATTGTATGCAATTTCCCAAAACCACTTGATGGCCCTTCTTTGTTGAATTTTGATGAGGTAGAGACTTTTTTCCATGAGTTTGGTCATGCGCTGCACGGTTTGTTGTCGGATGTTCGCTATCAATCTTTGGCAGGAACTAATGTGCCCACAGATTTCGTGGAATTGCCTTCACAGATTATGGAACACTGGGCAAGTGAGCCAGAGTTTCTGCGCATGTATGCCAAGCATTACAAAACAGGAGCGGTGATTCCAGATGCCTTGATTGAAAAATTATTGAACTTGGGCACCTTCGACCAAGGATTTGCAACCACAGAATACTTGGCAGCGGCACTTTTGGATATGGAGTTTCACATGCTCACCGAACCGATGCGTGAAGATGTACATACCGTCGAATTGCGCGCTATGAAGCGATTGGGTTTGATTGATGCTATTATTCCGAGATACAAAAGCACTTATTTCGCTCATATTTTCGCAGGTGGCTATTCTTCAGGATATTACAGCTACATCTGGTCGGGCGTATTGGACAATGACGGTTTTCTAGCATTCCAAGAAACAGCTCTATTTGACCAAGCTACTGCCAATAAATTCAGAACGTTTGTACTGGAAAAAGGAGGCACTGTGGACCCAATGGAATTGTATGTTGCCTTTCGAGGTCGCAAACCTGTTGTTGAGCCTTTGTTGAAAAAACGCGGATTAAAATAAGCCCATTGGAAAGTTTACTCATATACAAAGCTTCAGCTGGCTCGGGTAAGACATTTACCTTGGTTCGGGAGTATTTGCGCTTGATTTTGAAGTCGGGTGATGTTTATCGCTTCAAGCGCATTATGGCGATGACTTTTACCAACAAGGCGGCTTTTGAAATGAAAGAGCGCGTCATAAAGGCCTTGTTTCAATTGGCAAGGCAAGAATCAGACGGGGACGTGAAATTCGCCAAAGGTATTGCCGAAAACTTCCAGATGTCGATTGAAGAATTACAGGAAAAAGCCGAAAAAGCGCTATCCGCTATCCTTCACAATTACAGCGATTTAAACATCCAAACCATCGACAAATTCAATGTGCGTTTGATTCGTTCATTCATCCGCGATTTGAATATGTCTAACGATTTTGAGGTCTTGGTTGATACCACGGAATTCAATGAAAAAGTGGTGGATAAATTTCTCGATTCCATTTCTTCAAAAGATTTGGACGACAACAAAAATCAGCTGGTGGTCAACTATCTCGAAGCCAAATTAGAAGACGAAGACAAATGGGGTATCCGCGAAGATTTGATTGATACGCTCAAGTATTTCGAGAAAGAAACGTTTCGCATTGCCTTGCCTGAATTATTGGTGTATGAGTTTACCATGGAAAACTTGAAACAATTGCGTTTGCACCGCGAACAAGTTGAGCAGCAGTTTGAAAAAGAAAAAGCAGCCATTCTCCAAAAATTTGTGTTGACTTATCCTAAAGAAGATTTTAAATCGAATATGCAAGGAGTTAAAAACCAGCATCATGTATATGCGCGCTTGGAAAAATTATTGAAGCAGGACCTCTCGCTTTTTGAAGGGTTTTCGGCAAGCAACGAAATCACGATAGCTACCTATTTTGAAGGGAATCCAAGTGGCTTGTTTACCGAAGCCCTGTATGAACTGGATGGTTTTGTCACCAGAACCAAATTAGAATATCAGGATGAGTTTTTCACCTATAAAAGAGCTGCTGCATCTCACTATCAACTCGCTTTGTTGAAATATTTGATGAGTCAATTGAATACGCAAAAGTTGGCAGAAAATAAAATCCCGCTCAATGAAATAAACGAGTTGATATCTGAACAAATGCGTCAAGAACACGCTGATTATATCTATGAGCGGGTTGGAGTGCGCTTTGATCATTTTTTGTTGGATGAATTTCAGGACACCTCGCGCATGCAGTGGTTGAATCTTATTCCTTTGGTGCACAACGCAATGGCGCAAGGTCAGACCAATCTCATCGTGGGCGATAGCAAACAAGCCATATACCGATTCAGGAATGGCGTGGTAGAGCAATTTGCCGAGTTGCCCACAATTTTTAATCCTGAAGAAGAACCTGAATTGGCGCGCACTTCAGCTTATTTTGAAAACAATTCAGCAAGTAAAACCTTGGGCGACAATTGGCGCTCGCGCAAGAATATTATTGAGTTCAACAACCATTTGTTTTCAAATTTGAGAACAATTCTACGTGAAGATTTTCAACAATACTATCAAGACAGTGATTTGATTCAGCAGGTTAAAAATGAATCTGTTGGTTATGTTTTTGCTGAAATTGAGCATTTTGTTACTGGTAATTCAACTACCATTGAAATCGATTCAACTGAGAATCAGGATGATGATTTGAGTCAAGAAGAAATTTTGAAAGACGAGCATTTCCTCTTGCAACGCATAAGGGATGTGCAGAGCAGAGGTTATGCCTTGGGCGACATTTGTGTTTTGAGTCGCAACAATCGTGAACTTGGACGTTGGGCTAAGTTCTTGATAAAAAACAAGTTGGAAGTTACTACCGACGAAGGTTTGGTGGTTTCCAATTCCACAAAAGTGAAGTTTATTGTTTCATGGATGCAGCTCATTTCAAAGCCCAGTTCATCTCAGAATCAACGCGATTTTGCGCTCAATTATTTGTTGGTGCAACAAGGAATGGTTCAAGATGATTTCTTGCCCTTTTTTAAAGCTAAGTTTTTCGATTATCAGGCATTCTTGTCTCAATATTTCGATGGTCAACAGGTACATCAAATGCGCTACGAAAACCTTTATGATTTGGTTTTGAAGATATTGCGTCAACAAGAAATTGATGAATTGTCTGATCCTTTTCTCCATTTTTTCTGCAATTTGGTACAAGGTTTTGACATTTCTCAAGGACCTAATTTGGATAAATTTTTACATTATTACGGCACACGCGGTAAAGAAAAACGGGTTCCGTTGGCAGAAGGAAACGCCATTCGTTTGATGACAGCACACAAGTCGAAAGGCTTGGAATTTCCAGTGGTCATTATGCCTCATACCAAATGGGCTTGGGATTTGAAAAACAACATGAACTTGTTTCACGATACCAAGCGGGAGGTATTTTATTTGGCTCCCATTTCAAAAAGTAATGCCACGCATTTGCAACAAGAATTATATGAAGAGGAAATTTCAAAAAGCCTTTTAGACACCTTCAATTTGTTCTATGTAGCCTGCACCCGCGCCGTTGATGAATTGCATATTCGTGCGGCATTCGCTCCTCCCAAAGATGAAAAATCGCTGCCCAATCATTTGGCATTTCATCTTGATACTTATTTCGAGAAGCATTTTTCAAATGTCGTTGAAGAACTCGACACACGCCTGGTGTACACATTCGGAGCGCCAACGCATAAAACAGAAGAAAGTCTGGCGCGTGAAAATTTGGAGCTTCAACTTTTTGGCGAAACGCTTTGGTTTCCAGATATTTCGCTCATCGACCGTGATGCTTTGGATGAACTGAGTTTGGATCAAAATAGGGTCATCGGAAGGCTCGTGCACGCCGTTCTAGAAAATATGCAGCACCCTGGAGACTTGAATGAAGCATTGGAAAAAGAAGCCAATAAACAAGCGTTTTCAGAAGAGCTAAAGAAATGGGTTGCCACGCATCTTTACAAATTACTAGATCAAGTGGAGATGGTAGATTTGATTTTTCCGAAAACCGATGAACAAACTTTAGATGAACGAGAAATAATTATTTCTGCTTCAGAGCGCATTCGTCCAGACCGGGTTATTTTGGATGCAACATCTATTCGGGTTATCGATTACAAAACAGGTATTCCACGAAAACGCGATGTTCAGCAAATCCGTGAATATGCCAGTGCATTGATGAAAATGGGCTATGCCAAATGCAAGGCATATTTGATTTACACAGATGAACTTTTGGTTAAGGAGGTGATGTGATGCACCAAGCACTGAATTCTAGATTTTCATTCTAAGCCATAAATGATTATCCTGAAATTTTCTGAGCAACTCATTTCTTCCTCCTTTAGAATTACAGAAATAAAACTGTAACTTCCTATTTTCAAGGGTTTTATGAAGTAAACAATCTGGATAGGTCCGGTGTGATTTTCCTGGGCATTGCTTTTAAAAACAGCTTGCTCATGATAATACTGGTTGTTTCCCAGCGAATCGTCTATAGCCACCATGAATCTGTTGGTGCCATCAGAGTAGCTGCAATTTCCTGTAATGAGTACAGCCAAACGCTGGTAGTTTTTTGTAATTCGAAATTCCAAATTCAATGGTTCTTTGAGTAAATGTTCGAGAGAGATATTCTCAGTTGAAAGAATTTCTTCTTTTACCCAGTCGGGATCCCATTTTTCTTGCCATAGGTAGCCTCGGAATTTATCTTGGGTTTTCAGAAAAACAGTCCAGTAAGCCTCCTTGGTCATATCATCCCAGGTAATAATATAATGCTTGTATTGATACGTTTGTACCAAAGCAAGATACGCCGCGAAAGCAATAATCGGAATAGAAAACCACTTCCAAAGAAGATGTACACGATTAAAGAAGGGAACTGCCGACAAAGCCAAAAGAGGATAGAAATCGATCATCACGCGACTGCCAAAACTAGCGCCATAAGACCAATACCACCAACTGGAAAGCACATAAATTAGTATTACGAAAGGAATACAAAATGAGGCAAAGATGCGCCATGATTTCATTTTAATCCAAAAGAAGCTTCCCAAGACTAGGAACACAAAAAATACCGGTGCGTAAACAAATAATCCTTTGCGGTAACTGAACAAAAAATCCATCAAATGTGGATCTAAGAAATTAAACGATTCATCGCCATAAGAACGAACCACAAATTGACCCGTTTGCAAATACCAAATTATGGGTTGAATGGCAACAATTATAGAAAAGCATAAGATAGCCAATAAAAGCATTTTTCTATGGGAGAAAAACAAGCGGAAGTCTTGTAGTTTTTTTCCAGCAAGCACCAAAAGAAATGGAACAAATGCCAGGATGATAATATTTATCGGGCGAATGAGCACAATCAGTCCTAGAATTAAGGCAATCCAAATGAGTTTATGCGGTTTTTTCGGGTCAAAAGAAAGCATCAAATAGCTCCAAACGCTGATAAGAGCGAAGGAATACGCATGGCTGAACGAAGCATCCATCACAATATAATTGCTCAAGGAACTGGCGAATAAAACGGCGACTTGTATCCAGAAAATCCACCAATGATGAATTCCAAAATTGCGCAAGGAAAAACGCAAAAACATCAAGCCCAGCAAGGCATAAACCAAGGCTGCATGGTATATGCTGCGTTGGTAAATTTTTGAATAACCATCTGCTGCGTGTTGGTCGGAGGATTTAGCAACTAGGTGTGCGCCCAAGAAAAATGGCATTTGCATCATAGCCGTTCCAGCAAAGTACTTATTCATACTGCGCCCATTCACTTGCCTGATAATGCCTTGATTGTCGACTTTGTGGTTGTAGAATTCTGTTTGAAGCGTATCTAAAAAATTGAAATTGAGGTCTTTGTAGATGAAAACAGCCGGCAGATAATTGTAGTAGCCCAAACCATCAGCGCGAATTACCTGATTGTTGTGTTTGAGGTAATTGTTGAAAATGAACAGAGCGGCAAAGCATAAAACAATTTCGTTTAGGGGAAACCATTTCCATAAAAAAGCGCCAATTTTGCTCGATTTAAAGGTCATGCGGCAAAAGTAAAAATATCAGGCAGATTGATTCCATGAAAACAAACAAATATGAATTTGGTCTGTTTTAGACCAAAGAACGATTTCCAACGTTTGTAGTATATGAAACAGAATAAGAATCGATTATTTCGGATGACCATTGGTCTTGGTGTTATTTGGCTTGTGGCTGCCTGCACAATCATGAACAAAGAAGAAAAAAGAACAGCAAATATGAACAACAATCCAGACGTACAAAAAGTAGAAAAGACAGAGGAAGAGTGGCGCGCACAACTCACGCCAATGCAATACCATGTTTTGCGCGAAAAAGGAACGGAGCGACCATACACGGGGGCTTATTGGAACAATAAAGACGTGGGCACCTATCTATGTGCGGGATGCAGCACCTTGCTTTTCACCTCCAAAACCAAATACGATTCTGGTTGCGGCTGGCCCAGTTTTTATGAAGCCCACGACAACGATAAAATTTTGATGCGTCCCGACAACAGTCATGGCATGAGTCGTGTAGAAATCTTGTGCGCTACCTGTGAAGGTCACCTGGGTCATATTTTTAACGATGGACCACCACCCGCAGGACAGCGCTATTGCATCAATTCGGAATCCATGATTTTTATACCCACCAAAGATGAAGAGTAAGATGATTAGTTCTATTTTCGCGCTGCTTTTGGCTGTATCATGCTCGCAGCAAAACACACAATACAAAACGGTAAAAGACAATACAATGAACACAAATGAAAATGACTCTTTGGCAGTGGCCACTTTTGGCGCCGGATGTTTTTGGTGTGTAGAAGCTTGTTTTTCTCAACTCAATGGGGTAGTGGAAGTGCTTTCTGGCTACATGGGTGGCGCAACGCTTAATCCAACGTACAAAGAGGTTTGCACTGGCACAACAGGTCATGCAGAGGTGGCTCAAATACGTTACAATCCGAATTTGATTTCCTATGAAGAGTTGTTGGAAGTGTTTTGGTTTGTTCACGACCCCACGCAGCTCAACCGTCAAGGTAACGACATTGGAACGCAATACAGGTCTGTGGTTTTTTATCACAACGATGAGCAAAAGAAATTGGCCGAACATTACAAAAAGAAATTGAACGAATCTGGCGCCTATGCATCCAAAGTGGTTACTGAAATTGCCGAAGCTGTTGAGTTTTACGTAGCCGAAGAATACCACCAAGGTTATTTCTTCGACAATCCAGATCAACCTTATTGCTCGGCTGTTGTTCGACCCAAAGTTGAAAAATTTCGAAAGGTTTTTGAAGAGAAATTGGTGAAGTAAACTCTACCTTGCTGTATTAAAATTGGTGTAACATCGCTGACATTTGTAAAATTCGCTAGATTTACAAATTCAATTTTAGTACCATGAGAAATACAGTTTCAATATTTTTGATTGCACTTTTTGTAGTAAGTGCCTGCGACAAAGACAAACGCGCTTCCAAACGTTTCATGGAACCAGGCATTTGGCAAGTGAAAGAATTGAGTGTTGCAGGAGTTCAAACAGATACGCTACCAACATGGTCAGTCGATGCGTGTGATATTTACAAAAATCTTTGTGTTGCTACTTGGACAAGAAACGGAGTGAATAGTTCTGTTTATTGGCAATTCAACGACAAAGGTCAGTCATTCAAGTTTTCACGCGTAGTTGCCCCCGCCGATGCCCCAAATTACAATACCGAAATAGTAGAACAACAAACCTACCAATTCAGTGGAGTTTATGATGTTATTGAATCTACGAAGACCCGCAAGGTTTTTGAAAGCACGGCTACAAAGGGCTATGCTGGACAAAAAGTGAGGATTGTGATTGAGACGGAATAGGTTTTGGGTTGATGGCTGCTGGCTTCTGGCTTCTGGCGTCTAGCAGGATGCGGTTTGTTCGTGGTCAAAGCTTTGACCTCTAGGAATAGATAAAACTCAAAAATATTTGGCTAAAGTCAATCATGTGTGTAACTTGATTAAGCTCAATTCTTATTCAGCATATGGACATAAAAAAACCGCGAAAATGATTCCGCGGTTTTTTTTGTGAAATTTCTTGAATTATCTTGAGGCTAAGTCGCTCTCTTGCTCAATCGTCTGGTCATAAGCACGGTAAGCTTCACAATTAGCTTTTTTCTTGTTTCCACAAGAAGATAAAACAACGGTCATTGTCATAAGACCAAACATCAAAAGGGCAACTGATTTTTTCATGTAGTTATAAATATGAATCTTAGTAATGGTTACAAATGTAGTGATACAAAACGAGAATAATTAATTGAGATTGTAGAGTTTTCAACATTTTTTTGATGATGACGGTAAATTTTTGTGGAATTGAGCGTTATCTGAATAAAAAGACAATTTTGAATCTATATTATTTCGAACTTTGAACGTGTTAAAAACCCTTTACATACGAGTATTTCTGTGCATTTGTATATGTTTTGCAATTGATAATAGCTTTTTTGCACAAGCTACTTTAACTTTTGTTGATTCCGAAAACAATGAAGTGCTTCGTTTGGTAGCGTTAAAAAAAACAGATAGTTTACTGGTGCAGCAGGCGAATAAAAAGTTCTTGGAGTATTATTGGGAAAAGGGATTTGTGCTGGCTTCAGTGGATTCTACCACCCAAAAATCGGAAGACAATTATACTGTTCATGTGTATCTAGGTCCTCAAATCAAAACAATTCGAATACTGGTTGATGATACGCAAACCAAAGAGTTAATTCGCTCCATTCCGGCGATTAATGAAAAATTTCTCACCCAATTGCCTTTCAAAGATGATGAAATAGTGAGTGTTCGAAACAAAATCTTAAGGTATTTAGAAAACAATGGCTATCCTTTTGCCAAACTGTATTTTGAAAACTTGCATCTCGGCGATAAGCCAACAGTGCGCATGAGGATTAACAAAGGTCCGTTGGTGCTATGGAAAAAAATCAATATTTCGGGTGATTTAAAGCTGAACAGAGCACTCATACTGACCATTTTAGAAATCAAAGAAGGTGATAATTATTCCGAAGAAAAATTTCAAAAAGCGCAACTCAAACTATCGCAATTGGCCTATGTAACGCTCACCCAAGCACCTCAAGTTGCTTTTTTTCCTGATGGAGCTGAGTTATTTTTGTACTTATCGAAACGTGAATCCAGTTCGGCTAATGGTATCTTGGGAATGCAACCCAATCAAAGTGGCAAAGTGATTTTTACAGGTGATATTCAGTTGCGTCTGGAAAATGTCTTGTCTGCTGGTGAACAGTTTCATTTGGTTTGGAAAAATTTATTACCTCAAACACCTCAGCTCAACGTAGGTTTGAGTTTCCCTTTTTTGTTTAAAACCAAGTTTGGAACCGAAGGGAAATTTCATCTCTATAAACGAGATACCAGTTTTTTGGAGGTGAAAGGCAATTTGGGAATTCGGTATTTTCTTGGCGGCAACAATTTTTTACGTGGATTCTATAGTTTTGAAAATTCGAGTCTGCTCAATGGCTCAGCAAATAATCCCTTATTTGCAGACGGCGTCTCTGTTAAAATCAATGGATACGGATTGGGCTTCGAGCGGCAATTATTGGATTATTTTCCAAATCCAAGGTCGGGAATGCGGCTAGATTTTCAAACGATTTTTGGTACGCGCAAAACATTCCCCGTGAATGAAGACAATTTCAGTGTGGCTGGAACAAAATCTAATGTGTTTCGCACAATTTTTGAACTCGATTATTACGTGCCCATTGGCAAGAGAAGCACTATTCGACTGGGTGGTTTGGCCCAGTTTTATTACGCCGACACCGTTTATGCAAATGAACAAATTCGTTTCGGTGGATTAAAAACGCTTCGTGGTTTCGATGAAGAGGCGCTTTTGGCAACATCTATGGCTCGGGTTTCAGTGGAATATCGTTTTCTGCTCGACCAAAATTCACATTTGTTGGTGTTCTTCGACCAAGCGCTATATGAAAATCGAACGCGCAGTTATTATCGGGATATGCCTTTTGGTTTTGGTGCAGGTATGTCGTTTGGCACTAAAGTAGGCATGTTTTCTTTGGTTTATGGTCTAGGCAGCCAGTTCGGAAATCCCATCAATATTCGCGATGGCAAAATTCATGTGGGTTATTTGGCAGTGTTTTAGGTGCTTTTTTTGTTGGATTTGAAATGGTGCCAGGTCCAAAAAACCAATGCAGGATATAAGACACTCCAAATGGCAATGGATGGAAGGGTAAGTCGATCGCCTTGCCAAAAGCTAACCCCTGAAACAATCAAATAATAACTGTTTAATCCCAACAAAACGAACAGTAAAACAAGATATGGGTAATTCTTGCTGCGCCAAAACAACACAAGCATTACAATACCAAGAATGAGCATCAGAATGTGTAGGTAATACGTCAATTCATTATAATTATCCATAAATGCAATGGCAGCAGGATTCTTGTATTCTGCTGGATAATTCAAGAAAATTGGTTCGCCTTGGATGTTGCTTTTGATATTTTGGCGTAAATTTTTGAAATAAACACCGCTGTTTTCAAAAAGATAACTCATTTTTTCACCGCTCGAAAATCCATCTGCTTTTGTCACAGCTTTTTGATGTTCGAGTTTTTCAATTTGCTCGATTCCTTGGGTAACAAAATATCTTGAAAAGGTTTGTGAGCCAACCAAGGATACCGTGAAGTGCTCATATTTCATTTTCATCAGTGTCATTTGACTAAGGAGCGGGACCAAAATCAAACACAAGATGAGGATGCGTTTTGGTGCCTTGATGAGGGTATTGCTCTGAAAAAAAATAAGCACAAGGAGCGTGATCAACGTTGGCACGTAAAACACAGGTTTTACTAGGGTCAGAAGTGTCAACATCAATAACAGTTGTAATAGAAATTTTGGCTCACGATGCAAGCGATGGTTTTTGGTGATTAAAAAAACAGTGAGACTTAATAAAAAAATCGTTGTAATTTCTGTAATTGCATGTGCCGTTAATGCCATTACAGACAAGTTGCAAAACAAGACAAAAGCACCAATAAACGCAAAAATTTTCTTTTTAGAGATACGATGTATACTCGCGAAAGACAAATTTATGGCGGCCAACCACATGAAAGATTGCATCAAAAACACAGCAATTGTACCGCCAGTTTTGAGTGAAATTAGCAACAAAAATGGATAAATCAACGGCCTAACAGAAAGGCTATTGGTTTCGATGCCACCTGCAATCCATTGCGCCACATCTCGATAAGTTGTGGCATCAGGTGTGGAAAAAATTAAGTCTTGCCGTGCGGGTAAATCTATTGTGAAATGAAAAAGCAGAAAGCCTAAAATGGCAATAAAGTTCAAAAAAACGTAAGAGGAATTTTTGGTCAGAAAAGCCTGCATACTGCTATTGAATGATGAACTTTTGAGTATAAACTTGAGTGCCAGAGTGAATGTTTATGAAATAAACGCCCGCATGGAACGTGGTAAGATTAATGTTGTCTTGATGTCCGATATTGCTGTAAACTTCTTTACCGCTCAAATCTGTGATGCGGATTGCATCGATGAGTTGGTTCGATTGAATTTTCAGCACGTCTTGGGTGGGATTCGGATAGATTTGAATGGCTTCCATTTGGGCATTTTGTGTTGAAAGCAGCGAATTGGTGGTGTACTGACTGAAAAAACGCCAGATTTCTACCGATGCATCCATATCGCGATTGGTGACCCCGATTGTAAAAGACGCGTTGGGCCAAGTGTGTGCGCCGCCGTCAATTTTGAAAAATTCAACCGTGCTTCCGTTGCTGCCACTGTGGTAGAGAAAACGTTGTGCTGTGCACATATCGGTAGTATTGGTGTTGGCCACATTCGTGATAATTGGCGTTGGATTACAATTGTTTTCATCAACCCAGAAATCTACAACAGTTTCTATCGCAGTCATTAATGAATTGCCGTCATATGGAACTGTTGGGTCGGCTGTGCCATGAATTTGCATCACCGGTGTTGGTTTATAAGAGTTGCATGTGGCTGGAGCATTGATGGCCATAGTGCCAGTGACAGAAGCAATTGCCGTGATTCTATTTCCCAATTCGCAAGCCAAACGATAACTCATGAAACCGCCGTTGCTCATGCCGCAGCTATACACCCGGTTCAAATCAATGTTGTAGTCTTCATCTATTTTATCAATTAGCGCACTGATGAACCCAACATCATCAACACCTCCAGATGCGCCAAATGCATTCCAGAAGCGATTTCCAGAACCGTCTAAAGTGCCATCAGGGTGCACCAAAATGAAATTGGCCGTATCAGCAATACTTCGAAAATCGCCATAAACTTCTTGTTGCAAGGCATTTGAAGTGTAGCCATGAAGATTGAAAACCAAGGGCACAGCAGTGTTAGGATCGTAGGAATCGGGCACGTACAACCTGTAAGAACGTGTCAATCCACCGTGTTGCATGGTTTGTACGGTGCTTTGGGCGGCAATGGTCAGTGGAAAAACTAAACTGAAAAGAATAAATTTTAATGATTTCATTTTGGGCTTTTGTATGTAAAAAGTCAAATAATTGTTGCGATTTTGAGATTCAAATATCGCTAAATTTATAATATGAGCAAAAGATGAATACTTATAACTTAAACCAACGAAAACATGTACAAAATTTCTCTTGCAATTTGAGCGCTCCGTTCATCGTAGCCCGCATCTTGTTGGGGTGTGTTGTCAAAAGCCTTTGGGTCCTTATAAGTAATAGCGACGCGCAACTCTACGTTTGGGATGAACGGACAATTTTCTTCGGCATCGGAGCAGACCATAATTGCCGCGAAGTTGTTTTGAGGATTTGATTTATCGTTGTACTCCTTCGAAAAACAAGTTGTGGAAAGGTCTGTTCCAAAATTGACTTCATACAAAGGATTTGAAGGATGCTCGTTTTTCTCAACAACAAAACCCGTGCGTTCTAAAGATGACACTACATTTGGGTGCATTTGTGTTGCCTCCGTGCCACCAGAATAGGTTATGGCCGATGGTACTTCAAAATACGCAGCTGCGAAGGCACCCCATATTTGTCCAAAATGACTACGACGGGAGTTGTGCGTGCAGATATAAACCAATTGTATTGCGTGATTTTCATCTCTTTTGTTTCGGATGTAATCGGTGATGCGCGCCAGAATGACTTTTCGATCTACAGGGATACTATCAAATTCTGAAATGCGTTCTGAACAGTAGTTTGCAATTTGCGGGAAAAGAAATTGTTTCATAATTTATAATTGGAAGATTCGAGATTTGAAATTTGAGATTCCACGAGGATAGTAATCTGTAATTTCAAATCTCTAATTGTTGAATTCAATAGCGCCACCTATTCGCCAGCGCAACAAGCGAGAGCATTACAGGTACTTCAATCAACACGCCGACAACCGTGGTCAATGAGGCACCTGAATCCAAGCCGAAGAGCACAATGGCAACGGCAACGGCTAATTCGAAGAAGTTGCTGGCGCCGATCATGGCTGAGGGTGCGCAAACATTGTGTTTCAGTTTAAGGTATTTTCCTCCAAACCATGAAATGAAAAATATGAAGTAGGTTTGAATGGTTAGCGGGATTGCAATGAGCAATATGGCCAAAGGATTGCTCACTATTTTTTCACCTTGAAATGCAAAAAGCAAAATCAAAGTGGTGAGTAAGGCAATTATAGAGAGGGGTTTTAAGCGCGCCAGAAAGACATTTTTGAACCAAATTTCGCCTTTTGTTTTGCGCAAATACAGGTTGGAAACATAGCCCAAAAGCAAGGGGATAACGACAAAAACAATTACCGATGTTGCCAAAGCTTCATAAGGAATGCCCAGTTTTTGGTCGGCATGAACTACTTGAATACCAAACAAGCTGAACAATCCGCCAACAATAGGGATGAACAGTACTAGAAGAATCAAGTCGTTTACAGAGACCTGCACTAAGGTGTAGTTGGCGTCGCCTTTGGTGAGGTAGGACCAGACAAAAACCATGGCTGTGCAGGGCGCCGCACCTAGTAAAATGGCTCCTGCGAGGTATTGTTCAGCGTCTTCGGGTGTGATCCATGCTTCGTAGATGAAATAAAAGAACAGATAGGCAAGAAGCGCCATGCTGAAAGGTTTGATCAACCAGTTGACAACCACGGTGAGTCCCAAGCCTTTCCAGTTTCGCGATACATATTTGATGCTCGAGAAGTCGATTTGAACCATCATCGGATAAATCATCAACCAAACCAAAATGGCAACAGGCACATTTACGGTTGAGATGTTCCAATCGCTGAATACGTGAATGGAATCGCCAGCCACATAGCCCAAACCAATGCCAGCCACAATGCAGAGCAGCCCCCAAATTGTTAGATATTTTTCAAATTTTCCCATGGAAAGTAAGAAGTTAGAAATATGAAGGATTGAAGTAAGAATTTTGAAATTAGGAATTTTGCCAACAGCCAATGCCTAACAGCTAATCTATCAACAACATCCGCCGCCTGGTGTACATTCGGTTTTCGATAAATCGCCCATTTTAATTCTTGGTTTTTGTTCTGGTACGCCACATTTGTCTTTGGCCAAACAATCGGTTTGAGTTGAAGTGAGTAAAAAGTTGACACCATCGAATTCCAAGCCGTATTTTCCTATGGTTTCTGATTGGTATTCTACTTCCACTTCCAAGTTGCCAATGCCCAGTTTTTCTTCCGACAAATTGATGATTTTTAATAATTTTTCCGCACCCAATCTATGGTCGTAGTCATCGGCTTCCCAGAGTTGGAAATTTACTTTTTTCTCGATGCGTTCGGTGCCTCCACAGTCGATGAAATGACGCGTAATGGCTCCAATTTCTGTAACGTGAAAATGCTGAGAAACAGGTGCTCCATTGGGTAAAATGAAATTTACGGATTCTAGGCTCTCTAATGCGGATTTGATGTTTGAAAGTTTCATTTTTTTGTAATTTAAGTTTAACAACAATTTGTATTTTGGTTTCGAATTTCGGAGGCAATTGCGCCAAATATTGATTCTAAATGATATATAGTATTTGGATTTAAACAGTAGCAAATGGTTTTACCCTCGATGCTGCCTTGGATGATACCAGCGTTTTTTAGTTCTTTTAAATGCTGTGAAATAGTGGGTTGCGCTAAAGGGAATTCGTTAACAATATCACCGCAAATGCAAGATTTAGCTTTAAGGAGATACTCAACAATGGCAATTCGTGCCGGATGCCCCAAAGCTTTGAAAATAGTCGCAGTTTGGTTTTGCTGCTCTGTGAAAAAATCTGTTTTCGTAATGCCCATAGTATATTTTTATATTGCAATATTACGATAATAAAATGAGCTGGTGATGTTTTTTTGTTTTTTTTTCGGAAAATAAGGGAATAACGGTTGGAATAGGAGTTAAGGTTTGAAATAACGGTTATTAACGGTTAGGTAACGGCTATTCTTCATATTTGTATGAAATACAAAACGTTACAAGCGTGATGTATTTGATGTTTTTAAATTTTTGTATTCGAGAATGATGGTGGATTGGTGTGCTAATCGTTTTTAACGGTTAAGCTAGGGATAACGGTTCGTCTAAGGACAACGGTTAATTTTTTGGCAACTATATACCCCTAGCCCTGATTGTAGCGGCAGCTTCCGCTTTTTTGAGCGGAACTACAGCGGAAAGCAGGAATATCTTCTAAAAATGATTCGTTGAAATTGTACTTTGTCCGAACTTATTTTTCTGAAACCTTGGGTTTTCGCGGTCGATAGAAAGCGAGTAGGAGTAGGGGCAAAAGCATCAAATCTGCTAATAAGGCGATGAACAAACTAAGTGATACCAAGGCACCCATAGCAAAAGTGCCTTCGAAGTCGGACAAGATGAGCATAAAGAATCCGGCCAAAAGCACCAACGAGGTGAGAATGATGGCTTTTCCAGTGGTGATGTAGGTCGTTCTTAGTGCACGGAGCAAGGATTTACCTTTGCTGAGTTCGAGTTTGAGCTTGCTCAGGAAATGGATGGTATCGTCAACAGCAATACCAAAGGAAATTGTGAAGGTGATGGCAGTGGAAATTTTTAAATTGATGCCCATGTAGCCCATCATGCCAGCAACAACAACGAGCGGTATGATATTGGGAATGAGTGAAATAATGGTCATGGTAAAAGAGCGGTATAAAAGTGCCATCAACACTGCGATAATCACACTTGCCAAAATGAGTCCTTGCATCATGTTATTAGACAAGGTTTTCAGATTTAAATCGAGGAGATGCGCTGTTCCTGTTAGTTTTACATCGAAATATTGACTTTTCAGTTCGTTATTAAGGAAGTGCTCTAATTCTTGATTTTTGGCGGTCACTTTTTTGTTTCCCCAATCGGGTATAGTTCCGGTGATTCTTGCAAAATGTTGCGTAGAATCTACAACCAAGCGCAATATTTGTCCATTTTCCAAACGCTCGAGTTGCTTTTTAAAGCGAGCAATGTCTCCTTTGTTTTCAGGTAATTTATAATTGCTATGCAAACCGCTTTTAAAACTTCTATTGGCTGTTTTTAGAATGGTGATTAGTGATGTTATACGTTGCACCCCGTATTCGTTTTCGAGATAGTCTTGAACACGTTCAAAATCTTTCAACACATCTTTATCCCAGAATTGATTTTGTTCCGGATTTTTCAATTCGATCATCAATTCAAAGGGACGAATACCGCCGTAGTTGTCGTCCATGTAGTTGAAGCTCATTTTTACTGGATTGTCGTCTTTGAGTTCATCCATCAAGAAATTGTTGGATTCTAGTTTGGTTACGCCAAATAAAGAAACACCAAAAACAAGCAAAAATGCCAAAGGAATGGTCTTTCTGTTACGCAAAGTCCATTTGAATGTTTTGGCCAACACGCGATGCCAAATCGGATTTTTGTACTTTTCTGCAACTACAGGTGCTTTGGATAAAATAAACAAAGCGGGCAAGGTGAGAATGGTGATGATAAATGTAATGACCACTGCAAGCGACACATAGATGGCAAACGATTGAATGGGCTTCACCGGAATCACAATCAAACTGATAAATCCAATTGCTGTTGTTAATGAGGTAAGCAATGTGGCTAAACCGATTTCTTTTACTGCGTTGATTACTGCATCGTTTTTGGGCATGCCGTCGCGCAGGTTGTCGATGTATTTACTGACCAAGTGAATCACATCCGACATCCCAACAACAAATAATATGGAAGGCAACAAGACCAACAGTATGTTGATGGGTTCGTTGAACAGTCCCATGCTGCCGATCACCCAGATGGCGGACAGATACAAAACGACTTGAGGGAGCAAAATACCCCAGATGGATCGAAATGCAATCCATAAGAAAAGAATAACCAATATTACAGAAATGGAGATGAAGAGCATCATTTCCGACATCATTTTTTCAACGTAATAGCGCTGACCTACAACTCGACCGATGAGGTGATAATCGTCCAATTCAGCTTTGTCGAGCAGAGCATAAAGTTTGTCTGATAAAATATCCGATCTTTCTTTGCTCAAGAAATCGGTATGTTTGATAAATAAACAAAGCGAACGACCGTTTTCTGAAACAAATTGATTCACCAATTCTTCGTGACTGTAAATGCGCACAGAATCTTTCTCCAAGCGCATACTGTCGAGGTGAACATAGGGTATTTCTACCACCAAACCACCTGGCATGAATCGAAATTCTGACATGCTTAGGATGGAACGTACAGCGGTTACATCGTCAATCTTGGCGATATCGGATTCAATTTTTTCAACTTTTTTGAGGAAAGTAGAATCGAAAATGCCAGATTTCTTTTCTAGCGCGAGCAAGAGAAAATCGTTGTCGGATGCAAAACGCTCTTTGAAATCCTTGAAGATTTGTGCGTTGTCATCGTTTTGAGGCAGAAAATCTTCAAACTCATAAGAGAATGTGATGTTTTTCCATTGATAAAGCATGGGAAGCGTAATGGCAATCACCAATAACATGATGTAGCGCGCCCAAGTTCTTACTTGTTTGTCGTCGTACTTTGAGGTCTGTTTGTTTTTCACGCCGCGAATTTAGCTTAACTAATTGGATGTGATAACAGCGTGGGTGGAATTTTGTTTGGGGGAAGGCTATGAAATTGTTCTGCAACTAATATGCAATTAAATAAATGCAATTCGATTCTACCATCTATTGTTCGCGATACAATGCACACAACACTTCCTCACTCAACATTCAACACTACCTCACTCAGCATTCAACACTTCCTCACTCAACACTTTTCCACTCAACATTCAACACTACCTCACTCAGCATTCAACACTTCCTCACTCAACACTTTTCCACTCATCACTCAACACTTTTTCACTCAACACTTCCTCACTCAACACTTCCTCACTCAACACTTTTCTTGCGACGAACAAACTCACTCACCACACCACCAATCAACAGCAAATAAACAAACCAAGAGGCAATGCGTGCAATGGACAAGCCTTTTTTGTAAGTCGAATCGTTGATTTTGAATTCAATTTTGTGTTTTCCAGCGGGCACAGGCAAACCACGGAGCACGTAATTCACACGCAAGTGATCTACTTCTTTGCCGTCTATGGATGCTGTCCAACCTGCTTTGTAGTACATTTCTGAGAATACAGCCAACTGGTCAGAATTACTTTCAAATTCATAAGTCAGATGATTCAACTGGTGTTTTACTAGACGAATGGAGCCTTCTCCCGAATAACCTTTGGCTTCCACCTTTTCCTTTTCATCATTGGGCACAATGGTCAAATTGGCTGGCGAGAAATTGTGTTTCACAACCAAAGTGATGAGCTTGGTGAATGAATTTTTATCGTCGGCGTCTAATGCCATTTTTGGAATCCAGTTTTTTCGGCCGTTGACATCCTGAACGTAATACGCGGTGTCGCCCTCAGCCAATCCATCAGGCCATTGGATTGATAATGAATCTTTTCCTTGGAAGTAAACAATGCGCTCGCGGGCATAAACTTCGGTGATGGCGAACTTCTTATCGTTCACAATAAGTGACCAATCTGTGCTGTGGTTTTCCAGTGCATAGCGTTTACCGAGTTGTAAAATCTCATCATTTTCGTCTTTGGCTACGTAAACCGACTTTGTCAACCAAGCATTGCCCAAAGCGCCTTCATTTTGTTCTACTTGACCGCCTCTTATCAAATATTTCACATTCAACATGTTGAGTATGGAACGGTCGTAAGGCAAATAGCCAAAATCGATTAGGTTTTGATAGCGCTTCAATTTTGCTCCGTGATAACCGCCTATTGCTTCGTGGAAATAAGATGCGCGCGAGGAGTTGAAAATATTGTCGTCGTAGTCGGCAACACGGTGACGTGTCATGGCACGATAGGCTCTAAATTTTTCGTTGTCGATATAATTCCTCTTACCTCGCATGGTAAATTCTTCTTCTGAAGCAAATTGACTCGCTTGTCTTTCTACTTTTTCTACTCGTGCTCTCAGCTTAGGATTATTTGTCATTTCAGCTTCAAGGATTTGATTGTCCGTTGGTCGAGCAGTATGTGGATATTTTTGTTCTTCCCACTTGGTCCATTTTTCGTAGATTATTTCATCATCAGAGCCTTCTTCACCTGAGTTGGGCATATAAATCAAGTTTATGCTTACCAAGTCAATGGCAATTAGTGCTCCTAATCCACCTATCATAACGTAGCGATTGATGCTTGGCACGAACAAGTAAAGCGCAATGAGACCCAAACCGAAAAGCACGAAAAG
>JBIIJN010000098.1:0-7792 GCA_044233745.1 Crocinitomicaceae bacterium
GCAACCGACAGCTATTTTCATCGGGAAATCTCAAACTAAATTCATGTATTTTCATCTCTTTTTTTGACAAAGATGAACCCTGGACTGCGTAAACTATTTATGTAGTGGTATATTTGCGACTAGTCAATTTCTTAAAAATAAAAGGTTTAGTAATAAATTCTTTTCACATATAATATTAATATGTTACTATTGCGGAAAGTAATGAACTATGAATGAGAATTTAGGCGATACTATAAGAAAAATTAGAGAATTGAAAAATTATTCCCAAAGCTATATGGCCGAAAAGCTGGGGTTAAGTGTAAGTGGCTATGGGAAAATAGAAAGAAATGAAACAGAACTCACTTTGAAACGAATCAAAGAGATTTCAGAAATTTTTGAAATGGATTTTACCAAATTATTGAGTTTTGATAAAAACTTAGTTTTTAATATTTGTCACAATCATAATGGGTATGGTGGATTAGTTCATAATCACCAAAACAACAACGAAATGAATTTCCAAGAATTGATTTCCAAGATAATTTCGGACAATCAAGACTTTAAATCTGTAATAGTTGAATTACTTAAGAATAAAGAATGACGATTTTCAAATTTTTATTGCAGTTAATTTTTATGTTTTGTTTTTCATTTTCGAAAATCAATGCACAATTGCTTTTTGAATCCGATGTAATCTATGGGGGCGTTACAGGCGGTGGGTTTTCAACAAATACTGGGCTTGGTATTATTGAGACAGAAGTTTTCGTCCCAATTGGAAGCACTATAAAAAAGGCATATCTTTTGGCAAGTTGTGATGGTCAAGCGCCCGATTTAACTGTTAGTTTAAATGGTGACAGTTACATCTTCAACCAAAGTCATATTGTCACGCCACCTTTTGTATCCGGAATTCATCCCTCATGGACATGGTCAAATTCTACTATCCGCGCTATAGATGTTTTGAACTCTGTTGAATCCAATAGTAACACACATACTTTAGAAATTCCCGCGCAATTTAATATTACACAAATTGGGTTCTATTCGTCATTTTATCTTTTCATTGTCTTTGAAAATACATCCATGAATGCAATCGCATACAATGTTTTTTTGAATACACAGAATGTAAATCCTCTTTTACAATACAATTTTAGCATGTCTTTACCAATATCTACATCTGCTGATGTTGGTCTTGGCGTTTGGACAACATTTTTTGGCGACACTATCGTTGATGGCTCTTTCATTGAATTAAATAATTCGCCATTAGGATTATTGGGTGGTTCAGAATCCAATAGTCCCTTCACTTATACAGGTGTGTATTCAAATTTTTCATATTCTAACGGTATATTATTGGGTTTAGAGGATGATATTCCTAATGGTCAAATGGCAGGAACAGACGCACTTGCCGAGGTCTCGACGTTTTTCAACGAAAATGATACTTCATGTGATGTGACATTCATTTATCAATCACCAAATAATATTGAAGGAGCATACTCAAACCCAGTTATAGGCATATTCCTCACCTACACCTCCCCCTGCCAACCTTTTGAAACTACCCTCCTCACCGCCGATACTACCACCTGCTCCGATATACCCCTCCAACTCGGCGCAGCGGGAGGCATCGCCTATGAATGGCTGCCCCAAACCAATCTTTCTTGCTACGCTTGCCCCAATCCTGTTTTTTTGGGAGATAGTACCATCAATTATACGGTTAGAATTTGGGCATCAGATAGTTGTTCGAAGGTCTTGCCCGTACGGGTTAGGGTTTCTTCTTGTGCTTCTTTAGATGAATTGGGAAGTGCTTTTGAAATTTTTGCACCGACATTGGTGCATGGCAATTTGGGAGAATTCTATCAAATTCGCTTAAAAAATGTGCAACAATATCAGTACGAACTATACACCTTAGACGGCAAAGTAGTTTATCAAAAGAATGGTTTTCCTGAAAGTATAACTTTAGATTTGTGGGACAAAGCGCTCATGGAATCGGGCATGTATTTGTATCGGATTTGGGTGCGAGATGAATTTGGCAATCAGGAGGTGGTTAGTGGGAAGGTTGTGGTGGTTCGATAGAAAGTCCCACCTTTTTTCAAAGATTTTCGCTTTCTTGAGTGAAAAAAAGCGTTGAGCTTATTGAAAATATCAAACTAGAATAAGTATGCACTGGATTTTTAGTGCGTAGGATTAACTTTCCTTGCTCCCGCTGGACGAGGATAAATGATGCGCGGTGCAAATCAATAAGTGCGGAATATATGGAGGCTTAGAACTTTCGATAAATAAGAAAAGGGAAATTTGGCTGAAGCCGAAAATCTGAACTTTCATTTGCCACAGGCTTAAACCTGTGGCAAAAAATGAATGTCAACCTCTTGGGTTTAACCGAATCTTGACTATCCTAACAATCAAAATGCGGATTCATTGTTTTGAATAATTTTCTCTTTTCAGCGAACCTTGAGCGCATATTGGCGTAAGAAATGCTGTAACATGAGGCCTTAAAATCTCGCGCTTTTTTATTTTTCTTATCTTTGTCTCTGATATGCAGTTGATTTCAACATATATAGGTGATTTGTTGCTTTGGCAAGAGAGTATTGTAGTGCCCAATTTTGGGGGCTTCGTTGCGCGCCAAATGCCTGCTCGTTTTTCTGAAAAGAAAGATAAATTATTGCCGCCATACAAACAGTTGTTGTTTCACACGCATTTGAACTTATCGGATGGTGTTTTTGAACGTTATGTGGCCAATCGTGCTCAGCTGTCTTTGGATGCTGCAAGCAGTTTGATACAAAATACAGTTTCTGATTGGCAAGCGCAATTGAAAAATGGCGAACGTATTGAAATAGATCGTGTTGGATTATTATTTCTCGATGAAGAACGCAAACTTCGCTTTGAGCAAGATAGACACCACAATTTATTGCTTCAATCTTTTGGCTTGGGCGAGGTTCAGTTTGATGTTGAGGAAGAAAAACCTGTTCATGTTGCTCAGCCGGAACCAGTCATTCATGTTCAAGTAGAAAAAACCTTGGCTCCTGAACCAGCGGCAATTATTATTCCTATTGTTGGGGAACCGATTGAAAAACTATCAACTGAGCAGGACAAAGTGGTTTTGGCTCAAGATGCTGTAAGTTACAGTAAATCAAATAGATCCATATGGTTAAAGGTGGCAGCTGCAGCAGTTGTTTTGCCATTTTTGTTTTATTCGTTTTGGGTGCCGCTCACCACAGATGTGCTACAAACCAAGAAAATTGCAGTTGCTGATTTCAATCCGTTTCATCAATCTCCACCAGCTCAGTACAAATCCTCGGTAATCTCTCAAGAATCGACAACTGAAGAGCCTATCACAAATTTGGAGTCAATCGTTGAAGCTTTGCCTGAAGATGTAAATTCCTTCAATTTCAATTACGATGACGAGTTGGTTTTTGCAGTGAAATTGAATAGAACAGCGCCTCAGAATAACACCGAGGAGGAGGTAATAATTCAGGCATCAAGTCAAGTTCATACCGTTCATTTGATTTCTGGCTGTTTTGGCTTGAAAGAAAATGCTGAAAATCACATGAATGCTTTAAGAGGGCAAGGTTTAAGTCCTTATATCGTGGATGTGCAAGGAGGTTTGCACCGCGTGGCTGCAGCAGGTTCAAATGATTCTGGACAAGCTGCAAAATTGGCTGCTCAACTTAAGGAACACGGTGTTGATACTTGGACTTTGAAGAAATAGCATCTCTCTGCCCTATCTCCTAAATTTTTGTTTTGATTAACGATTAGTAACGAATATATCATTGATTATCAAAGCTTTATACTGTGTCCACACTAACCGTTACCATTTTCAGTAACGAATATATCTTTGATTATCAGACCATTGTTCAACTCAAAAAACAATCGCTTCACACCGAATTCCTTCATTTTTTGTCCAAAGCAAGATGGCTTCCAACATTCTTTTGGATTTATCGAAGTACTTCAAATTGTCGTGCAGCACCACGATGTCACCCGACTGATAGGATTTAAAAAGGCGTCTATAAAATAAATCTTCGGGCATAGCATCGTCGAAATCATAGCTCAAATGCGTCCACATCACCACGTGGTAATCACTTTTCAAAGCTTTGTATTGCTTCCAAGTCATTTTGCCATAGGGCGGGCGGAAGAGTTGGCTTGGCACGAAACCATTGGCGCGTTTGACATCAGCCACATATTCTATTGTTGAAGATTGCCATCCTTTCAAGTGGCTGTAGGAATGGTTGCCAATGCTGTGACCTGAATTAAGCATTAATTGAACGAGCTCAGGACGTTTTTCTGCATTCGCGCCTACACAAAAGAACGTGGCTTTAGCATTGTAATCTTTCAGCAAATCCAGCAATTCAGCAGTGCGCTCACTTGGTCCATCATCAAATGTTAGATAGAGCACCTTGTCATCACTAGGAATGCGCCAAACTGCTGAAGGAAACATCCTTCTTACTAATTTGGGCACACCAATAAAACGCATAAGCTGAACTTAGCTGAACATATCGAAGATCGCTTGCCAACGCATTTCGAAATCTCGAATGGCACTTTCGAATCGTTTGCTTTCACGGTCTTTTCCTGCATCTTCTTGTCGCATGGCATTCACCAACGATTTGAATCGACCGTCCAATGAACTCAGATACTTTTCAGCACGGTCAGAGAAGGGGCCAGGTTCAGCGAAATTGTACATTTCCAAATAGGCATCTAAGGAAGAGAAGAAATATTCGCTCGTTTGCGCTGCAATGGCTGGTTTCGATTTTAAGGTAAACTCCATAATCGATTCCAATTCTTTAGCCACCAACAAAGCATATTTATCAGCTTCTTCTTTGGCTTCGAATGCATAAAGCAAGCGCACAAACGAGTGCATGTTGCCGTGGCTGTAGGAGAAAATGTATTTCAATTTGCTTCCTTGAGGTGCTTCTTGTAAACTAGAACTTGGTTCGCCATAGTCAATTGAAGATTCTACTGGCATCAGCTTAAAGGCCAATAAACAAATTTCTATACCCTTTCGTTTATATTCTTCCGCCTTTTCTGGAGAACCTGTCTTGGGCAATGAGTCGTTCATGGCATTTTGCACCGCACCACGTTTTTCACTCTCATATTTACGGAAAAGGTCATCCGCCAAGATGCGCATTGAGTTTTTGTATGGTTGCAGTGCTGTGCGGCGTGTGTAATAATCCAACAAGACACCTTTTTTATCCATATTACCCCACAGGTAATTTTCAGTAAGATTTTTGTACATCTTGTAGGTGTCGATGGTTTTTCCTTTTACCGGTGTAAGTTGGAACACCATACCTTCCATAGCCACATAGCCTTGTGTATATAATGCTTTACCAACATCACTAGGATAAGGATTGGAGAAATAAATCGGTCTGTCCCATTCAAAATTCGCCAAAATATCCAAAATCAACACCTGTTCGCGGCTGATGGCTTGCTCTGTCATTTGGAAACGAATAGGCTCTAAATTTTTCGATTCCTCTTTGGTAATAATGCCGTGCTTCAACATATTCTCTACATTATCCACAGGTATAATGAATCCAGTGGAAGGGAAGAAACGCAAAGACACAGTGCCGCCACCTCTTGTAGATTTGGTGATGATATTGGCATCGTTTCTAACAAAGTCCATGGCGTATGCGATAGGCAGATAGTCAAAAGATTGTTCAAAACTGGTAGCGTTATTTTGTATGGCTTCCAACATTTCCATAGAGAGACCTGAACCTTCGCCACTTTGTAAAACTGCTATAGTCAGTTCCATGAAGTATTTGAACTCATCATAACCTGGTTTTTCTACCGGCGCAAACAATTTATCAATGGCTCCTTGGTTGTTCTTAGCCAATTTTTCAGAATTGCCCATGATAGATGCCAATTGATATGATGCATTTTTCAGGTTGTTCTCGAAAATCGTGCGGTTGCTTTCAATTTTCTTCGTAATCAATTCACGCACCACGTTTTCTTTGATTTCCGGTGTTTGTTTAAAGTCCAAATAACTTCCTAAGAAATATACATTGTCCATGCTACCTGTGTACATGGCGTATTGGTCTTTGGTGAATTTAATCGGAAGTGGCTCAGAATCATATACCTTCATGGTCATTTGTTCTGAATACCAATCTGTTTGACCCAAAGAAAGGTTGTAAACACGTACACTTGTTTTGATGCCTTCTACCTCCTGTAAATACCACAAGGGGAAAGTGTCATTATCACCATGAGTGAAAAGAATACTATTGTCGGCACAAGAATTCATGTAGTTTTTGGCCATGTCTAAACCAATTGTTCTATCGCCTCGGTCGTGATCATCCCAACCTTGCACGCCAAGAACTACGGGCACCGCCAAAGCAAGCGCCAAGGAAAGATAGGCCGCCTGCATTTCCTGTTTAATCGTTTTTCGCAGCGCAAACATAAGATACATAGCACCGCCACCAATTACAGTGATAAAGGCCATGCTCATCGAAGTGCCATATTCACCAATCACTAAGTCGCGCAAAAGGAAGATACCAATTACTGCACCGCTTATCATCAATCCTCGATGCAACATCTGCTTTGGCAAGGATCGATAGGCTTCAAATAAGGCATAAACCCCGAGGCCTATCCAAATGGCAAAAGTATAGAACGATGCAGCATAGGCATAATCGCGTTCACGTGGCTCCATGGGTTTTTGATTCAAGTACATCACAATGGCAACTCCCGTCATCAAGAAAACTAAGAACACGACAAAAGCATCTTTGGGGGCTTTGTAAATGTGGAAGAATAAGCCCAATAACCCCAAAATCAAAGGCAAGAAGTAAAAGGCATTGTTGCTCGGATTGCTCGCGGTAAAGTTTGGCGCAATAGATTGATCGCCCAAGCGTTGGTTGTCAATAGCCGAAATTCCCGATTTCCAGTTCCCCGTCATGATATCGCCGTGACCTTGAATGTCATTTTGGCGACCAGCAAAGTTCCACATGAAATAGCGGAAATACATCCAATTAAACTGGTAATCAATCATGTAGCGTATATTCTCGCCCATAGTTGGCAAGCGTTGATCATCAGTGGTTTTTGTACTCGGTTTATCAGAATGGTTCGGACCGTTGTCGTTATAGCCCGACCATCTTTTGTAGCCATCAATTTTGCTTGGTTCGCGTGCTTCAAACATACGTGGCAAGAAGGTAGTATGTCCTTGAGCATAAACAGGATTAATGCCTACTCCATCAAAAACTACCGCATAGAGTTCCTCAATTTCGCCTCCAAAATCTTTCACATATTCTTTGGCAGTAGATTCTAAATAGAAATTGGCCACTTGCTCATCGTTTTTGATAACAGCAAATTTCCGTTGCAACTTAGGCGAACCGTCTGTAGCATCAATCACTTGAGAGTTCCAGTAAGGACCTGTAAGTAAAGGTGCCGAACCGTATTGTTCACGTTTCAGATAACTGTGCAGATTCACCAAATTTTTAGGCGAGTTCTGATTCATCGGTGTATCGGCATTCGAGCGAATTACAATCATTGCAAATGAGCCATAACCTATGAGCAAAACAGTTGTGCTGACCAAAACAGTATTTAAAATTGACTTGCTCTTTTTATGTGTGTACATGATGCCACCAACCAAGCCAGCTGTAACAAGCGTTATAAAGAAAATTACGCCAAAATTGAAAGGCAGTCCTAGGCTATTTCTGAAGAATACTTCGGTTTTTGAAGTGAGCGATACAATACCCGGAATTACACCTTCTTGCACGAATGCCAGGGTCACAATTCCAATCACACCAGCTAGAATAAAGCCCTTCCAATCCGTTTTTTCCCATTTGTTGAAGTAAATAACATATGCCAAAGCTGGCAAAGCCAAGATACCCAAAAGGTGAACTCCAATGGC
>JBIIJN010000028.1:0-27777 GCA_044233745.1 Crocinitomicaceae bacterium
AAGATGATGGACAACTTCGAATTGCCTTGGGAAAAGGTGGATTTGTCTGGTGCTCAAGCCTTGGAAGAGATAATCAACGAAAAACGCAATGAACTGAGAAGTTTCCATTTGCAAAGTATGCAGGAAGAAGAGTATAACATGCGCTCAGGTTTGATTTTCAATGACTTATTCTCAAGTTACGAGCGCATTGGCGACCACATCATCAATGTGTCTGAGGCCTTGGCGGGGAAGATTTAAATTTCTTGAGGACTTGGAATTAGATAAGGCTGGGCAATCTGTTCAATTGTTTTCTTATCTATTTGAGCATTTTTGAGCAAATCACGTACTATTGCTCTGGTTTGGTCGGGGAAGAAAACTTCAATTTTTTGTTTGGATTTAGCCCAATGATTGATCGTGTTGTGGTATTTCCAACTCAATTCTGGAATGTGTTCAGCGCCCAATTTCTCTGCTTCAATCGCGTTACAATATTGCTCGAATTGACCTTTTAGAGGAATAACCATCACTTTTTTACCCAAGAAAAGTGCCTCTGCGGGTAGTTCGAATCCAGCGCCACACAACACGCCTTCACAGGTGCGAAGCGATTCTAGAAAAGCATGGTTGTCAATTTTATGAAAGCGCACGTTTTGTATTTCTGTTTCGTTGGGCAACTCTTTCGTGAAAACCTCCCATCGAGCTTCGTATTTCGTCAATTCTGACAGCAAATAGCTATTCGAATATCCTGGTAAATATACCGTATGATGTCCTTTGGTTTCCGGTTGTAGCGCTCTGATTTCTTTGCGAATTACTGGTGCAAATACTTGATGCCCTATGGATTGGAAATGAAAACCTATTTTATTTTTTGCTGGACACATGTATTTCATCAAATTGTAGATGAAAAGATCGGAAATCGACTTGCACTTGGGTTTGCTCATCACCAAACCAGCTTGATGGCTCAGTTCAATACAGGGCACTCTGCGCAGTCTCGCAGCCCATGCCGACACAGGTTCAAAATCGGTGATAATCAAGTCATAGTCCTGCACAGGAAGGGATTTTACTTCTTGGATAAATCGGAACAGGTTCATTTTCAGAATTGAGCCAAAATAGGACACTTTTCCGGTTTTTGAGGCTCGGAATGTTAAGCCTTTGAAGCGGTATTTGATTTCGTGCTCATATTCCACTTGGTGTTGTGCACCACTCACCAAAAGATCAAGTGTTTCTACCTGATTTTGGAGTATGGGAATAATTTCCCTGGCTCGACTCAAATGTCCATTTCCTGTGCCTTGAATGGCGTATAGTACTTTCATGTTACGCTATTTCTTTGATGATATCTTCCAAAATGAAATCATAATGCAAAGCTTTTTTATTGAAATCTGCTTCATTTTCTGTTGATGCCTTGCTCAAACCAGATTTCGTAAATTCAAACATGCTCCATGAGCCATGGTTGTATTCTAGTGCCGTTTGATTTTCAACCCAATCGCCCGAATTGAGATAGGTTGTTGAACCTTTTTTGGTAATCACTTTTTTCATTTTCGGTTGATGAATGTGCCCACAAATCACATATTCAAATCCATTTTCAATGGCAATTTCTGCCGCTGTGTCTTCAAAATTATTCACAAAAGAAACCACACCTTTCACACTGTCTTTTACTTTTTTGGATAGTGAAATTCGACCTTTCCCAAATTTTTCGCTGATCCAGTTCACAAACGTATTGATGAGAATCAGCATGTCATAGCCCTTGCCGCCCAGTTTGGCCAACCATTTGGAATGTTTCATGGTCACATCAAATACATCGCCATGAAAAATCCAAGCGTTTCCTGAAGCCAATTGCAAAGTGAGTTTATTGGATAAATGAAAATTGCCCAATTGAAAACCGTTGAATTTGCGAAGTACTTCATCGTGATTACCAATGATATAATGCACCTCTGTGCCGCGGCTGAGCATCGAAGTGATTTTCTTCAATACCTGCATGTGTGATTGAGGGAAATAGCGCTTACTGAATTGCCAGATATCAACAATATCGCCGTTCAAGACTAAAATTTCTGGCTCAATGCTGTCGAGATAGGCGACCAATTCTGATGCCCGTGAACCATAAGTGCCTAGATGCACATCGGAAATGACCACAACTTCGAGTTTGCGTTTTTGCATAGGGTGTTTCTGCAAAGGTCTGATGCTTATGTTGTTTGATGGTCAAGAACGTATTAAATCAAATGCTTTTGGTGTTAAGGTTTTGTTTATTCTATTTTATATCGCGTTAAGATGGTTGAATAATAAAAAATGGGACATCATCCTTAAATAATGCCCCATTTTTAAATTTCAGTTTATTGAGTTCTAGTTAATCAACTTTCTCAAATTTACTTTGTGCATCGGGTTCATTTTCAATGTGAAACGAATGCGTTCTGCATAATTCCCGTTGATGGGCATCATGTTGTCTGTTGAATAAAGCGGGAAATAAATACCAAAAACACTACCCAAACGAACTCCTAGACCTAAATTCACAGCCATTTCAGTTCCAGATGGTGTTCCAAAGGCTCCGAAATCTGCAAAAGCACCAATCCAACCCAAACGTTTTACGGGCAGCGGAGCATACAAATTTGCCGTGGCCATCCATGAATCGCTCAAGATACCAACACCCGTTTTAAAAGAACCTTGGTTGTCGTCGCGCTGGTTGGTGAACATGCCGCTCGTTGCGCCACGACCGAGGTAGTAATTTTCGAAGAACAAATCTTGGAAGCCATTGGTGCCGTTTGATGCAAATCTGAATTCATTGGGTAGCATCGCAGAACTGTTTGTAATGACACCTCCGAAAAGACGCAATTCAAAAGCACGCGATAATTTATTTCTCAAATAGCGATACGTATGTGTGCTTTCCAATTGAATTCGACCTGTAGAAATATAACCGTTGTCAACCAACTCAGCTCTCAACTTGGTGCTAAATTGGTAATCACGTTTTTTGTAATCGGCCGTGAATTGTCCCATAATCCCCGAATGACTCAAATCCAAATCATAGAGTTGAACAAAATTCATTACACCCATTACCAAGATGTTGTATGACATGGCTTTCGCGTCACCTTTTTTGCCCAAATCTGCGCTCCAATAAGGCGTTAAGGCATAGAAAGAGCCGTCGTTTCTGTTGGTTCCAGGAAAATCAAATTCATACATCTTGAATGATTTTGCAGACAAACCAAAGCGCGAGATTCTGAAAACACTTTTCGGATGGAAGGCATAATTGAATTCAGCGATACCCGACACATTCCGACGACCAAAGGAGAACATCGGTGCTACCAAATACTGGAAGCGGTTCATCGGCAATGCGTTGTTGTGAACGGCTACACCAAGCATCAATTTGTCGTGGATATTGCCAGCCACAACGGGTGTCCAGAAAATATTCGTTTTATTGGGTTCATTGTCGCCAATGAGGAATTCGAATTTCACGGGCTCCATTTTACCCAACAAACCTTTTTGATGCCAACGGTTGTTGTTGCGATACAATTCTGGGATATGCTTGTTGTTGTTGATTACAATTTCATCGGCATTTGTAGTCACCAAATCAATTCTTCGGCGACCTGTACCTGGTTCTATCCATTGTGTTTCAACGACTTGATTATTCTTAATCACATTCACTTCGATAGGTCCATTTACCTGTCCTATGTTTTTCACAACAGCCACAGAGCCTTTATCGTTGGTTTTGGCTTTCACCAATTTGTAATCCAAATAGTTGGTGTTGTTGATCAAATCTCCGAAAAACCATGACAAATCTTTTCCAGTTTTTTGCTCAAAAATGGCTTTTAAATCTTCTGGATACGGATGTTTGAATTTCCACGTTTCGAAGTACGTTTGCATGCATTCATCAAACACTTTTTCGCCTAAATACGCTTTCAAATAGTGGAATATTAATCCCGTTTTTTGGTACATCACCGTTCCATAATTGGCTGGATGATAAGCACATGAATGTGTTTCAATGGGTTGGTCGGCACCAAAACGTTGTGTGGCGCGGAACATGATATCGCCCATGTCGTGATGAGAAAGTTCTTCAAAATTAATGTTGTTGATAAAGGGAATCATGTTGTTCATGGCAGTATTTTCAGGATATTTAGTCATGAAATAACGCATTTCGTTCAAGGTATTCAAGCCTTCATCCATCCAACCATGAACACGCTCGTTGGTGCCCAAAATTCCATAAAACCAATTGTGACCAACTTCGTGCACAATTACCAATTCCAATTCGGTTGCATTGCTCGCGCTACCAATCACGGTAACGTTTGGATATTCCATGCCGCCACCTGCTGAAATGGTTCCATCAACGGCAGTAACTTGGTTGTAGGGATAATCACCATTCCACAGTGAATAATAATAGGTAGCATCGTGCAAATATTCCAAAGCATTCAACCAAAGTGTTTCGCTCTGAGGCACGTACATCGCCCAAGTGGTCACTTTTCTTTTTGAATTTGGCAATTCCACTTCTCCCTTTAAAACGCGGTATCTTTTGTCTGCAAACCAAGCAAAATCATGCACATTCGATTGTATGTAGCGTATGGTTTTGAATTCAGTTGAAGACTCTGGAAATGCATTGCGATTCATGCTTTTAGGGTCAACACCAGAATTTTGGTCCAATGGGCTAAGCTGTGCCAAAGAATCTAAGAAAGCCAATTCTGATGCCGTTTGTAAATCTCCCGTAGCGCCAACTACATAGTTTTTTGGCAATTGAATAGTTACATCAAACGAACCAAATTCTGAATAGAATTCACCCTGAGTAACATAAGGCATTGGATGCCAGCCTTTATGGTCATAAACCGCTGGTTTAGGATACCATTGTGTGATTTGGTAGGACTCTTCGATGTGCCCCAAACGTGAAATTTTCCCCGATGGAATTTTTACTTTGAATGGCGTAGAAACCGTGATTTTTTGCCCAGAAGCAAGTGGCTGACTCAAATACAAAATCGCAATATCATCGTGTTTCGGGTGATATTCCCATTTGGCTGTTGCGCCGTTTATCTTGAAGTCGAGCGAATCAATGCCTCCGCGGTCTTCCAGTTTTCCATAATGTAAAACATCTTTGTTGGATTGCTCATAAATTTGTTTGGCTAAAGCCGTTTTGCCGTCGCGGTAAGCGTTGGGCCACAAATGGATATAAATTTTATCCAAGCTATTGGGCGAATTGTTGATGTATTCAAAACTTTCGAAGGCATGTAAGGTATGCGTTTTATCATCCAAACGTACATTGATTTTGAAATTCACCTCTTGTTGCCAGTAGGTTTTTTGGGCGAATGCCAAGCCAGAAGCGGCAAGAATAGCGATTGAAAACAAAGATTTTAACATAAGCGTATTTTTCATGGCACGAAGATAGAAACTATCTCAGTAATTCTGGAATACCGTTTATCACAAAGAAAAAAAGATGTTGAGCTATTTTCTGAATTTTTTCGTTCATTCATGTCGATGCTAAATTTATAGAAAATGCTTTCATTGTAACTCAAAGTTCTAATTGAAGATTTCTTTGACATGTTAGAAATCGCAAAAAATAGTGGTTTTTTTCACTTGAATTTGAACAAAAGGTGTAACTTTCCCATTGAATATCTAAAATTCATTCTATGAAAGTACTTTTACTTGTTTTTGTATCCTTTGCTTTTAGATTGGCTTATGGGCAAGTCTATAATGTAGGAAGTCCAGCAGACACCATTCCAGCTTATCCTCAATGTTCTCATCAAATATTATTTTCTGTTTCTGTTTCGAGCAATCCTGACCTAGTAACAATTTCAATGAACTGGGGAGATGGAACAACAACAGATTCAACATTTTTAGGTAATCCTGGTAATAATTCGGTACTTTTATCTCATAGCTATGCTGTTCCTGGTATTTACAATGCGACGTATTCTGTTTTCAGCCAATTGTTAAATGAGAATTTTGTTGAAGATATTGAGGTTGATTTTATTGCATTGGCTTCGAATATGTGTGGTTATGTTTATTCACAGGTAGCTCAGTCGGATTTCAGTTATTTTTACACAGATGTACCTTTAGATTTTACCGGCGCTGATGGAGTTACGACCACTGTTTACCCAACTGAAGTTGAGTATTATCAACAAGCATATGGCGGATTGGATATTAACAATACGCCTTATTCAATCAATGTGAACGAAGCTTGGTTGGATGAGAATCAGCTTGTTCAAGTAACAGGGACACTGACAATTTCCTCATTTAACACATTTGGTCAAGCCTATAATGTAAGTGGCTTTTTTGTCGAATGTAATCCTGGTTCCTCTGAAACGGATGCATTTATTCAAGGTGTAGTTTGGGGATTCATAGCAGTGCTTGAATATGGCGGGTTTTATGTATATGTTGGAAATAACGGCTGCGGTGATGTAATGAATGCACAAATAAGTATTGAATTCCCTGATGATTTTGTGCCGATTGATAATTTAAATCTTCCAAATTTTAATTTTGTAGATAATACGCTGTCGTTCACAGTTGTAAATCTTGATGAGCCAGAGATTTTTGATATCCCTTTTAATTTCCCAGGCAACACACCTTTAGGTACATTTGTTTGCTTTCCTGCGACCATAACTGTCAATGATGATTTGAACTTAATGAATAACGTTTTAGATATTTGTGGAATAGTTTCAAACTCCTACGACCCCAATGACAAACAAGTCAATCAGCCAGCCAATATCAATCCTGATGAGCAAGAAACTTTTCTGTATCAAATCCGTTTCCAAAATGATGGAAATTACCCCGCGCTAAATGTTGTGGTACGTGACACAATTTCTGAAAACTTAGATTTATCTACTTTTAGATTGCTTGAAACCAGTCATCCGGTGGCTTATCAAGTCAATCCAAGTACACGAGAAATAACTTTTACGTTTAGCGCCATTTGGTTAGAGTCCAGCGAGGTTGATTTAGAAGCATCACAAGGTTATATCCTCTATGAAATTGATGAAGCAGCTGGATTAGTTGAAGGAGATGCGATTGAAAACACGGCACACATTTTCTTCGATTTTAACCCAGCAATTGTTACCAATACTACTGTGAATACGAATGTATATCCAGTTGGGGTCATTGAAAACGATAAACCACAGCTGAGTATGTATCCAAATCCAGCGAGTAGCTCAATTACTTTCTCAGGTGCTGCCGTACAAAAAGTAGTCATTTACGACGTGCTCGGACAAGTTGTTTTGACCAGAAATATAACCAACAACACCCTATCACTTTCAGGTCTTAACAATGGTGTTTACTTTGTGGAAATGCATACCGAAGCTGGTGTGCAGACGCAACGATTGGTGTTGAACAAGTAATTTGATTAGATTTAATTCTAAACCGCTTTTTCTAAGGAAGGAGCGGTTTTTTTACGCCTGATATTTCACCTCAACGCCCATCACGTCTTCGATAAATTCGCGCACGCAGCCTTCACCGCCTTTTAAGTTGAGAATGCAATCTACCTGCTCAAGAATTTTTGTTGCTGCATCAGCTGGACAAGCTGAAAAACCAATGGCTTGCATCACTTCCAAATCGTTTACATCATCACCAATCATGGCGACTTGCGATAGGGAAATGTTCAAATCGGCGCACCATTGTTTCAAGATGTCGAGTTTGTGTTCGCGCCCCAAATAGAAGTGCTGAATTTTTAGGGTATCGGCGCGTTTTTTCACCAATTCCCCTTTGAATCCGGAAGAAATAATTCCAACTTGGAATCCTGTTTTGGTCAGCTGTAAAATGCCCATACCGTCTTTGGCGTTGAATTTTTTCATCATGTCGCCATTTTCGGAGTAATACATACCCGCATCGGTCATTACGCCATCTACATCCAAAATGAGTAGTTTGATGTCAGATGGAAATGGTTTCTTCAATTTGACGCCGTAAATGAGTTGATTTACCGAAACACCCAATTCAGCGGCTATTTCATGGATTTTGGCAAGCGGAAGTTGCTCCAAGTTGGAAACGTCGAATTTGGAGCAGAATGATGGTTCACTCAGGTTATGAGCTTCGAGAATCTTCATTATATAATGTGTTATGCCTGACATAGTTAAACTATTTTTCTCCCCACCGCCGCTGCCACTGGTCGCAAACTATTTAATAATTGTTCAAATTCGGCATGATTCAATTGCTGCGAGGCATCTGATTTGGCTACACTCGGGTCGGGATGTGTTTCTATCAGCAAACCGTCGATGCCCATGGCAACGCAGGCGCGGGCCAAATCGGGGACACCATAAGCGTAGCCCATGGCGTGAGATGGATCTAAAATCACCGGTAAGTTCGTGTATTCTTTCAAATAAGCCACACCGCACAAATCTAAGGTGAAGCGGGTTTTGGTTTCGAAAGTGCGCAAACCACGTTCGCAAATCACAACGTTTGGATTACCACCTGATAGCATAAATTCAGTTGCTTGCACGGTTTCTTGAAGCGTTGAACCAAAGCCACGTTTCAATAAAACTGGTTTCTGTGTTTTCGCCGATGCACGCAAAATGCCTTGGTCGTACATGGCTTTCGCACCAATTTGAATGACATCGGAATATTCAATGATTTCGTCAATGTGTGTGGCATCTCTAGCTTCTGTAACCACTGCGAAACCGTATTCTTCGCGCATTTTTGCCAACAATTTCAAGCCTTCTAGACCCAATCCTTGAAAAGAGTAGGGTGATGTTCGAGGTTTGTAACATCCTCCGCGTAAGGCAGTCAAACCCAAACCTTGCAATAATTCTGACGACTGGCGAATTTGTGTTTCACTTTCCACCGAGCAAGGACCCGCAATCAAAAGTGTATTTCCTGTATTTCCGCCAATAGTCACGTTGCCGATGGTCACTTCACGTGTTGTGGCTCGGTATTTCTTGGAAGCCAATTGCATATCGTCGTTGAAAACCCAAAACTGTTCTGTGTGCGCTTCCAAATTTTGCGGCAATTCTTTTACGCCCGAACCTGTGATGAGGTTGAAAAAGCCATCTTCGTGAATGAGGAAAGCTTGGTGTTGGTCTGCCAGTTGCGCAGCTTGAGTTTCTTGTATGTTGTTTTTAAGTCGGATGATCATGTTTGTGATTTTCGTTTTTTGTAAATTATTCAGGTTTGATTTTGACAATTTTGTTGTCTTTCATTATCACCAAGTACGATTTCTTCTGCTTTTTGAATTCGATTAATCTCTCATAGACTTTTTCTAAGCCAACAAGTATCTTTGCTCTTAACTCATTTTGTTTCTCTAAAGTATTCATAAAGTTTCAGATAAAAATCTACAATTCTCCTTTAATAAGATTCACAAAGCTAATCATTCCACAGGTATGACCGCTATTTTCCAAAACGGGCAAATATGAGATGGGGAAGGATTGTTTGCGAATGAGCGTCAACATTTCTTTCACGGTGTTGTGTGCAAAAACGTGAACAGGATTGTGATTGATAATTTCATGGAGCTTCAAATCGCTCGGATTATCGATGTTTTTGAGTAAGCCGCGGCGTATATCAGCATTGGAAATGATGCCCGAAAATTTTTGGTTTTCATCTTCGATTATCGCAAAGCCAAAGCCAAAATTTTCAATGGTTTGCAACAAGTTTTTCAAGTTTAAATCGTGTATCGTGAGAATTGGTGCTTCTTCTCTGGTTCGACAGAAATCTTTCAAAACATAAGCCGATTGCACTTCGCGCTGTGTCAAGTTCATCAAGGCATTTCCCACGCTTGGACCTTTGAATAAATAGGAACCAGAAACGGATACATAAACACCCAGATTTCGCAAAATAAACGAAACTTCTGCATTCACACCACCATCTACATGCACGCGTTTGTTGGGATATTTCTTGGAGAAATCGCGAATTTTTCTAAAGTTCGTAGCGTCAAATTGTCCACCCGATTGTCCAGGAATGGTCGCCATTACCAAGAGAAAATCAAAATTAGAATAGGCATCAAAAACACTGACAGGCGTTGGGGTTGTCACAGCCAAGCCTTTAAATCCGGTGATGTCCTCTGGAATTTGCATCGGCGCTCTCAGGTTTTCATATTGAAAAGTCACAAATTCAACAGGATTGACTCGCAGCAGATCGTAATATTTCTCTGGTTGTTCTGTGATGATGTGCAAGTCAATCGGAATATCGGATATTTCACGGATGATTTTAATGTCGTCGAAAACGGACAAATCATCGTTGCAATCTACATGGAATAAGTCAACACCATGTTCATGCAAATCTTTTATGACTTCTTGGATAGCCCGACTTTGATCAGAATATATGGATGCGGAGATTTTCATTACAAGGCTTTCGTTTTATCAAATTGTTTGTCGCTAATCAAGATTTGCAATTCTGATTGGGTGAAAACATCTTGTCGTAACATCGAATCGAGTTTGAACAGTTCGAGTTGAATTTCAAAGGGAATGGCCTCGAGATAATTGGTGTCATTGGCGATTATTTTGAGTTGTATCACTTCGCCTGCTTTGGAGAGTTGAAGATATTGCATGTTGGTGCCAATGAGCTCTTTTTCCATCCAATAATCGGCAAGTTTTTCTGCTTGTTTTTTAGAAATAGGTTCGAGGTAAAAAACTTGCACTTTTTCACGCACCACAACCTCGCCGTAGTTGTTGTTGCAGGCTGCTAAAAATGCCAAAGCGATGAAGATGTAAGTATATTTAATCATTTGGTCAAAGTTAGTAAGTTTGTTGATTGCACTGTATTTCTAAAGCCAAAAAAAAACCGTCCCCAATCCCGATAGCTATCGGGATGGGGACGGTTTCGTTTGATATAGTGTGTAAACTAATTTCTACTTCTTAACAGCGTTTACTACTGCCGCAAAAGCATCTGGGTGGTTCATGGCCAAATCTGCCAAAGCTTTTCTATTCAAAGCGATGTTGTTGGCTTTCACTTTACCCATAAATTCTGAATACGACATTCCGTGTAGTCTGGCACCAGCGTTGATACGCATAATCCACAATGAACGGAAGTTTCTTTTCTTTTGCTTGCGACCTGAGTATGCATAAACTAAACCTTTTTCAATGGCGTTTTTTGCAACGGTCCAAACATTTTTTCTACGACCAAAGTATCCTTTGGCAAGCTTCATGAACTTTTTTCTTCTAGCTCTTGAAGCAACGTGATTTACTGATCTTGGCATATTTTTCTGTTTTTTGGAAGTGTGTGCTGTCTTGTTTCAACAAACTTGGTTACTACAATTCCGGGTTTAACAATTAACCTTCCCTCAAATCCCGACAACTATCGGCATTCAAACGAGGGAAACTTACATTAACAATTGAACTTTGATGTTAGGCACGTCAGATGGATGCACCAAACCTGCTTTAGTCAATCTGTTTTTTCTTTTCGTGGATTTTTTCGTAAGAATGTGGCTTTTAAAAGCGTGCTTTCTCTTGATTTTCCCACTTCCAGTTACCGTGAATCTTTTCTTGGCACTGGATCTTGTTTTCATCTTTGGCATTTCTACTTTGTTTTTGAAGTTAACACTATATCAAAATCGTTATTTCTTTTTCGGGTTGATCATGATGGTCATGCGCTTGCCTTCTAATTTCGGCATTTGCTCCACCAAACCAACTTCTTCTAATTCTTGTGCAAAACGCAACAGCAAGATTTCTCCACGCTCTTTAAACACAATCGTTCTTCCTCGGAAAAATACAAATGCTTTCACTTTGTTGCCTTCTTCCAAGAATTTGCGGGCATGGTTGAGCTTGAAGTTGAAGTCGTGGTCGTCCGTATTTGGACCAAAACGCACTTCTTTCATACTCACTTTTGCCTGCTTGGCTTTCAATTCTTTTTGTTTCTTCTTTTGGTCGTATAAGAATTTACGATAGTCCAAGATTTTACAAACAGGTGGAACGGCGTTTGGTGATATTTCAACCAAGTCCAATTCCTGTGATTCGGCTAAAGCAATTGCTTCAGGTGTTGGTAAAACTAATGGTTCGGCACCGTCGCGAACAATTCTTACTTCGCGAGCAATAATCTTGTTGTTAATTCGATGCAGCTCCTCAACTTGTCTCGGTTGAGGTCTTCTTCCTTGCGGTTTTCTCATTCAGTAAAAAGAATTACTATTAATTGTTGTTTATTTCGTTGTTGACCAAACCTTGCACCAATGCTGCAAAATCGGTAATGTCCATCGCGCCCAAATCTCCTTCGCCTCTTCGGCGCACGGAAACCTTGTTGCTGCCTGCTTCTTGTTCCCCAACTATCAACATAAAAGGGGTTTTGGAAAGCTCAGCCTCGCGGATTTTCTTGCCAATTTTTTCGTTCCTGTCGTCAACGAAGCCGCGAATATCGGAATTATTTAGCACTTGACGCACACTTTCAGCATATTCGTTGAATTTTTCGCTAATCGGTAAAATCGCAAATTGCTCAGTTGCAAGCCATAAGGGGAAGTCGCCTGCGCAGTGTTCCAACAACACGGCCACAAAGCGTTCCATCGAACCAAAAGGCGCTCGGTGAATCATTACTGGGCGGTGTTTTTCATTATCTGCACCGATGTATTCCAATTCAAAACGCTCTGGTAAATTGTAGTCCACCTGAATCGTGCCCAATTGCCATTCTCTGCCCAAAGCATCTTTCACCATGAAGTCGAGTTTCGGACCATAGAATGCGGCTTCACCATATTCAACCACGGTATTCAAGTCTTTTTCTGCCGTGGCTTCAATAATCGCCGATTCTGCTTTTTCCCAATTTTCGTCAGAACCAATATATTTCTCAGGATTGTTGGGGTCGCGCAAGGAAATTTGTGCCTTGAATTCAGTAAAATTCAGTGTTTTGAAAATATACAAAACCAAGTCGATTACTTTCTGAAATTCACCTTTCACTTGGTCGGGTGTACAGAAAATGTGGGCATCATCTTGGGTAAATCCACGAACGCGTGTCAAACCGTGCAGCTCACCACTTTGCTCATAACGATAAACGGTTCCAAATTCTGCAAAACGCACTGGCAAATCGCGGTATGAGCGCGGACTGGATTTGTAAATTTCGCAGTGGTGCGGACAGTTCATCGGTTTCAACAAAAACTCCTCATTTTCATCCGGCGTTCTTATCGGTTGAAAAGAGTCGGCGCCGTATTTGGCGTAGTGTCCAGAACAAACATACAATTCTTTGCTCCCAATATGTGGCGTAATTACTTGTTCGTAACCCGCTTTTCTTTGCGCAGCTTTTAAGAAGTTTTCCAAACGTTCTCTCAATGCCGCACCTTTAGGCAACCAAAGTGGTAATCCTTGTCCAACTCTTTGTGAGAAAGTAAACAAGCCCAATTCTTTACCCAAACGGCGGTGGTCACGTTTTTTGGCTTCTTCCAATCTTTGCAGGTAATCCGTTAAATCTTGGTTGTTGGTAAACGTGATGCCGTAAATACGCGTCAACTGTTTGTTTTTCTCATCGCCACGCCAGTAAGCACCAGCAATTGAAGTCAATTTGATGGCTTTGATGAATCCTGTATTTGGTATATGAGGTCCTCGACATAAATCAGTGAAACCTCCTTGTGTATAAAATGTAATCTCGCCATCCACGAGGTCTTGCAAAAGCTCCAATTTATATGGGTCTTGACGCTCAGTGAAATAAGCTATGGCATCGGCTTTGGAAATCTTCTGACGCGCAAATTCATTTTTCTGACGCGCCAAAAGCTTCATGTATTCTTCAATTTTCTGAAGGTCGGCCTCGGCAATGTTGTCGTCACCAAAGTCGATGTCGTAATAAAATCCATTGGTTACCGGCGGACCGATAGCGAACTTGGCATTGGGGTAGTAGTACTGAATCGCCTCAGCCATCAAGTGCGCAGACGAGTGCCACATGGTTGCTTTTCCTTCATCATCGTTCCACGTGAGCAGTTGCAAAGAGGAGTTGTTTTCAATCGGTAGCCCAGCATCTACCACGTGTCCGTTAACTTTGGCAGCGAGTACATTTCTCGCCAAACCTTCGCTAATACTACGCGCTACATCTAGCGAACTGACTCCCGATTCATACGAGCGAACCGAACCATCAGGAAGCGTAATTTCTATCATTGTGTTTAAAATTTGGCGCAAAGGTAGTTATATTTTTTTCATGGCTGTTCGCTTTTGGGCATTGGCTTTTAGCTGCTTGTTGCTGTGGCGAAAAGGGTAAGCAAATAACTTTCGAAGCAATTGAAGTTATAGGAATACGACTTTAGAGGTTATTGTAGGCCCCTAAAAAAACCTACAAGTCAACACAGCCGTGTCATCCACATAATCTTCTTCGCCGCGCCAAGCGTCTAGTTTGGAGAAGAGTAGGGCGTTGAGGTCGTCGGTTTTGAGGGGGTAGAAATCGTGGATAATTTTGATGAGTCGCTCTACTTGGAATTGCTCGTTTTTGGGATTCACGAGTTCTACAACGCCATCGGTGTAGAGGGAAATGGTTGCGTTTTTGGGGAGTTCAATTTCTGAAGAATTGAGGAAAGGCAATTCTTGGAACATACCCAAGCCAATGGTACCTGTGTCGAGATCGGTGACATTTCTGCCGTCGGTGAGGATGGGGTAGTTGTGCCCCGCGTTTACATATTGCAGCTTGCGATTTTGCAAATCCACCATGCCGATGAAGAAGGTGATGAATTTTTCGCCTTTGGCATTCGCATACACGATGTGATTCAATTCGCTGACCAATTCTTCGAGATTGAAATTGTTGTAAGTCGCCAAAGCGCGCACACAGGCTTGAAAATTGGCCATCAACAAAGCAGCCGAAACTCCTTTTCCAGAAACATCAGCAATGCAAAAAATGTATTGATCCACGCCAATGGGGAAGAAATCGTAATAATCGCCGCCAACTTCGCGATGCGTGTGGTATTTTGCGGAAATGTCCATGCGCTCGTTTTTGGGCAAGTCGGAAGGGAAGAGGAATTGCTGCATTTCTTTAGCGATTTCCAGTTCTTTTTTCAATTCCACTTGGCGCATCATTTCTTTGGTGAGGCGTTTGTTTTCCAAGGCTACCACAAGCACGTTGGTGATGGTTTGCAAAAAGCGGGTCAAGCGCGGCTGACTCAGATTGGAAAGCTGGTTGATTTCGTCCACAATGAGTAAAAAGGCCAGTTTGTTGGCTTTGTGGGAAACGGGAATGATGTAGTCGAATTCATTTAAAACCTCAACTTTGGAGGAATCGAGAAGTGTCACTTCTTCAAAACGAAACAAATCGCGTTCGATATTGAAATCTCGGAGTTTGGCTTTAACACCGGATTTTAGGGCCACTTGCCAATCATCGCGTTTGATGATGAACATGAATTTGGTGAGGTTGAGCTGTTGTTTGAGAATAAATTCGAACAATTGGATGAGTTGCTCGTATGGCGTATTGCTGTTGATGGCATTGGTCAATTCGAGCAGCGATTGGAGTTTTAAGTCTCCAAAATTGATTTGTTCTTCTAATATGTGCTCGCGTTTTTTTTCCATGTGCTGTTTATGAATCAGTTCGCAATCCTTTTGATTCCTTGTTTTAATGTGCTGACGTGGAAATTGAGCAATAGGTCCAAGGGATAATTGCCGAGTTTTAAATAGGTAAGTACTTGGGCTGTGTGAACATCCGTGAATTGTTCGACTGTTTTTATTTCGATTACTATTTCGTCATTTACTAATAAATCTATGCGGTAGCCATGGTCTAGTTTGACGTCTTTGTAAATGATGGGCATTGGTTTTTCTTTGGTAACGTTAAGTCCTTTTTCACACAACTCAAAATATAAGCATTCCTGATATGCTGATTCGAGAAGTCCTGGGCCCAGCTGAGAATGCACTTCCCTGGCGCAACCAATGATGAGATGAGTGATTTCGTTTCTTGTCATCAGATTTGGGAGTTAGTTGAGGTATAGAGAGTTGAACCAAAGGGTTTCACGGAGGAGTAGGTTGTTACACAGAGTTTCACTGAGTTTGCACAGAGTTTCACTGAGGGGTGTAACCTCAAATTTTCTACTGAATTATATCTCCGTGTTACTCTGTGGCTCTCTGTGCTGCTCTGTGGCATAGCTTTTATATTTAGTCTCTTTTCTATTAAATCTATTTTAAACGTTGAGGTTTTATTTTCCTACATATTCTCCAATATCTCGGGCAATTTCTTGATGGCTGCCATTTCTCTGAATTTCAAACGGGCATCGGCTGCGGGCGAACCGAAATAGCTTTTTCCTGCGGCCAAATCTTTGTTGACACCCGATTGCGCCAAAATCACAACGCCATCTTCAATCACAACATCCGAAGCAATTCCTACTTGACCCCAACAAGTAACGCGGTTTTTGATGGTCACACAGCCTGCTACACCCACATGCGCGGCAAAAAGACAATGTTCACCAATTACGGTATCGTGACCAATATGTACTTGGTTGTCGATTTTTGTTCCTTTTCCAATCACAGTATCGCCCGAAACACCTTTATCAATGGTGCAAAGAGCGCCTATTTCCACATCGTCGTGAATCACAGTGCGCCCACACGAGTGCATTCTATCAAATTCTTCTGGACGTTTTTTGTAATAAAAGGCATAGTGTCCAATCACCGAATTTGGGCCGATGGTAACATTGTCGCCAATAATCGTGTGCGCTTGAATGACAGCGCCGGGGTGAATGACGCAGTTTTTTCCAATTTGAACAAAATCACCGATCGAAGCTGTTGGCGCTATCCACGAACTGGGGTCGATGGATGTATTGTTTTGAGCTCCTGTATTTCTGACTTCTGGTCTAAAATGACGGGTGAGTTTGTTGAAATCATTGAAAGGTTGTGCGCTGATGAGCAATCCTTTTCCTTCGGGGCACTCTACCTCTTTATCGATGAGAATGGTGGTTGCCGCAGAATCGAGGGCTTTTTTGTAGTATTTTTCAAAATCAACAAAGACCAAATCTCCGGGAACAACTTGGTGAATTTCATTGATTCCTGTGATGAGATGATTGGGGTTTCCAACGAATTTGCAGCCCAAAAAATCGGCTAATTGCGCAAGGGTTTGTGGAGTTTGAAGTATCATAATGCCTACATTTTATCAGGGTAAAAGTACGCAGTTCTCGACCTCTTATTGTTGCGATGAGATAAACTTATGCAAGGTGCTTTGTTGATTGATAGCCGACGCGCCCAACCCACACACGTTTGGACGCGCCACAAAGAAACAAATCGACGTAGAAATGTATGAGAGATATACGCCGATTCTCTTGTTTCTTTGGCTGACTACCTAATCAAACTCACTTGTCCAGAATGCTGTTCGTTGATTGAATTCGAGGCTTTAAATTCAATTTTCCAGATGTAAGTTCCATCAGGACAATCCATATTTTTGTTTTTTCCATCCCAACCTGCTTCAATATCTGTTGTTTCATAAACTATTTCTCCCCATCTATTGAATATATACAAACGATAAGTGTCTAGCTTAACCCCAGCGCCAATAACAGGAGAAAAGGTGTTATTGTCGGCATCTCCATTTGGAGTAAACGCTGTAGGTACATAAAGCAAGACTACGTTTTCCACCTGGATGAATTGTGATGTAGTGTCTGTACAACCAAATTCATTGGTTGCAATGAGTGTGATTTGCTGTGCTCCATGTTCGTTGAAAATGATTTCTGGATTTTCGAAATTGGATTGTTCATTTCCATAAGTCCAATTAAACTCTGTTGCATTTTCCGAACTGTTATTCACTACAATTGGGAATCCTGTTTGTGGATTTAAAGTTAAAATTTCGAAATTGGCCAATGGTGCTGGGTGTATACAAAATGCCTCCGACAAGGTCGTTGAATTTGAACATCCATTGGCGTAAGTAAGTGTGAGAGTAACATCATGGCAACCAACTTCTGTAAAGGTAGCTGATGTTTGATTCAAATTGCTTGATGTAGATGCTAATCCAAAATCCCAGGAATATGCCTCTATTGCGCTGGTTGATTCAGTTGTGTTTGCGAATTGAACTTCTACAGGCGAGTAGCACGATTCATTTGAACTCATTGAAAATGTCGGTTCTGGACTGGCAATAATTGTTACAAGTACTGTGTCTGAATTCATACATCCGTTTTCATCGACACCTTGAACCAAATACGTGTTCAGTGAACCGACTTGCAAAATTGGTCCGCCGTGCATCGATAAGTTGGTCCAAGTATAGCTATTAGCACCAGACACTTCTAAAATAAGCTCATCGTTTTGACAAAGCGAGATGTCTTGACCAGCATCCACATTGGGCAAAGGGTTTACGGTTATTGTCACGGTATCGAAAGCGTAACAATCCAAAAGTGATGCTGTTAACACGTATGTGTTTTGACCGACTTCGATTTCAAACGGAATTCCATTTTCGATTCCATTATCCCATGTAATCTGAGCATTTTGTGGGTTTTCTGCAAAAAGAATTGCATAGTTGCCTTCACACAGAGAAAAGTCTGCGCCAGCGGAAATGAAGGGTGGTTCAGGGTCTTGTAAGGTCACAGACAGAGTTGAGTAAATAATACATGAAGCACAACCTAGAGGAAGCAATTCGAAATCGGAATAGTAACCTGCTGTTAATCCACCTATGGACAAAGTACCATTTTGGTTTGTTATCAGGTCGTAACTTTGTCCGTTGAAGTTTACCAAATAGTTGTAGTTCGGATAAAGACCAGAAAGTAGAATCGTACCATCGTCTCCGTTACAACGAAGTGGGTTGGTGTGCTGAATGGATAAGTCGTGCGCCATGTTTGCAGCGACATTGATGATTTGAACGATTTCACTCGTGTTTTGGCATGCATCGCTGAGAGTATAAATGCGCTGGATTTGTTCACCATAACAGTAATTTCCATTCGTTATGTCTTGGGTGAATTGAATGCTCACGGTGCTGCAATTATCACTAACATTCGTCACTACGTTTATGTCTACAGTTGGTATATCGCTTGGACAAGAAACAATAATTGTTGCTGGATTTGATGCTTGAGGAGCTATGGTGTCTTGAATAATGAATAGCTGAACAACATCAAAAGTAGTGTTACAAGCATCTTGTAAACGGTACGTTCTTGTGATGATTTCTGAACACAATTCATTGTTGCTTTGGTCTGAAAGATGAATAATCGACTGCAATCCACAATTGTCTGTAGCGTCAGTAATCAGCGCAATATCCGCAGCTGGAAGTTCATCAATACAAGTCAATACAAGACTCGTTAAGTTCGACGCCCAAGGCGCAATAGTATCGTGAACGATTATGTTTTGATTCACATCTGTGAAATTGCCACAAGCGTCGGTGATGCGGTAAGTTCGAGTAATTGTTTCTGGACAAGTTTGTGTATTGCTCACGTCGCTGAAAAATGCAACCGATAATTCGCTGCAATTATCGCTTGACAATGCAAAAATTTCATTTGTATTTGGTGCTGGAATTAAATCTGAGCAGGTCACGAATAGTTCTGGCAATTCAAAATTTGCTGGGGCAATTGTATCCACTACCTGAATGTTCTGGCTGTAAATGGTTTCAATACCATCCAGAGTTTGTGCTGTCCAAGTTCTGATTAGCGTGTATTCGCTTTCACAGCTGCCTTCGATGGTAACTTCGGAAAATAATACATTAACAGGACCACATTGGTTTTCCGCAGTCATGGTTTCAGGCGTTGGAACATTGTCGCAAGTCACAAGAGTGTCTGCTGGTAACACACTTGTGAAAGCAGGCACACTTATATCAGAACCGATGATTACAGTAATAACTCCATTACTTGAAACTGTTGTGTTTGATGTGTATACAATTGTATACGTCAATTCATAAGTGTTGTTGAAAGTTCCGTTTTCATTAATCCACACATTGCCTAAACTATCCATTGAAATCGCATTGAAGAGATCTGGAATTGCTGTTTCAATTGTGTAATTATTTGATATTACTGGATTGGAAAAATGTAAGTCGTTTTGTGTCACATTGCCAATCATGCTGCTTGAGAAAACGGGACAGTCCAGATTAAAATTGTCAGGATTTGCAATCAAAGCCTCTGAAATAATATTGACAACGACCTGTGCCGTGTCCCAACCGGTGCAAGTTCCTTCCACGATATAATTGAAGGTATAGCTTCCTGGATTCACATTTTGTGCGTTGAAAATAGCACCTGTTTGCTGGCCGCTATTGGTTAATTCTTCCCAAATCCCATAGTTATCATAAGGAGGGAGTATGATGTCGCAAAGATTCATAGTTGTAGCATTGCTCTCCAAAATATCCACAACTTGGCCTTGTCCAGCATTTGGCCATGTAGGAACACTGTCAATGTCTATGCTGATGATTTGAGAAGGGCAGGTGCCCGAAGGACTGTTTATAGTTGCCAAATAGGTGCCTGCATCATTGACAAAAGAGAATGGCTGAAAATTGAGTGTATTTCCAGAAGCTATCACATCTAGACTGGGTGCTTTTTGCCAATCAATATTTACATTTCCAAGCCCCCAAACAGTTAGTGTTCCGTTTTGACCTTCGCACAAATTACTTGGTGTGATAACTGGCGGAATGGTGGTATTGGTTTGAATTGTTACAGTTTGTACATTACCACATAAATCTTCTACTCTGATTTTATACTGTCCAGGTTCTAGATTTCCAAACACGGAATTTGTTCCATTCAATATTGGATTTGTAAGAACAACGCCATTTATTTCGATAATGGAATAGCTTAAAGGAGGAATTCCGCTAGCGTTTACAGTAAGTTCGGAGTTACCATTAACACAGTTGAATACAAAAAAATCGTTGATTGTAATGCCAAATGGTTCGATATTGAACGTGTCAACTACATCTCTACAGTTGATGCTCTCAGAATCACCATTGCTGTGAATAGAATATTGAACAATTACACGAAACTGACCAAAGCTTGAAATATTGGAAAAAGAACCTAAGGAGACTGTTTGACCGTTTCCACTTGTAGCATCACTCAATTTCAATCCATGAGACAGACCAATATTGTTACCTTCTGTATATAGATTTCCAGTGAGAGGATGACCCCATTGTCCTGATTCGGGATAGTATTTTTGAAGCCATTGTACAGCATTTCCCAAAGTTGAAGTTAATGATGTGTTTATGGCGAATACACCGCAAGCTTGTGTAAGGGTTTTACTGAAAGCAATTTGTTTGGGATGAATCGTGAATGTGCTTGTCAAGGGAATACCACATTGACCTATGGCTTGAACCATATATACCCCTGCAGGCAAACTATTCATGAAAAACTGACCATTGTCGGCAATGTTATTACTCACGTTGTAAGGTAGACTTCCAAATTGGGTAGTAAATTCTACTGGCGCATCCGTAATCGCTATAGAAACAAAGTTGTCTGCTTGCCCTGTTGTATTTAGGATTCTGATTTGAAGCGCTATTGAACCTTGATTTGCATCACATCCAACATAGGATTTTGTTGCTACAATATCGTATTGTGTTTCGTTGATTACTTGACGAGTTAATGTTTCTGTTCTATCACAGCTGCTAATATCAATGATGTAAACGCCTTCAGGTACACCGGGCATATTCGGTGATCCAAAATCGATATTGTCGGGTATAGTGAAAAAAGTAGCGCTTAAACTGTCAGTTTCGAAATTTGCGTTATAGTTCCATGGCGAGAAACCAGCTGGGTAAGATATGAAACTAACAGTTATCGGCGCATAGTGTCTGTAAATTGTGCTAATTCGAAGATATTTCGTGCCACAAATTGCAGGGAAGGCTCTGAACAACGATTTTGGTTCGGCTACGATTAAGTCTGTTCTGCTGAATGTATTGCCGCAGTTGTCGTATCCGGTCACGATAAAATTGTAACTTTCTCCAGCAAAAAATGGAATATTCATGTTTTCAAAATTGTCTGCATTGCTTAACCACACGCTTGTATTTGTTATGGTATCTCCATTTTGGCGAGCTATAGTATAAGTTAAGTTTATTGGAAAGCGCTCATTAGGGATTTGATTTGAACCGTTGAAAACCAAACGGCTGGTATGTTCAATGCTATCGCAACTCGATAAATTATCGAATCTGAACTGTGATCCTGCTCTATATACAACGTAGTTTGCAAGTGTTGCATTAATTGGAATTGTTAATCCTGAGCTATTACCACATAAATCAGTAACGATCAACAAAAAATTTCCTGCGCTCACATTATTAAACACATTGCTCGCTTGGGGACCTGCAATGGTGTTTCCTAGTGAGTCTCTTAGTTCATAGCTATTCGGATTACCTGAAATTGTGTTAACGGTCATGTTTTGTTCATTGCAAACCGCTTGGAAAGAAGTGTTGAAGGCCAAATTTGTAGCGCTGTTTATAATGTTTATGTTACCAGATTGTTCGCTAGTTTGATTTAACGTAGCTTGTGTAGCAATCACCGTGTAGGCACCAGCTGGTAGTGAATTTTCGATATGGATGATATCTGTATCGTTAGCGTTATTGGTGCTGAATGTGCGAAAGGGTGTTGTGATGTTAGGAAGTAGAAAAAAGTTCAACTCAATTTGACTTTCCGGTGTTAATGCACTTAATGAAACACTTATTGAGCCATTTCCAATGCAACTTGCCTCAGTAGAACTTAGTTGCACATTGAAATTTTGAGCAGATACGCTTGTGAATAAGAAATACAAAGTAAACTGAATAATGAGACTCAATTTGTTTTGACGAAATAATACGCTCAAATAATTTACGGTTTTAAATAATTCTTTTTTCATAATCATGGTTTTTTTTCAACATTACATGGTTCTCATGTGCCACTTATTATTTGAAATTATATATTCGCAAATTGTTGTGTTAGCACATATACGGAACTTATCACACTAGGGTTTCAACGGCTTCAAAAAATATTTTATTCAGAATTATTATTTTGAATAAAATATTTTAGAATAACAATTCTTGCATAGTATTAATTTGAAGCAAATATTGTCTGTTGATTTGGGGCGCGCAAATTCACTGCAGAATGATTTCCATTATTGCAGAATTCACGATTTTTTTGCAGAATTTATGGGGGTGATTGAGACTAAGCACTAAGAAATTTTTTATATTTTCTCAATGTTCTTCAAGGATTTCAATTGATTCAGTCTTTGGTTTTTCACCGGCCATTCATGTTATTTGGTAACTAATATTTTCACTTGTGATTTTCAAGTCACGCAGATAGCACTTGTTTACTATGAAAGACTGACTGGTTTGAATGAAGTTTTGCTTAGATAAGCCTTGGTCAAAAAAATAATTCATTGATTTTCTCGAAACTCTACATTCATTATAACTTTTCGTTAATTGAATTTTCTTGTTGTTGGAGTTTGAAGTATAATCTGAAGGTATGTATATTATCTCCTCCTGTGTTATAGGATTTGGTTAAACAAGAGTCCAAAAACTTAATCTTGAGTGTTTTAATTTTGCTAAGACTTCAGGTAGCATATTATTTTGAAATGGTATACTTGCGATTAGTCTAAAATTTTATATTTCTATGTAACATCAATCACATTTTAATTTGCCCTACAGCATTACTTTTGCATCATGATTTTGAAATACGTTAATATATATAAGTGGTTTATCATCGGAGGTGTAGTTGGAAGCATCGGTGGGTTTCTGTATTGGAATTTTGTAGGTTGCTCGAATGGCACTTGCGCAATTAAATCGGATCCTGTTTTGATGACTTTATATGGCACTGCGATGGGCGCACTTTTATTTGATATGATTCATGGATTTATTATTAAAAAAAACAAACAAGATGACAATTCAAGAAATGATTAAGTCGGGCACAGTTGTAGATGTGCGCACACCTTCAGAATTTGCGGGGGGAAATGTGAATGGTTCGGTGAATATTCCGCTTCAGGAACTCCCTAGCCGATTGGATGAACTTAGAGCTTTGAAGCAGCCCTTGGTTTTGTGTTGTGCTTCGGGCGGCCGCAGTGGCATGGCTGATCAAATGCTGAGTGCGCAAGGTTTTGACTGCGTAAACGGTGGCGGTTGGTTAGAGGTTAATTATTACGCAAATCAAAACTAGCAACATGGGACTATTCAGTAAATTATTCAGTAGCGGACCCAAAGTGGATTTGAAAGAATTGGCAAAAACCGCGGTTATTTTGGATGTTCGGACACCAGGCGAATACAAACAAGGGCACATCAAAGGCTCGAAAAATGCGCCTTTGAACGAATTGGACAAACACCTCAAAGGATTGAACAAAGACCAAGCGATTATTACGTGTTGCGCATCCGGAATGAGAAGCGGTTCGGCAAAAGGTTTGCTCCAATCTAAAGGATTTACCAATGTGCATAATGGTGGTGGTTGGATGAATTTGAAGAGTAAAATCGCATAACGATGTCTAAGAGTTTCAAAGATATTATTTCCGATTCCAAGCCCACTTTGGTTGATTTTTTTGCCGAATGGTGCGGTCCTTGCAAAACATTAAAACCGATTTTGGAAGATGTGAAAACAGAAATCGGTTCAAAAGCGAGCATCATCAAAGTAGATGTCGATAAAAATCCCGGAGCAGCACAGAAATTCCAAATCCGCGGTGTGCCCACCATGATTATTTTTAAAAATGGTAAACCCGTTTGGCGACAATCTGGCGTGTTGCCTAAAAATGAAATCGTAAGGATATTGAAGTCTTTTTCATAGTAGTTTGAAATTTTATTGGTGAAGTCGGGGTCTTATGGTCCCGATTTTTTTGTTTTCAAAGCATCAGAATTGATCAATAAATTCATTTTAAGTATTATCAAATGTCATTTAGATTGTTTTAGACACCGTGTAAGGTACAAAAAAATAGTATAAAACGTAGCAAAACGTCAAGAATCACTTATTTTTGTCGGCTGACTTGTGTAATGAAGTTTAATTCGGTACGCAATTACATTAGACAATGAATAAAGAGAAATTTAAAATTCTGATAGTAGAAGATGATTTGCTTATCGCAAAATATCTAAAAATGGAACTAGAGACATTGTGTTATGAAGTAACAATTTCAAAAAATGGTTTAAAGGCAATTGATTACATTGTTTATAATAATTCAGAATGTGATTTAATATTAATGGATATTAATTTGGGGGATGGCATTGATGGATTTCAAACAGCAATTGAAATTAATAAATTTAAAGAAATACCAGTTTTATTTTTATCTGCTAGTATTGATATTCATTGTATTGACAAAGCTCAAGGTGCCAATTCTTATGGGTTTCTTTTGAAACATTCTGGAATTTCAGTGATCAGCTTTAATATTCAATCAGCTATTTCGCAGTTTATTCAAAAAAAGAAAAACGACGAAATTTTAAATGAAATTAACGAATTTTCTAATATTAATCAACTTTTTGTAAATGTTACAACTTTATTCTTGGAGAATTCAGATTTCCGTCGTGAATTAATTACATTTGACGCTTAATCGAATTGTGCGATACAAATAATTAGATAAGACAATGAATAAAGAAAAATTTAAGATTCTGATAGTAGAAGACGATTTGTTAATCGCGAAATCCTTAAAAATTGAACTTGAGGTTTTGTCTTATGAAGTTGCAACTGCAAAAAATGGCTTAAAGGCAATTGATTATATTGTGGAGAAGGATTCAGAATGTGATTTAATATTAATGGATATTAATTTAGGGCACGGCATTGATGGATTTGAAACAGCTACTGAAATTAACAAACATAAAGAGATACCAGTAGTGTTTTTATCCTCTAATCTTGATATTAAAAGTGTTGATGACGTGCAAGGAACTAATGCCTACGGATATGTTTTAAAACAGTCAGGAATTTCAATATTAGACTTTAATATTCAATTAGCTCTTAGACGTTTTCATGAAAAAAAGAAAAGCGAGGAAATTTTAAAACAGACAAATTGCGTCTCTAATATTTATGAGCTCTACGTTGGTATAGCGACTTTATACCTTAAAAATTCGGATTTCATTATAGACGAAAAAATAAATGAATCGCTCAGACAAATAGGGGTTTTTACTGATGCTGATAGAGTTTATATTTTTGATTATGATTTCAAGAATGGATTGACCAGCAACACTTATGAATGGTGCAAGAAAGGGATTGATCCAGAAATAATGAATCTTCAAAACATACCGCTTGATTACATACCCGATTGGAGAGATGCGCACGCATCGGGATTGCCATTGATTGTTGAAAGTGTAGATGCGTTGGAAAATGATGATCCAATAAAAGCTATACTAGCACCTCAAAACATTAAAAGTTTAATTACAATTCCTATTCTAAGCGGCGACATATGCACGGGCTTTGTAGGGCTCGATTATGTGAGTGATTATAAAAAGATGACTTTTAGAGAAAATCTTGTTCTCACGAATTTTTCTCAAATATTGCAGGGTTTACGAGATAGGAGAGCATACGAAAGTTTATTAAACAAACAATTGATAGAAAAAAACTCGGTTCTCAAAGAAATCAATCATCGCATTGCCAATAATAATACAATAATATGCAGCCTTTTAGGCTTGCAAATAAAGTCAACCAATAATATTGAGGTTAAAACAGAACTTCAAAATGTTTTAACTCGAATCCTAAGTATAAATAATTTGTACACTAATCTTATTTATTCAAATGATCATCTTTATGTTTCACTGGATGTATACTTTGAAGGACTAATCGCGAACTTTAAAAGCGCATTCGAAATTAATGCAAAATTTGACATTAACTTATCAGTAGAAAAAATTGAAATATTATCGAGCACTGTTGTTACAATTGGAATCATTATCAATGAGTTACTAACCAATATATACAAATATGCTTTTGTGCAAAGGACAAATGGAATTGCTGAAATAATAATTACGAAAAAAGAAGAAAGTTTAGTTTTGCTTGTCAAGGACAATGGTATCGGCATTGATAAAGAAAAATTGGATGAAGAAAAATTTGGCTTTGGTTTATCAACCATAAAAATGCTTGCTGAAGAGCAATTAGATGGTACTTTTAATATTTATCGACAAAATGGAACCACTATAGAAATTACTTTTATAATCGACTAAAATTAGAATGTGGCATAATTTCAAACTGGTAAACCAACTGAGAATAGTTTGACAAGGCTTTTTAATCACACTTTTAGGTATAAAGTAATGGGTGTTGACATGATCTTCATTATTACAGATTCACGATTTATTTTTGCAGAATTTAAGGGGGAATATTGAGACTAATGACTTAGAATTTTTTTATATTTTTCCAATATTCTTCTGTGATTTCAATTGATTCAGTCTTTGGCTTTTCACCGGCCATGAATGTTATTTGGTAACTAATATTTTCACGTGTGATTTTCAATTCTCGCAGATAGGACTTATTTACTATAAAAGACTGGCTGGTTTGAATGAAGTTTTGCTTAGATAAGCCTTGCTCAAAAAAATAATTCATCGATTTTCGCGAAACTGTACATTCATTGTAACTTTTCGTCAATTGAATTTTTTTGTTGTTGGAGTTTGATGTGTAATCTGACCGTATGTATATAATCTCCTCTTGTTTTATGGGATTTGGTTGAAAATAGTCCAATAACTTAATTTTGAGCGTTTCAATTTTAGCTAAGGTGAATATGCTTTTTTCCCATTTCACAAACAACTTAACGAGTTTTTCTTCATTTAAAGGCTTTGAAAGAAATTCTACTGGAACATCGTTATCTATTCTAAGGGTTTCGATTTGGTTAATATAATCTCTCGTATTACCAGTGATAAAAAGGATTGGTTTGTCTTTACAATAGTTAGCAATGTCTAATCCACTCATCGAATCACCGACTAAATCGATATCTAAAACCAAAGCAGTAGGAGATTCTGATTCCATTTTTTCTAAAAAATCCTCAGATTTCGTAGATGCTATTACTATTTCGGCAAGATTATTATCCTTGATTTGACGTTGTAGGTCTCTCAATAAAATAATGTTATCTTCTAAAAGCGCTAGTTTTAATTTTTCACCCATTTCAGATCTGTTTTGAGTATTTTATTTGTTCGTAATCAACTTTTGAAACGTAGAAATTATGTTTTCCATTTTTTAATTATTTGAATGGCTTTTCATGATTGAATGTAAAGATT
>JBIIJN010000099.1:0-7714 GCA_044233745.1 Crocinitomicaceae bacterium
TGTATCGTAATCCAATGGCGCTAAGGTTCTTAGATCAATCACCTCTAGGTCTTTTTCAGGATGCGTTTCAGCATAGTCCAGTGCCCAATGCACGCCTAATCCGTAGGTCACAATAGTGGCACCACTACCCGATTTTCGAACAGCCGCTTTGCCCAATTCCAATGTAAAAAAGTCGTCGTAAACATCTTCTCGGATACTGCGATACAAGAATTTATGCTCAAAAAACATCACGGGATTTGGGTCTTCGATAGACGCAGCGAGCAAGCCTTTGGCATCATTAGGAAAAGCCGGATAAACCACTTTGAGTCCAGGCGTATGCGTGAACCAAGCCTCATTCGATTGAGAATGGAAAGGTCCTGCAGCTGCACCAGCACCAGTTGGCATGCGCACTACTACGTCGGCATTTTGTCCCCAACGCCAGTGAATTTTAGCCAAGTTATTCACAATTTGATTAAAGCCACATGTCACAAAATCAGCGAATTGCATCTCTACAACAGCCTTCATGCCTTTGATAGAAAGACCCAATCCAGCGCCAACGATAGCCGATTCACAGAGTGGTGTATTTCTAACGCGATCTTTTCCAAACAACTCCACAAAACCTTCAGTCACTTTAAATACGCCGCCGTAATCAGCAACATCTTGACCCATAATCACCAGATTTGAATGGCGTTCCATGGCTTGTTTCAAACCATCGGAAATGGCATCGACAAAGCGCTTTTCTGATTTATTTTGAGAATTGGGTGCTATTTCGGTGGCATCGTAAGACTTGAATAAATCTGCCAATTCTTCCTCTGTGTTTGGGGTTATTTTCTCCTCTGCAAAAGCCAAATCCAAACCGTGTTGAATTTCGGCTTTGATGTCGGCTTCAATTTGTTCAATTTGACTGTCGTCCAGCAACCCGATTGACTTCAAATACAGTTCATAATTACGCACAGGATCTTTTTTATCCCACATATCCTGAATACCTTCCGGATAATACTTGGTACCCGAAGCTTCTTCATGACCACGCATGCGGAAAGTCATCAACTCCAACAAAAATGGACGGGGATTTTCTCTGAGCGATTGTGCAATTTTTTTGACGGAAGAATACACCTCAAGAATATTATTGCCATCAATTTGATAAGCGTCCATGCCATAACCGATTCCTTTGTCGATGAAATTTTCGCAGCGGAATTGCTCTCTGCTTGGCGTGCTCAAACCCCATTGGTTGTTTTCAATACAGAAAATCACAGGCAAGTCCCAAACGGCAGCCACATTCAAAGCTTCATGAAAATCGCCTTCACTTGCTCCGCCATCGCCTGAAAAAACAAGGGCGACATGTTTTTCATTGTTCAATTTGGCCGCCAGTGCAATACCATCAGCGATGCCCAACTGCGGACCTAAATGCGAAATCATACCCACAATCTTATGCTCTTGTGAACCGAAATGAAACGAACGATCGCGACCTTTTGTGAAACCCGACATTTTGCCTTGAAATTGACAAAATAAGCGGTTCAATTCGATGCCTCTTGCGGTAAAAACGCCCAAATTACGGTGCATCGGCAGTATATATTCCTCCGGTTCAATAGCCATGGCGCAGCCAACAGAAATTGCTTCTTGACCCCAACCAGAGAACCACTTTGAAATTTTACCTTGGCGCAAAAGAATGAGCATTTTCTCTTCTATCAAACGCGGCTTTTTCATACCTGTGTAAAGTGATAGCAATTCTGAATCGCTCAGTTCGCCTCTATTGTAGGTGATGTGCATTTCGCTCGTATTCTGTTCAACAATGTTCATAAAAATAATGGAAAGTTGTTATAAATTATCTGATTTTGGCTGGGAGACATTGCTTTTTCTGAGTACAAAATTTCGTCCCAAATACACCTTGCGCACTTGTTCATCTGCCGCCAATTCTTCTGCTGTTCCCGACTTCAATATTTTGCCTTCAAAGAGCAAATAGGCGCGATCTGTAATTGAAAGTGTTTCTTGCACATTGTGGTCGGTAATCAAAATGCCTATGTTTCTGTTTTTCAATTCACTCACAATGTGTTGAATATCTTCCACGGCAATTGGGTCAACTCCAGCAAAAGGTTCATCGAGTAAAACAAATTTTGGGTCGGTAGCCAAAGCTCGGGCAATTTCAGTCCGCCTTTTTTCGCCCCCAGAAAGCATGGCGCCCATGTTTTTTCGTACTTTATTCAGCGAAAATTCATCAAGCAATTTTTCTAATTTTTCTAGACGCTGCTCTTTGTTGAGATCAGTCATTTCCAAAATGGCCATGATGTTGTCTTCCACACTGAGTTTTCGGAATACGGAAACCTCTTGTGGCAAATAGCCTATGCCCAACTGTGCTCTTTTATACATTGGCATTTTGGTGATTTCAGTTGTGTCCAAAAACACGTGGCCTTTGTCTGGTTGCACCAAACCAACAATCATGTAGAAAGATGTAGTTTTCCCGGCGCCATTCGGACCCAAAAGTCCAACAATTTCGCCTTGATTGACTTCAATACTCACATCATTCACCACCTTGCGGCCGCGGTAAGATTTAAACAGAGATGTGGTGTGAAGTTTCATTGAAGAACAGTTTATCAGAGGTTTGCTTTCAGTCTATCTTTTGAAATGCGCACCGCTAGAAGAATACTAATTTCATATAAAATCATGATGGGAATAGCCACAATAATTTGGCTGATCAGGTTGGGTGGTGTAATCAATGCTGCCAAAATTAAAATTGCGACAATAGAATGGCGTCTATATTTTTTCAAAACCATTGGTGTTATCAAATCAAGTTTGGCCAAAAAATAAATAACCACAGGTATTAAAAAAAGTAAACCTGTAAAAAATATGGTTGATAGCACAATAGACATGTAGGAAGAAACCGTGAATTTGTTGCTAATTTCTTGACTCAGCTGATACGAACCAAAGAATTGAACGGTCATGGGGGCAATCACAAAATAGCCAAATAATATGCCTAAAAAGAAGAGCAATGTTGTATAGAAAACTGTACCACGAGCCACTTTAAGTTCGTTGGCTTTAAGCCCAGGTTTCACGAAATTCCATACTTGAAAGAAAACGTAAGGAAAAGCCAAAACTATACCGCCCATGATGGACATATTCAAAGCATAGGAAAACTGCCCCATCATGTCAGTGCTGATCATCTCTAATGGAATTTCTTCGATGCAAACCCCAAATAAATCACACATCACACGAAAAGTGACAAAATCTGCTTTGCTCATCGACAAGAACAAATTTTCTATCAGCCAAGTTTGATAAATCCAAATGCCGATACCCACTATGAGTACAGCAATTGCTGCTCGAACCAGACGCCACCTAAGTTCTTCGAGGTGGTCTAAAAAGGACATGTTATCCGCTGTTTCTGTTGCCATAATTGGCGACAAAAGTACGAAGGAATTTCGTTGATTGGTTCAATTTCACGAGATAATCCAAGCTTAATTTCTCGCGTTTTACAATACCATAAAAATGCTGCTTTCGGCAAATGAATCCGTCCAACTTTTTTCTTGTAAATCTGAGTTCACAACAAACTTCACTTCACCACGACCAATCACAGTGCCGGCGTCTCTTATTTCGAAAACCTTGTCTGTGTTGAGTAAATAAGCTAGCGTTTGTTCAGCGTTCAATTTGATATAAACAGTTGTGCGCTGTCCTGGATATAAAAATTCGCTGCCTTCAAAATTAATCTCAGCAGCTATTATTTTGATGCTGTTTTCAAAACGAATATTTTGTTTGTATCCATTTCGAATATATGAATTTGCAAGTCCGCTTTCAAAACCAAAAATTTGGACCTGAGCCACGAAATCTACTTTTTCGAATTCTGAACAATAAAAATTCAATACTTTATTCAATGCCAAATCAAAATTGTCAATTTTTAAAGTGGATTGAGCTCGGTTCATAAATTCAACCATTTTCCCGCCAGCTTCCAGATGCCAAGCGTTTTGCCCGTCAAATGGAACACTTTGGAGACGCTCAATCGTCAATGGTCCACCAAAATAAGACTGCAAATCTTCTGCGAATTCAGCCACCGTTTCAATACCCTGCGTTGGCCAATCTTGCATGGCTTCGAGTAGTAACGCTGCTAAACGCTTCAATTCATGCTTGTTGTTATCAATGGACAACAAAGCCTCTAATGTTTTACTTTTCAAATTATTCATGTTTCAATTGTATTAAATATTAATTAAGAACTGGTACGCGTGGTTGCATTTGGGGAATATTTAAACGCTTGCATGAATTCCTTGAAAAACAACACAACCACGCACTCCTGATATTCAGGACTTCAAAATATTTTACCGCCATGTAAATATTTTGAAACCAGTTTTTGACAAGAACAATTGACGTTTCAATTGACGCTGCAAAGTTGAGGCTACTAAATGTCAAAAAAAACAGGATTTTTCCCCTTTTTTCAGTATTCGTTTTTTTGTTCTGAAAAGAAGCCTTAAGATTGCACAACAGTAAGCCATAAAATCGATAAGATATGTCAGTACCATCAAAATGTATTTCAGTAGAACAAGCCCGAGCATTGCGCGACAAATGGTTGAGCACCAGACAGCCTGCTATTGACGCAGCACTTGGTTATCAAGACCAAAACGCTTTATTTTTCTCAGTTGAGGAATTACAAGCTTTTTTGGATTATGTGCGTTCTGAATCCACAAGACAAAACATTACAAAACCTGGAATTCGGATTTTTTTTGGTGCCTACAGTGGTGAGGAATCTAATTTGGCAACAGTATTTCTAGCGCCAACTGATGGACCTACAATTACATCTAATAACAATTATAATATTCGGCCACTCAACTATACCACAAACGGGATGCCACCAACCATATATTAATTATGGACATCATTTATAAATTCTTGTTACCTTCTTATTTGGCAGAATTTTTTGCAGCTATAATTGGGTTGTATTTTCTTTTAAAAAAAAGACTCGACATACCTACTCAATTGTTCGTGGGGCTTTTGTGGATCGTTATTCTTGTTGAAAGCTACGGTTTAATGACTTGTTTTGCCTATTATTCTGATTACAAATTGTTTGGTTTTTTAGAAGGGACATTTTTCGCACGAAACGGATGGCTCTTTGACCATTCTGGTCTGCTCTTTGGGGCATATATTTCGTATTATTTTTCTTGCTATTTGTCAAGCAAAAGAATCAAACGTTTGATTCAGGTTTTGGCTGTTATGTTATTTGTATTTTCGGAATTGTGGCAATTTGATATTGTTTTTTCAAACCGTTCAGATTCACCATTTGAGACTGTATTCGGCGCTGTTTTGATGGTTATAAGTGCCATGCTCGTTTTTTTAGAAATTGCCAAAAGTGAACTCAATCTTAAAGTGTCACATTTTTTCCCATTTTATTTGGCTGTTGGAATCGTTGTCTTTACACTTTGCACCACACCCATATTCATTTACTTTAGCTATCACAACTTGCAAAATGAGTTTTTCGTGAATTTTAGGCTTTGGGTGTTTCTCGTAGTTAATCTCTTCTTATATTCGCTGATTTCAATTGGATTCATCGTATGTTATCGAAAGAGGAGTTTGGATTAATCATTTTTAGCATTGCTGTATTGTTCATCATTATGGCTTTCGGTATCCTGATTGTTTTGGTATTCCAGAGGAAAAAGAACCAGATGATGCAGAAACAATTGAAATTACAATTTGAATTCGAAAATCAGATTGCGAATGCCAAAAATGAAATTCAAGAAAACACACTCAAAAATGTTGCTTGGGAGTTGCATGATAATATTGGACAACTCTTGTCTGTTGCCAATATGCAAATCAATATGTTGACTAATCTCGCGGATTCACATGAATTTTCTGAACAGTTGAATGAAACAAAAACAACCATTCAAAATGCGACGAAAGAAGTACGCTCCATTTCAAAAACACTGAATAATGAAGTGATTCAAAACATAGGGCTGATTAGAAGCATTGAAGTTGAATTGGAGCGCATTACTCGACTTAAATACGCCGAAACAACACTTGAAATTGATGGCGAAGAACAAGACATAAATGCCTCGGCGCAAATCATAATTTTTAGAATTTTTCAAGAATTTTTATCCAACACCTTGAAGCATGCTTTGGCTACACAGATTCATGTAGTAATCTCGTTCCAACAAAATGGAATAATTCTGAAAGTAAAAGACAACGGTAAAGGATTCGACACTGCCACAAAAACAGAAAGCTCTGGACTCATAAACATGAAAAGTAGAGCCGCACTCATTCAAGCAGATTTTCAATTGTTTTCAGAACCAAATAAAGGCACTGAACTTATACTTTCTTATATCAATCAATAACATTCGCATGACAAAATTGACCAAAATCGCACTCGTAGATGACCACACGCTGGTTTTAAACTCTTTAGAAAAATTGGTGCAGAGTTTTGAGCAATATCAAGTTGTTTGTAAAGCCTCAAATGGCAAAGAATTTATAGCGCTCATGGAAAATCAAGAGCTTATTCCCGACATCGTGCTACTCGATAAGAACATGCCCATCATGAATGGATTTGAAACCTTAAAATGGTTGAGCAAAAATCTTCCTTTGGTGCGCGTTTTAATATTATCTATGGAAGATGATGAACAGTTGATGCTGAAAATGATTCGAGAAGGAGCAAAAGGCTATTTATTGAAAGACTGTGAACCAAATGAGTTAAACTGGGCACTAAACGAGGTAATGGAAAAGGGCTATCATTACACGAAAAAAGTGAATGGATTATTACAAACAGCCAAAAAAACGAAATCCAAATCAAAAGACAAAAAACCAAAAGATTTACTCAAAGAATCGGAATTGACATTTATCAAATTGGCTTGCAGCGATTTAACCTACAAAGAAATTGCCTATCAGATGCAGCTGAGCCCAAAAACCATTGATGGTTACAGACAAGACGTTTTCGCAAAGTTGGAAGTTAAAAACCGCGTTGGCATGGTACTATACGCTGTTAAACATAAGATTATTGAACTTTAAATTCTTTAACTTAACACTTAATTTTCATTTAGATAAAAAAAGCAAATATTTTCTTGGTGTTCGCCAAATATTAGCTATCTTCGTTTGACAAGAATTTTATAGGATATGGTAGAAGAAATGGAGTTGAAGTCTGCACTTCGCAAACATTTCGGCTTTGATACATTCAAAGGCGAGCAAGAATTGGTAATCAATAATTTACTCAGCGGAAGAAACACTTTTGTGATTATGCCAACTGGTGGTGGTAAATCTCTTTGCTATCAGCTTCCCGCGCTAATCATGGAAGGAACGGCAATTATCGTTTCACCACTCATTGCGTTGATGAAGAACCAAGTAGATGCCATTCGCAATGTTAATGAAGACAATGCCGTGGCACATTTTTTAAATTCTTCTTTGAATAAAACTGAAATCACACAGGTTCGAACCGATATTTTAGACGGAAGGACGAAATTGCTATACGTGGCACCAGAATCCTTAACCAAACAGGAAAATATTGATTTTTTAACAAGCGTGCCCATATCGTTCTTTGCCATTGATGAAGCACATTGTATTTCGGAATGGGGTCACGACTTCAGACCAGAATACCGCCGACTGAGAGAAATCTTTGAGAAAATTTCCAACGTGCCCATTATCGCATTAACCGCCACAGCAACACCCAAAGTTCAGGTCGATATTCAAAAAAACTTGAACATGTTGGACGCCACGGTTTATAAATCTTCATTCAACCGCGACAATCTCTATTATGAAGTTCGACCCAAGCGAGAAGTTG
>JBIIJN010000029.1:0-27612 GCA_044233745.1 Crocinitomicaceae bacterium
CTAATACCTTCTCAAATACCAAAACTAATTTCCTAATCCTCTAATTCGGGGTGCAAAGATACTCTCTTTTTCTTTCGCTCAACAAAAAAATAAAAAAAAATTGAGACCCCGATCAGTAATAAGTAACGCTCTCCATAAAATCTTTCACCAAAAACTCCCTAGAAAAGCGGGTGCAAAGATACGTACTCTTTCTTTACTAACAACACCCTTTTTATATTTTTTTTGAAAAAAGTTTTGTCAAAAACGTAAGTGGTTTATTGCTAAGTATTAACAATGAGATAAAATTTCAATAACCCGGAGTTTACTTGTATCAATTGGGTTGTTCTGAGCAATTGCTAAATCAAAAGGAAGCGAAATTACATCATTTCCTTTAACACCATAGGCACAACCATAGGTGCCATTTATAAGATCCTCCGTTGCCTTAACGCCTAAACGACTCGCCAAGATACGGTCGTAGGCGGATGGATTACCGCCACGCTGCATGTGCCCTAAAACAGATGCGCGCACATCAAAATCAGCCAATTGCGCTTTTACCCTATTCATAATCTCAATAGCGCCACCGGCATCATCACCCTCTGACACCAAAATAATCGATGACTTCTTTTGACCTCGAATCCGTTTCAAATAGACTACGATGGAATCAATATCTGTGAGCTCTTCAGGAATTAGTGCCATTTCTGCTCCAATAGCGATGCCAGCATCTAAACCAATGAATCCTGTATGTCTGCCCATAACCTCAACAAAAAACACACGATGGTGCGAGGAAGCAGTATCTCTAATTTTATCAACGGCTTCTACAACGGTATTCAGCGCAGTATCAAAACCTATAGTGGCGTCAGTGCCATAAATATCATTATCAATAGTGCCGGGTAATCCGTTTATTGGAATTCCATATTCATTCTGAAAAGTCAAAGCACCTTTGTATGATCCGTCACCACCAATAACAATTAGTCCGTCAATTTCCATTCTTTTCAGATTATTGTATGCCAATGCTCGTCCTTCAGCGCTTAGAAAATCTTTACTTCTAGCACTTCCTAAAAATGTGCCGCCCCGTTGAATAATATTGCCGACATCGGAAAACGACAGCTCATTCATCAAACCATCTATCATGCCTTGATAACCATTTAATATGCCAACTACAGAAACCTTATTATATAGAGCAGTACGAACTACGGCACGGATGGCAGCATTCATGCCGGGAGAATCGCCACCAGAAGTAAATACACCAATTTTTCTCATCATCTTTAAATTAATTCCAAGTATATTTATGGAATATTGATTAATTTGCATCTAAATATTTAAATACAACAACATTGTTGCCAAACCACAAATATAACCAATATACAGATGACGATTTGATTGCGGAATATAAACGGAATCAAAATCAACTAATCATCGGGGAATTGTATGCCAGATATGGGCACTTGGTATTTGGTGTTTGCCTAAAAATCGTTAAAAACAGGCAGGACTGTGAAGACCTCACGATGCAAATATTTCAAAGTATGGGAACTAAGCTACGACAGCACACGATTACCTACTTCAAATCTTGGCTATATCAATTGACGCGAAACGAATGTCTGATGCTCTTGAGAAAAACAAGAAAAACCCATGAGTTTGAGTTGAATGAGAACATACATGTCCCTGTTGAGCAATCGGAAGCGGATAACATTAATAGTGACTGCTTTGAAGTTAATCTTGTTGAAGCCATGAAAGCATTGAAAGAAGAACAACGCCTATCTATTGATTTGTTTTACAAGCAAGAAAAAAGTTATGTTCAGATTGCCCAAGAAACACAATGGGAATTGAATAAAGTGAAAAGCTATATTCAAAATGCTAAAAGAAATTTGAAAATACTCCTAGAAAACATGTGTAATGGAAAATAAGCTCGTTGATAAAATATTTGGTGGAAAATCTACGCTGAGTAGGCGAGAAACAGACGCTGCTATACAAGGTGAAGAAAATTCAAATCATAGCCTTGCGTCTAAACTTATCGATTTAACTCCATTTGAAGCTGAGGCCCTTGCGGGATTTAGTCAAGAGACATTGAACACCTCGGCATTGGAGGCATTGGATCAAAAAATGCAAAATTATTCAACCTCCAAATCTACCAATGGATTTGAAACCTGGTTTTTAGGCATGTGGTCATTGGTTTTTGTTGCGCTTATTGCCCTACCATTGATCACTAAAAATGAGGATGGGCCTGTGGTGCTTTCCGACCAGAATGGTGATTCGGGTTTGCTTGCAGATAAAAACAATTCAGTTGAAGATGACCAAAATTTATCATTGGAATCAACAGTCGTAATAAATGAGGAACGATTTGCTGTTCTTGCTCCACTAAAAAGCACGAAAACAAATGCGTCTGTAAACCAGCCAACTCTATCGGGAGGGAATCCGCCAAACCCAAATGTTCAAGATGTGCCAGCACGAATGGAAGTGAAAACAGCTGAACTCATCCAAATCAGGGCCAAAGAAACAGCCATCAAAAAACCAAAGACCAAAGAAACTGCTTTGGCGAATTATATTTTCATTGATTTCAGCGAAATCAGAGCTAAAAATACCATCAAAACAGAACCGAACTTAACTGGAGCGCGAGCAGATGTTGTCAATTCGGATGTTAAACCAGATCCTTTGGCCCCAATTTCGACCGACCTGGAAATACCTTACAATACTTATCTCGAGGAAACCGCATATCTGATGCAGCAAAACAAATTCAAAGAAGCACTTTTGAGATTCAACGTAATTCTAAAGCACTACCCAACAGACGAAAACGGTTTGTTTTACGGTGCCTATTGTCTGTTTCAACTTAAGCGATATCAAGAAAGTTTGGATTACTTGGAGCAATTGAAGAAATCGCCCTATGCCAATTTTGATGAAGAAGCCGAATGGTACACGTTTAAATGTTATAACAAGCTAAACAGGTATTCAGAAGGAGAACGTTTGGCAATTCGAATTGCCGAACAGGGAGGATTTTACAGTGATCAAGCCCGAGAATTCCTTAAAAAACGTTGATATTCTCTTTTGCTTTTCCCCCTTAAATGTTCATTATTGGCATAAGTGATAAACACCAAAAAACGTTTTTCCCATTGTTTGTTGAGTTTCTTATTGGATACACGTAGCTCTTTGGCCAACTGTTCCAATTTGGGCTCACCATAATTCATCCAAACATGAAAACATTGAACCGCCATTTTGAGTTGTAAATCTGGAGCCCACAGTTTGTAGTGCACAATCATGAACTTCGAAAAATCCCGAAAACTTTCACAGCCCCAATCATAGCGCATCAGATTGTGTTCCCTTTTTAAAGCAAAAACAGTTGCGTTTGGCAAATCTAAGTTTTTAAAATACAACAGTCGATTATCATCAGCGGTTAGAAAAACACAAAAAGCATCTTGCAAATCGCGGGGTTTGATGTTTCCAAATTTGTATAAGTCGTGATTGCCATTGGATAAAAACTTCTTGGATTTAAAATATACTGAATTTGAATCAACGCGTTCTTCAGCCAAAGCCATCGTAGAAAGCCATGTGCTTATAAACAAAACCAAAAGTTGTAAAGAATAAAGATTAGTTTTCATAATTGAAAACCAAATAAGTTAAACGGGTTAGAATAGTTACATTATCGAATTGCCCTAGAATTAAACAAAACATAACCATAGCTCAACAGGAAAGAAAACGGTTGCGTTTGCTCTGGAAAATAATTGAGTGTTGCTCTAAAAGGTCCAATGGGCGATTGAAAAATCAAAGAAGCTGAACCCATAAATTTGGGCAATAGTTGGTATTGCGAATAGCCGAAAGTGCCATCATCGTCGCGCCGCAACACAATAAAAGGCTGAAATGCATAGGCGTCTAACCTGAATTCAAGACGATTAAACAAACTAACAATTTGGTTAACTCCTGCACCAACATACTGAGGCGTTCGATATTCCGCTAAGAAAAATGTGCCTGCGTCTGGTATGGGGGCAAACTCAGTAATTGAAAGCAAAGTGGCTACATAATTCCGAAACAAGGACTGGCTATTAAAAGCACCGAGGGCATGCACTCCAAACTTGTAGCGTTTGATAGAGGAAAAATACTTTCGAGTTTCAATCTGCACGTTGACCCATTGATGGTCGAAAAATTCATCGAACGGAATGGGGGCTGTTGAACCAGAGACAGTGTGTTCGATTCCCTTTACATAGCGAATTCTCAAATGAAATAGACTGCCTTCGGAGGCAAATTGCTTGCGATTCAAGGAGTTGTGCTCAATCGAAAACTGCACCGAGTTGCCGTAGAAATTAGTCAAATCTGCCGTGTCTGCAGCCGTAAAATTTTCGGTTTGGTAATATCTATCGCTTAAATCAAAGTAACGATAATCCAAGCCAGCGCGCACGGTCATTGAAAGTGGAATTCTCACTCTCGCCCCATAATACATTTCTTCCTGAATCAAAAAAGAGGGTTTTTCCGGTTCAAAAAATGTGGCAAAACTTCGAAAATAGTCCCAGCGATTCAGAACAAAATAAGGCGTAACTACAAAAGGAAAGCGCGTTGGCACATGAAAATCCAAACTCACCTTTCCGGAGCCGTAAAATTTACCGAAGTAAGATTCCACGTGGGCGCGCCAGGCAAAACGATTCAAATGGTAATAGGTCAGGCCTACATATCCAATGTTTACTGGACGCGAAGAAAAATGTCCGCCAACAGACAAACTAAAGTCTTTGGCTTTTTTCACTTGCAAGCGCAAATGATGTGTTGAATCGTCTTTAAGTTCAACATCAGGCAGCACATAACGAATTTGAGGTGTGCCGTAAAGCTGGAAATAGTATTTTTTCAAATCTTCTTCACTCATCGGCTTTTTAGCCAGACGTTTGTTGAGCGGAAAATTTACAAAAGGAGCGCCGTTCTTTTTTTCGTAGGAAGCATGGGCGCTTGTTATCTTGAGTGGTTTAACATTTTTAGAAAAGGCTGCTCTTTTTGCGTTGCGTTCTTGTATTTCTACTTCCCGGGGAACGTACATCTTTATGGAGTCGATGTGTTTTAATGTATTTTCATAACCAATTTGAATGGCTTCTCGAACTTTATCGAAGTCAAAAGTACCAATGCTCATATCGTGTTTAATCAGAATTCCAGCATCACAAGGTATTTCAAACTTTGTTTCCCGCACCATAGCGGCACGCATTTGCGACATCAAATCATCTTCAAAAGGTGTGATTGAATTATCCGAAACATTAGAGCCAATGATATAATCTGGATTAAAATCATAATACATCACGTCTGCAGGAAAGTTGTTGTAGAGTCCTCCATCAAACATCAAAACGCCATTTATCGTAATGGGATTGATATAAAATGGAAAAGTCATCGAAGCACGCACGGCATGGTTGAGATTACCGTTTCTAAAAATCACTTCTTTTTTATTCTTTATGTCTGATGCAACACAGCGATAGGGCACAAAAAGACTGTCAAAGTTCTGAAAACGAGAAGCACCAATCACACCAAAAACGCGCAGCATATCAAAATCAAAGAGCGCAGGAGTAACAAGGTTGGTGGGCAAACTTTTGAAAAACACGCTGTCTTTGCTAAACGATAAATTAACCATGGACGCATTCTCATCTTCGCGACGCAAGTGGAATTTATATTTACGTTCAACCTCTCCATTGGCCATACGCATAAATTCATCAGAAATTGCGATGGCTTCTATTTGTTGAATTGACAAGCCACAGGCATACATAGCGCCTACCAATGCACCAGCAGATGTGCCCGTTATGTAATCGATAGGGATGTTACGTTCCTCCAGCGCTTTCAGGACACCGATATGGGCAAATCCGGCAGCCCCACCTCCGCTCAAAACCAAACCTACGCGTTGGGCGTAATTGGTTGAAAAGCATAGCAAGAATAACGCAACACTGAAAAAAATCCGCATAAGAAATTATTGATGAACAAATCTAAAGAAATTTTTCGACCTGGGTTTTTAAGAAATGTGGTCTGGCCTCAATTTATGAACAAGACATAGTTGTGTTAAAACCTCAGTTCAATTCCAACATGTGTGTGTGGCATGAAAGAACTTGTCATCAAGAAATAACCTTCGTTGGAGCCAAAGCCCACTGTAAAAATGAAACTTCTGTGAAGAACAAATATATGCAATTTACCATCCTTTGAATTCGTATTTTTGCGCCATGAATATTTTGAACAGCAACGAACGCTTCCACATTACCATAAAAACCGTATTTGGATTAGAACCCGCCTTGGAGCAAAACCTTCAAGAATTGGGTTACAAGGAAATCAATGTAATCAACCGAGGAGCACAAATACAAGGAACTTGGGAAGACGTTTATCGCTTGAACTATGAATTGCGTTGCGGCATCAGTGTTTTGGTGGAAATAGACCATTTTCGATTTGACAACAAAGATGAATTGTACAAAAACATCCGCGCAATAAATTGGACACAGCTTTTTGATGGCAGAAAAACATTTGCCATTCGCGGTTTTGCCAGTTCGAAGCTTTTTCCCAATACTCAATTTCCTTTGCTTTTGGCCAAGGATGCTATAGTGGATGATTTCAGAGCTCGTACCGGTTCCCGACCTGATGTGGATTTGAAAAATGCAGATGTGGTTCTGGATTTGCATATCTTGGATAACCATGCAACGGTTTCCATCAATACCTCGGGTGACCCTTTGTTCAAGCGTGGTTACAGAAAAGAAACAGGTTTGGCGCCCTTGAATGAAGTGGTCGCTGCAGGCATGATTTACATGTCGGGATGGGATAAAAAATCAGCATTCATCGACCCCATGTGTGGTTCTGGCACCTTAGCCATTGAAGCTGCCATGATCGCCACCAATACACCCGCTGGCAAATTGCGAGAATCATACACATTCATGCATTTGAAGAATTTCAATAGAACAGTTTGGGATAAAATTGGTGAAACTGCCGACCAAAAAATCCAGTCTTGTGAAGCCAAAATTTACGCCTCAGATGATAGCGAAATGATGATCAACAAAGCCCGAAGAAACATCCGAACCTTGCCTTTTGCGAGAAACATTGAACTGAATACCATTGATTTCAGGGATTTCAAAAAGCCAAGCGACACAGGAGTTGTGATTACCAATCCGCCATATGGAGAACGAATAGGTGAAAATGTTGAGGCGCTTTACAAAGACATGGGCGATTGGATGAAGCAACAGATGGCAGGTTTCAATTGCTGGATTTTGTCCTCAAACAAAGATGCTTTCAATGCTGTTGGACTCAAAGCCAACCGCACCATCAAAATGTTTAACGGAAGTCTGCCTTGTGATTTCAGGAAATATGAGATTTTTGCAGGGAAGAAAGAAAACGCTCAGCCTTAAAACAACTCGGCAATAATGCGATCTACAGAGTAGCCCTCAGCTTCGGCGCGGTAGTTTCTAACGATTCTATGGCGAAGGATTGGCATGGCAACAGCGCGCACATCTTCAATATCTGGTGCATATTTGCCTTTGATTGCTGCGTGTGTTTTGGCGGCAATAATCAAATTTTGTGAAGCGCGCGGTCCAGCACCCCAAGCGATGTATTTCTTGGTCAACTCAGGTGCTCGCGGGTCATCCTTTCTAGTTTTTGCAACCAAACCAACGGCATATTCCAAAACATTATCAGTAACGGGCAATTCGCGCAACAAATTTTGATAACGCAAAATATCGTCGCCATTCAACTGTGCGCTCACCTGAGGATTCAAGTTCGAAGTAGTCGCCTTTACAATGTTTACTTCCTCTTCAAAACTTGGATAATCGACCCAAACATTGAACATAAAACGGTCTAACTGCGCTTCAGGAAGTGGATAAGTACCTTCTTGTTCGATTGGATTTTGCGTTGCCAACACAAAAAATGGTGCTGGGAGCTTATACGTTGTGCCAGCTGCTGTTACCGATTTTTCCTGCATCGCTTCGAGCAAAGCTGCTTGCGTTTTAGGAGGTGTACGGTTGATTTCATCTGCCAATACAATATTATGGAAAATAGGGCCTTTGATGAATTTGAACTGTCTATTCTCATCCAAAATTTCAGAGCCAATGATATCAGAAGGCATCAAGTCGGGTGTAAACTGAATTCTGTTAGAACTCAAACCCAAAGATTGAGAAATGGTGCTCACCAAAAGTGTTTTCGCCAAGCCCGGAACACCAACCAGTAGACAGTGACCTTTGGAAAAGATGGATATCAATACTTCTTCAACCACCTTGTCTTGTCCAACAATTACTTTATGTATTTCCTTTGAAAGTCTTTGATAATCCTGTGTAAATTGATCGATTTGCTGCGTTGCTGACATGGTTTAAATTTTTTAATCGTCTAAAATTACGAAATATAATTCTATTAAGGATTTAAGCGAATCCACTTGTATATGTAATCACAATTGGAATACTCTGGAGCAATTCTAATGAAAGCATTTCCTATTTTTTCGTTGACCCATTTTTCAACAACTTCTTGTCGTTTTTTATTGAGGGCTGCATTCTGAATCATTTGATAATCATCCTCCATGTTGGCTTGGTGTGGTGTAGAACGCTCAACCAATCGCACAATTCGCACACCTTGTTTGCTTTCCATCATATTGTCGTAAACCGACGGAGCAGAAACATCTCCTGGTTTCAAACCACCAATCAAAATAGCCATTTGACGATCAATTTGATTGAGGTCCTCAAAATCCCATGTGGGTTCGCCGGTATAAGGATTAGTGACTAGGCCTTTGTTGTTTTTGGTTGTAGCATCATTAGAATATTGACGCACCGCCTCATCCCAGCTTAGTTCACCGCTTTTTACTTTTTTATGACATTCTTCAATTTTGACAATTGCTTTATCGAATTCAGCATCTGACACTTCCGGGATCAAGAGAACATGACGACAAGTGTAAGCATCGCCTCTTCTACTTTCCAATTTCATGATGTGGTAGCCAAATTGCGTTTCAAATATGGGCGAAACTTCACCAATTTGCAAAGAAAAAGCCATAGCATCAAATTCTTTTACCATTTGTCCGCGGTAGCCCTCAATCAACCCGCCTTGAGCACGAGAACCTGGGTCCTCACTATGTTTTACAGCCTCAGAATTGATAGTAGAAGCGCCGCTGACAATTAACTTGCGAATATCTTCCAAGCGCTTTTTCGTTTTCAATTTATCTGCTTCTGTAATTTGTGGATAAATCACAATTTGCTGAATGCCCACTCGCGCATTAATGAAAGGCAAAGAATCGCGCGGGATAGATTCAAAAAACTCGCGAACCTCACGAGGTGTAATTGAAATGCCCTCTGTGATTTTGCGCTCCATTTCTTGTGCAATCATGCGGTCGCGAATGATAACCCGAAACTCTGTTTTAATTTGAAAAACAGACTTACCATAAAACTCCTCGAGCTTGTCACGCCCGCCAATTTGCGCTTCAAAGTAACGCAGACGCTGTTCCAACTCTGCTTCCACTTGTTGCTCGGTCACCGTAACACTATCTAAATCCGCTTGGTGCAAAAGCAAATAATTGAACATCAACTCTTCCAAAATCACACAATCAGTTGATGCATTGACCTCCTGTTTTTCAGTAATCATTTGAAGTTTTTGCGCTTGTATGTCAGAAAGCAAAATTACCTTCTCACCAATTTTAGCGACAACTTTGTCTACCACCTGAACCTGCGAAAAAATCAACTGCGATGCAAAAATGCTAGCGAAAATGGTACTCAATATCTTCATTATTCTTCAATTTATTTTCAAAATGAGCTTTGGCTTTTTGCCTCAACTCCAACTTTCTATTCAATATAATTCTAGAACGAATTCGTTCTTTTTCATAGATAAACGGTGAAGGCGTGTTTTTTAGTCTATAATCGAGAATATTAATAAAAAACACAAAACCATTTTCCTCGAAAACTTGCTTTGTTTTATTGGTAACGAAGCGTTCAACGTCAATGTAATCTACGGGCAACTCCTTCAAAAAATCTTCGAAAGAAATCCAATTGTCACGGTTGAAATAAAACGAAGTGGCATATTGATTAGCATATTGCGTAATCTTAGCTGTGTCGCTTGGTGATTTCAATGCATACATCTTTCTCACCAATTCAATATCAGGGGCAAGCGCTGGCACTTTGAGATAAAGCAGCTTCACAATATAATCGTTCAAAAGAAATTCTTGAATATGCTCTTGATAATACTTCTCCAATTCTTCATCCTTCACCAAGGTATCCAACTTGGTTTGAATCCACAAATTCTCCAACTCAAAAAGAATCAAAGAAGCCTTGTAATCTTCAGTTTGCATGTTAATGAGGTTTTGGGCATCGGCGCCTAAGCTATCCCAATACATCATGGCCATGCGACCGTTGATCCAAGATTGAATAAGTTCATCTCGCTCTTCGTCGGAATATTCAGTTGTCCCCAAAATTAGCGCCACATCATCCTCATACAAAGTATAATCGCCAACTGAAACCAAAGCTGTTCTGCTTCCGGAGCCACAAGACAACGAAATGAAAATCAAAAGTGGTATTCCGAGCACAAGATATCGCAAGGGCTATTATTTACCTAAATTATAAAGTACATCCGAATTAATAACCACCGCATATTTAGCAATCAACTCTTCCAACCACTGTTGTTCTAAATATTGCTGATAGGCAGCTGTTACTGCACCTCTTGTTTCATCCAATTCTTTATTGTTTGCAGGAATTGACACTTTATTGACAACCACGTAGAATTTACCTTTGTGTTCATAAATCTCATTCACCCCAAGCACAAAAGTTCGACCTTTCAAGTAATCAGTGTTGTTGATTTCAAGTTTTTGAGAACGTAAAATTACATTCAATGCCGATTTACCATTGGCAATTTCAGAAACTTCTTTGGCTGTTTTTCCTTGCTTAATGAGCGCAACCACTTGCATGGCAATATCACGTGAATCACATACAAAAATATCAGCATCCAATCTGTCGCCCCAACGGAATTGTTCACGATTGGCATTGAAATAGTTGCGCAAACCAAGGGTGTCTCTCAAGGCTTTGTTCCACACCTTATCGTTCATGATTTCATATAACAAAACACCATCATGATATTCAGTCATCAAAGCTTTGAAAGCCGGATATTTGGTTTCCAATTGCGCTTCCTCATATGCCAAAAGCTGTTCGCCAATAAAATCATCATACTTCATAGTGATAAATGACTTGGCATCCATTTTAGATGGAATTGATTTGAAACCTGAAAGATAATCCGTAAAATCAGATCTATTTATTTCAACCGTGCTGAAAGAGAACATGATTGGATTTTTCTTTGAAGGAGCAATCACCCATTGTCCATCAACAAATTTGGCGTTCTTGTGGAACCACTTCAATTGTTTCTTTCTGTAATCCGTTAAATTGTATTCTTTTTTCAATTTTTCAATGAAGGATTTCTGGGTAGAAAGTGCGCGTTCATCTTTGTTCACACGCTGCTGAATTTCTTTTTCCAAAGACTCGAATGACTCAATGCCTTTCACATCCAAGCGCTTCACTATGTGCCATCCATAGGCCGTTTTCACAGGCTTAGAGTAAGCACCATTTGTTGGGATTGAAAAAGCAGCGTCTTCAAATTCTGGCACCATGCGCTGGCGACTACCGGTTCCAAACTCAGGCAATTTTCCTCCTGTGTTCTTGGAATTGTAGTCTTCAGAATATTTCATCACCAAATCTTCCCATGATTCACCATTCATCAAACGCTCATAAATTTCATTGATGCGTTTTTCTGCATTGGCTTGGGTTTCCATATCTGCATCTTGTTTCACGACAATCATCAAGTGCGCCGCAGAGATAATGCCGCGCGCTGCTCTTTTGTCGTGCACTTTCACCAAATGATAGCCAAACTTGGTTCTAACAGGCATACTTACCTGGCCTACAGCCGTATTGTATGCTGCTGATTCAAAGGGATATACCATTTGAAAAGCCGAGAAATAACCGAGGGCACCACCATTGGTGCGCACTGATTCGTCTTCTGATCCACCTTTTCCTTTGGCTACTTGCTCAAAATCTTCACCTTTCAAAATACGCTTGCGCAACTCTATGATTCTGTTGTACGCCAACAAAGTATCTGCTGGTGCGGCGTCTTCAGGCACACGAATCAAGATATGACTAGCACTCACTTCAAAGCGCATTCTTTCATAACCTTCGCGCACCAAAGCTTTATTTTTCGCTGAATCAATCAAATACGGTGTAGCCAACTGACGACGGTAACCATCCAATTCATTGCGCAACTTCGGAATAGAATCGTAGCCCAAATTTTCTGCTTCGATTACTTTGAGTTTGAACTTTTTAAACAACTCCATGTATTCATCCAAAGACGCCCTATCGAATTTCGGGTTGGGGTTGTTTTTCAAATAAATTTGCAAAAATTCCGAGCGCGTTACAGGGCGATCACCCACTGTCATTAAAACTGGATCTTGCTGCGCATAAGATAGGCATGCTGTCAAAAGAGCAAAAAGTAAAACGAACTGTTTTCTCATAGTTAATTTAGTTATGGTTGAGATTTATTTGATACTATAATTTGGTGCTTCGCGCGTAATGGTCACATCATGAGGATGCGATTCGGCAACACCAGCATTGGTGATTCGAACCATTCGAGCACCTTTAAGTCTATCGATTGAAGGCGCACCACAATAGCCCATACCTGCTTTTAAACCGCCGATAATCTGGTACATCACTTCATATAATTTTCCTTTGTAAGGCACACGACCTGAAATTCCTTCCGGAACCAGTTTGGCCACATCATCTTCTCCATCTTGGAAATAACGATCTTTTGAACCTTTCTGCATGGCCTCCAAAGAACCCATTCCGCGGTAAGACTTGAATTTTCTGCCTTGGTAAATGATGGTTTCTCCGGGCGATTCTTCAGTTCCGGCAAACATAGATCCCAGCATGATGGAATCGGCACCAACCGCAATTGCTTTCACGATATCGCCAGTGTAGCGAATACCGCCATCAGCAATTACCGGAACTCCCGAACCTTCAATGGCGCGAGCCACATCATTGATTGCTGTCAATTGAGGAACCCCAACACCAGCAATGACGCGGGTTGTGCAAATCGAGCCAGGGCCAATCCCTACTTTTACAGCATCAGCACCAGCAGCTACCAAATAAATAGCTGCTTCGGCGGTTGCAATATTTCCAACAACAACGTCTATTTCTGGATAGGCATGTTTCACGGCTTTCAATTTCTCTACTACACCGTGTGTATGTCCGTGAGCTGTATCTATAACAACAGCATCAACACCCGCTTCAACCAGTGCTTTTACGCGATCGAGTGTATCGGCAGTAACGCCAACAGCTGCGGCAACACGCAAACGTCCGAATTTGTCTTTGCAAGAATCTGGATGCTTACGCACTTTAATGATGTCTTTGTAAGTAATCAAACCAACCAATTTAAAATCGTTATTGACTACTGGTAATTTTTCAATTTTATATTCTTGTAAAATTTGCTCGGCTTGTTTCAAATCGATGCCATCTTTGGTGGTAATCAATTTCTCTTTGGTCATGATTTCGGCTACCAAACGATTCACGTCTTTTTCGAAGCGCAAGTCTCTGTTGGTAATGATACCCGTCAATTTTCCATTTTCATTCACCACAGGAATACCGCCAATTTTATTCTCTTTCATCAGTCGCAACGCATCTCCAACCAAAGCAGTTTCTGTGAGGGTAATTGGGTCGAGAATCATGCCGCTTTCCGAACGCTTCACTTTTCTCACCTCACGCGCTTGCTCCTCGATGGTCATATTTTTATGAATCACGCCGATGCCACCTTGTTGTGCAATTGCAATGGCCAGCTCAGACTCGGTAACGGTGTCCATAGCAGCAGAAATAATGGGAGCATTGAGCTCAATGTTTCTGGTGAATCTTGAATTGAGCTTGGTATCTTTGGGCAGCACTTCAGAATAGGCAGGCACCAATAGGACATCGTCGTATGTCAAACCTTCGGGAATCTCAGAAATATCTTGTAGTGACATAAAAAATGAATTTGTATAAAATTCGCGCAAAGTTAATATTTTCATGCGAAAATCAATACAAAAGAGGAGACAACAATTATAGTTGAATAAATAATCATAAAGAAGCAAGCCAAAAGGGATGAGATTTTCCCTAAATTATTGTTAAGCACACAATTTAATGGCCACTCCGACGTATATTTGCAAGAATCATTTTTCAGAACAAATGAATAAAATAATAGGTCTTTTGGTGTTGGTTTTTGTTGTGTCGCATGGCTATTCCTTTACGAACAATAACGCAGACGACACTTTGAAGCGCAGATTGGTACAATTGACGGGTATCGTATTGGGCTCGGATAGCTTGAATAATCTGCCGTTTACATCGGTTTATGATAAATCCACTTTTAGGGGCACGATAACCGATTATTATGGCTATTTTGCCTTGGTGGCTCACCCTGGTGACACATTGATTTTTAGGCAAATGGGTTACAAGCCTGCTATGTATATTGTGCCGATGGACATCCCGATGTTTGGCAATGCCTTAATCCAGTTGATGGATATGGATACTTTATACACAAAACCAGTCACTGTGTATCCTTGGCCCTCTCGTGAGGAATTTGCCCATGCATTTGTGAATTTACAGTTGGATTATGAAGATGAATTGCGACGCGCTCAAAGACAATTGAGTGGCGCCAGTTTAGACCAAATTGCCATGCGTGTGCAAGCCGATGCTGGTCTGGCTTACAATGCTGCCGAGCAACAGCGCTTGAGTCAAATGTATTCACGAGGACAAATGCCAGTCAACAATTTGTTTAATCCCGTGGCTTGGATGCGCTTTGTGGATGATTGGAAAGCTGGAAAATTAAAACGGGAGTAGTCCGGACAATAGACATCACAATTCAGTGAGTTTAACACTAAATTCACCCACATTGATTTTAATCTTTTTGAATTCATTTTCGAGATAATCGATTACAATTGTGGCTTTTTCGCGTTCCAAATATTCCCCTGCGTAATGAATAAGCTCCTTTTTGAGTGATAACAAAACTGCCGCAGTTCGATACACGCTCAAAGCGTCATTTGGAGTGATTTTGCCTTGGGCTATTAACTTGGCCAAATATTCAGATTCTGGTGTGAAATTGGTTCGAACGGGGTCGGTGGAAGATTTTACTTCAATGACAATGCCATTTTTCAAATCGATTGATAATTCTGTTCGTCGCAGAGATTTGAAGGCAAGACCTTGCGCTGCCAGTTGCCGTTGTTCAGGTGTATCGCCTGGATATGAAGCTTCTTCAACCGCCGCTGGGTCTTTTAATAAAACATCTTGATCTATTTTTCCAATGCCCAATCCCGAAGCCTTCACCTCAATTGTCAGTTTTCGTGTAACGGCATCCAGCACATCCATTACAACAACTGAATCTTCTGCACCAAAAATCGGCAAATTGAGTTCATAGGAATTGGAAGCAAACCAATCTACACGTCCCAACTTAAAAGCTTTGTCGAAATCGGGCAACATATCGGAGAGCGACAAATGCAGCATGACCTCATCTACTTCATGTTTCAAGGCTGAAAAAGGTATGGCGAGTAAGCGAACTTCAACAAACTCGCGTTCCACTGAAGGAGGGAAACGAAAATCTTGTGTTTTAATATCAAAAGTTGCTCCATCTTCAAACACAAAAAAGCCATCTTCCATGGTCCAAGCCATCCAAGAATTACCAATCAATCGCTTGAGTTTACTCAGTCTCGCCTCATATTCGTCAAGCAGATTATGGGCATTTTCTTTGTCCTTCTTTAGATTTTTAATATTCAACTCACACTTATCGTAATAACCCTGTTTGGAAATAAATTGTGCTTGTAAATCATTAATTTTCTTTTTTCCAGACTTTGAATTTCGGCGTTTCGATGAGGATTTGTATTTCTGTAAATCGAGTTCAATGTTGAGTATTTCTGATTTGGTTTTTTCTATTTCGGCTTCATTAAATGCGATCCAATAATCAAAACCCTGTTTACCGTAAATTTTATCCTTGAGTTCGGCGATGTGCTTGAATTCCAATTCATTAATCACGCCCATAAAGGTTCCACCCGCATTAAAACTGGAGTCAGGGGATAGAAAACGTGTATCTGCTGAGCCAAATAATACATATTGATGGCCACCTTTTTCTATGACCATTGTTGTTTGCTTTTTGCCGTTGTAGCCCCAAATATCTGGATGAATATTCGTTATTCTCCCCTCTCCTACGGTATATAAATCGATGATTGGGAAGTTGAGCGGTTTCAATACATCTTGCCCTTCCTTGTTGTTGACGACCTGCATTTGATAAGGGAAAAACCCAATTGCTCTTGGCAAACCGCGGTAGAAGCGTCCTCGAGCATCTTTTTCGCGTTCATCGAGCAAACCAGAAGTAAGAGAGCCATCACCCGCCGCGATAAGCACGTTTTCGAAGCGATTTGTTTTGCCCCCGAGCATAGAAAAAATTTGAAAAGTGCGGTCTTCTACCCATTGTTGAACAGCCGTATTAATGGCTTCTAATACCTGTTGGGCAAGTGTCAGATTCATATTGCGCATGGCCAAAAGTAAATCGCGCTTGAGATTGAATGAAACACTGGGATTGAGCACCTCTTTTAGACGCGGCTCAAAAGTTTTACCTTTTGTTGTAGATTTCACCATAGAAACAGGAAGATTCTCAACCAAAAGCGCCTCAAACTTATCAAAATGCGCCTGATAGCGAAGCAGTTCACTTTCATCGCCTTGGATATACGCCATCATGGTTTTATTCAATTCCCAAATGGCAGTTTTATTGGCCAATTCGGCAACTATTCCTGGCGAACATTTGGCAATTTCGGAAGAGCGGATAAACAGATAATCGGGTTTGTTCGACACCAAAACATCAATAGAATCGTAGTTGATTTCTCCGTTGGTCAGACGAATCATGGGTCCGTTGTACTCAAAATACTTGCCGATGTTGTCCTTCAATATCGGGCTTTTCATCACCACGTGAAACATAAACGCCTTCAAATCGCTGTCTATGTTCTGCTGAGCGCGATAAGAAGGAACCAGAAAGATTAAAATCAGTAGGAAAAAGTAGTGTTTTATCATGTTTCAATATTGGTGAACAAATATAGAAAAAAGAGTTGCTTAGTTCATCATAATACCAACTTGATAGAAGAAGTTACAACTCGATGGATCTGTTCAACTAAAACGTGCTAAAAATGGTGAATACAACCAACATATTATGCTCTATTGGTTTGTGGAAATTTGTCTGATAGTTTAGAATAGCAGTCTCGCAGAGATTGTAGCGTGCAATTAAAAATTTCTTCCTCAATAAAATGTTGTTTACGTTGCTGACGAAAAGCCTAAACGCAAAAAAAATGATTTCAAATTCAATTCAAATTTCGAATTTTGGTCTATTTTTGGCTCGATTTGTGTGACGAATAATTCAATGAAAACTTGCTTAATACTATTTTGTTTGTCCCTTGTGAATTTCTGTTTAGCACAGATTCAATTAGAAATAGTTCACGACCCCATAGCATGCGCATACGGTTTAAAAAACAGTGAAAATCAACGTTGGATTCAGCCAGCTAAATATCAAGAAATCGTACGACAGTCCAATGGTTTTTTTTCGACAAAAATCAAAGAGAAATGGGGCCTTCTAAATAAAGAAGGGAAAGTTTTTCTCAAAAATGAATTTGACATTGTTTATACTTTAAACAATAGTCATTTTGTTGTTGGTAAAAATGTAAAAGATCATGGACAAACCACAAAAAGAATGGGCGTAATTGATACGAACAAAATTTGGTTGCTCCCGATGGAGTATAGTGCTATTGAACCAGCTCAAAACAATAGTTTTCATGTAAGCAAAACGCACTTCGAAAATTCTGGAGCATTAAAATTCAAGTCAAGTATTGCAGATGAGCATGGTAAATTGATTTTTCCATTTATAGATGGAGTCATACTCTATCAATTTTACACGAAAGAGATTTATTTGGTTGGAGATCAAAAACATGGAAATTCAACGGTTTCTGGAAATGTAAGATTAATCAACCGATTGGGTGAACCAATTTCAAACGAAACCTATGATAAAGGTGGGCATTGTGGTGAAAATTTTATTCTGGTGAAAGACGGCAAATATGGCCTTTCAGATCCAGCAGGCAAAACCATTGTGCCGCCAAAATATGTCTTTCACTTTCCTTTTCGCGACAACTCTGGAGCGCTTCCTTGTTTGCATAGTCATCATCACTTTTATTTTATTGAAAACGGAAAAATGGGCATCGTTGATGGCAGTTGGAAAATTTTAATTCCTGCGCATTATGATGAATTAAAAGCGACAAACGCCAACAGCCACCCACACACATCAGCCAGATATATAGGATTCCGACAAGACAAAAATCAGTATGATTTAATTGATGAAAACGGCAAAATCATGTTTGAAGCAGACACATTGCTATTGAAAATGCTTGAAATTCCGAAGTCAAATTATTACGAATTAACCAAGTATGAGGTGTTTTATTTTTTCGGAAAGCGCTTTGAAAAATCCTTCAAATGGGGAATTTTAGACGGTCAAGGCCAGGTACTTCAACAAGCATTGTTTGAAAACATTATTATTCCCAACGCATCAAAAGCTTTGCTGATCGAGTCTTCAAACCCAGAAGTTTTGCCTCAAGTAATTGATTTTTCACTGTTTTCAAAAGCGCAGTCGCCTTCTAAAAATCTTGAGTTTTTAATACAAATGGACAGCATTTATCTATACGGAAATGGTGAAGATTACTTTCCACTGCTCTACGAGCCAGGTAAATCCGCGTGGAGTTGGCATCTTTATGGATATTCCAATCCAAAAAACCACGGAAATTTTGTATTAATCCCAGGAAATCGAGGATCATACATCTACCACAAAAAAACAAGAAAGTATGATAAAGTGAAGCACATTGATTTGCACAACGGTGGATTGCCTATCGTTCACAGCGAAACAGGTTGCAATTTAATTCATCCCACAAAAGGTAGGGTTTTCTCTGAAGAAATGGCTCAAATCAATAGCCAATATAAATTCAATAATCGAATTTGGGCACTGAACAAAAATCATAAATGGCTCTTGTTCGATACTTTAGGTATTCAAAAAGTTGATGCAGAATTTGACGCTATTTCTCAAGGTGGCGACACTTTAATTGTTAAACAAAATGGTCTGAAAGGTGTGGTTGACATCAATTATAAGTGGATAATTGAACCGAAATTCGGAGATATCTATCCTTTCACCAAACATCTTTATATTGCCATTAATGAAAACAATGAAGTGCTTGTAATTGATATCACCAAGGGAATAAAATTAGATGCTCAATTCAAGACTTTTATTCCAATTGTAGCGACAAATGATAATAAAACAGCATATTTCTGTTTAGAAAAAGACGGAAAATCAAAGTGTTTTGATCAAAACTTACAAGAATCGAATCTATCTAAATTTGATTTAATTACACAATTTTGGTTGGACGATCACCCCATTTTGCCCTTTAGAATTTATACAGCGCAGTATCAAGACAAACCCTACATTGAAATGCACAAACAGTTGATTTACGACTATTTTGCGCCCTTCTTTTATCAGAATGTCGCCAATAATCAACGTTTTGTTTTTGAAGGAAATAGAGGCTCAGCGTACAATGACTCCTATTTTTTCAAGGTGGCATATATTGCAACGAGTGCCATAAGTTTGTCTGTTCAATCGAACGAAATTGTGCCCTATGATTCTCGTTTGCAAATCACCAATACCAATGAATTCATGCAGATTAAAAACTGGGTGATTTCAAATAATGAAGCAAAAGTTGTTTTGTTTGAAGATTTGTTTAATCCATCAAATGCCGCGTATCAAAGAGAACTTATCGCATCCATTCAAAGCCAAAAAAATGACGGCTCAGAGTGTTTCGATCCCAAATGTTTAGAAAAAGGCGCAGAATATTTCACCTTTCATTCCGATGGCATTTTACTTCATTTTATGAGCGTTCAGTCGCAACCTATGAGCGTATTGCTCACCAAAAAACAACTTGCCAATATCTCAAGCGCCAGATGGATTTTGGAGTATTTGGGGTGAGGGGGTAACAATCTAAACCGAAGTCTTTTATTCTATGGGCAATCTACCTCACCTCTACCCCATTCCCCAAATCATCAATTCCCTGAACAAAACTCAATTTTTCATCCGTTCCTGCCATCAAAATCATGCCTTGCGATTCGATGCCGCGGATTTTGCGTGGAGCCAAATTGATGAGCACAATTACACGCTGACCGATGATATCTTCTGGGGCGAAATGCTCTGCAATACCAGATAAAATGGTGCGTTTGTCAACACCAGTATCCACCAACAACTTGAGAAGTTTATCGGCTTTGGGCACACGTTCAGCCTCCAAAATAGTTGCGGTGCGGATGTCTAATTTCGCAAAATCGTCAAAAGTAATTTCGGGTTTTTGTGGGGCAACATTACTTTCTTCCACGGGATTGGCGTTTTTTAAAAGTTCAACTTCTGCCTCAACAAAAGCGTCGTCGATTTTTTCGAATAAAATTTCAGGTTGATTGATTTGATGACCTGCTGTTAACAAATCTGCTCGACCTGCATCGCTCCAATTGGTTGAAGTGAAATCCAAGAATTGTGAAAGAGAACAAGCCGTTTTATTCAAGAAGGGTTGCAAAACGATGCTCAAATTCGCCGTGATTTGCAAAGCAATGTTCATGATGGTTTTCACGCGCTCAGGATCGGTTTTCGCCAATTTCCATGGCTCAGTTTCCGCCAGATATTTGTTACCCAATCGAGCCAAATTCAAGGCTTCAGCTTGCGCTTCTCGAATTCTGTAACGCATCATTAAAGCAGCAATTTTTTCAGGAAAGCCAGCCATTTCTTCTAGTACAGCTTCGTCTTCGGGCTGCAATTCACCACAAGCAGGCACGGTGCCCTCATAATATTTGTGGGTCAAAACCAAAGCGCGGTTCACAAAATTGCCGAGCACATCAGCCAATTCATTGTTTACACGGGCTTGAAATTCTTTCCAAGTAAATTCCGCATCTTTTGATTCTGGAGCAATAGCCGTAAGTGTGTATTTCAACTCATCTACTTTGTTCGGATAGCGCTCCAAATATTCGTGCAACCAAACCGCCCAGTTCCGCGAAGTTGAAAATTTATCGCCTTCCAAATTCAAAAATTCAGAAGCTGGAACATTGTCTGGTAGAATAAAATCGCCGTGAGCTTTGAGAATAATCGGGAAAATAATGGCATGGAAAACGATGTTGTCCTTACCAATAAAATGCACCAATTTGGTGTTTTCATTTTTCCAATAATCCTCCCAGTTTTTTCCTTGTTCCAAAGCCCATTGCTTGGTAGCAGAAATATAACCAATCGGCGCATCCAACCACACATAAAGCACTTTTCCGTCGGCACCTTCAACTGGCACGGGTACACCCCAATCCAAATCTCGGGTCATGGCGCGCGGTTTCAATCCACCATCAATCCACGACATGCACTGCCCCACCACTTGATTGCGCCACAATTTCGGGTCGTGTTGTTGTTTACCATCCAAAATGCCATCTTGTATCCAAGGTTTTAGCCATTCCTCATGTTCGTTCATCGGTAAAAACCAATGTTTCGTTTCTTTCCTTACTGGCTTTGTTCCGCTCAAGGTTGATTTTGGATTGATCAATTCTGTTGGACTCAAGGCTGATCCGCACTTTTCGCACTGGTCGCCATAAGCGTCGTCGTGACCGCATTTTGGACAAGTGCCTGTGATGTATCTATCGGCTAAAAACTGTTGAAATTCTTCATCAAAATATTGCTCGGTGATTTGTTCGGTGAACTTTCCATTTTCATTGAGTACCTTAAAAAAATCTTGTGCAGTTTGCTTGTGGATTTCTGCAGTTGTACGATGAAAAATATCGGGTGCAATATCGAATTTATCGAGTGCATTTTTAATAATGGTGTGGTATTTATCCACGATTTCTTGCGGAGAAATGCCTTCTTTTTTGGCGCGCAAAGTAATCGCTGCTCCGTGTTCGTCTGAGCCACAAATATAGGCCACATCTTGGTTGTTCATGCGCAAAAAACGAACGAAAATAGAGGCTGGTAAATAGACCCCAGCAACATGTCCCAAATGTAAAGGGCCATTGGCATAAGGCAAAGCAGCGGTAACGGTATAACGCAATTGATTGTCCATGAATTTGATTAAAAAGGTGTAAAATTAACGTTTACGCGGCAAAAACTCTTTTAGTTTATTGGATGTGAATACCAAATAAGCCTTCCACGTGCCAAGTTCGTTTTTCTTTTCGATAACTAAGGTTTGAATAATCATGAGCAAATACATGAGTGCTACTGCAAACATGGTTGGGCCAACATCGTATCTTCCATTGTTGAATTTAGGTCGAACAACATAGAGCAATATGAGATGACCTACATAAAGCCAAAGCGTATTTCGACTCATCTGATTCATTATTTTCGGCAATTTTTTAATAAATCTCGCCAAAAATGCACAAACTGCACCCACAGCCATTACTACACCGATGCGATGAAAAACCAATGTGAAACTCGAGCCCATACCTTCTGTAACACCCCAAAAATTACTTACCCCATAATATTTCAGTTCATAAAACTCGCCCGCTTCGACCAATAAAAATAGCAGCGCGGCAATACCCAGTAGTTTCAATTCTAAATGTTTGAATAGCGTATCATTACTTTTCATCCATGCCAAAAGAGCCCCAAAGAAAGCGCCAAACAAAATGTAACTCAACCAAGGAAAAATAGGGAAGAGGGATTTTTTATCGGCAAAAGTGGGCTGCGAATTGACCCACAGGGTAAGCGCATTGGGGAATATCTGGGCTTTTCGCTGAAACTTATAAGGAATTTCAAGCGTATCTCCATCTCGCAAAAGAATAAAATTGGTGTATTCCTTTCGGGCGAATTTGGTTTCAATTTGAGGGAGCTCTTCCACTGCATGAATATCAAAATAACCAATCTTCAACACGCGGTCGTTTGGCAAAAGCCCTAGAGATTCGGCTTTACTACCAGGTTTAATATATTGAATAACAACAGGATGAGATTGGTCTAAACTATCTTGCTCCTGAATGAAATCGGCACCAAATTTTTCACTTGAAAAAAATGGAGTCGGAAAATAATGAATATTCGTTTTGGTAAAATGAGGCGTAAAAAGTACCACCAAAAAGAAAAGTGCCAGAAAGCCTGTACTCAGTGCAAAAATATATTTACGCGCCAAAACATAAACACCTATTACAATCAACAATCCTAGACCTATAATATGGAGTACATCCACGGAAACAGAATTATCGACCAAACCCTGAGAAATTGGAGAAACAAGTGCTTGCCATTGAAAATGTAGTAAATAACCCCAAAAAAGAAGGGTAGCAACGCGCAATAAACCTTTTTTTATGCGGATGTTTCCTTTGATTTTGGTTTTATCCTGCTGCAAGAGCAAAAAAGTAAACACCGCTCCAGCAATCACCATGAAGAAAGGTGCGGTGTAACCTCTTAGTAGTGTCCACACATGAAATGAAGAACCGTCGCGTATTTCTGTATTTAAAATCGCGTAGATAGTATGGCCTTGAATCATCATGAACAAGGCTATGAAGCGCATGATGTCTAAGAAAGTAAGTCGTACAGGCTTGTTTTGTTCCATTCGGCAAATGTAAACAATCTACTTCAAGCACAAAACCTGAAAGACAAAATCACAAGAGATACGGTTAAAACGAAGGACAAGAAAGTGTTCTGAATCGTTTGCTTTTCTGCTTACACTTCAAGAAAAGGCCCAAAGAAACTTCGTGTGAACCACCTGATTGATTGGTCAATTTAGAAACTGTTACGTCGTAGCTATAGCCAACTCTGAAGGAATTCGTGGAAAGACCAAAAGTCAAGATAAAGGCGTCACGATTTCTGAACCAAGCACCAAAAGTGAACATTTCATACTTCACATAAGTACCCAAGTTCATTTCCATAAAGCCTTGTTGATAGCGGTAAACGATATTCGGAGATATAGTCACCGGATTGCTATAGCGTGATCTTTTTCCCAAAGGAATCTCTACACCTGCATGGGCAGTGAAACGCATAGGTAGTGGACTTCTTCCAACAATCATAGAAACGTTTGGTCTATTCAAGTGATGGGCTGCAACACCGAAGTAGAAATTTTTCGTGAATCCACCAATACCAGCAGAAACATCGAAATAACCTTTTGAACCACCGCGTTGAACATCACCTGTTTGGTAGATAAAACCTCTTCTTGGGTCAATCATATCCCCAAAAGTTAATTTACTCCAATCCAAGAATTTTTGTCCATACATCGCTTGTCCACCAAAAAGCAAGGTGAATTTTCTATTCACTTTCAGGTGATAAGAATACTGTACTGCCAAATTCACTTCTTGAATTGTACCCTGACCTTGCATATCGTGCATTGCCTGAACACCAAAGCCGCCATTGATTGCCTCGAAATATTGGTCATACGAAAATGCATTCGTAACAAAATTTCCAGACAATGATGGCCACTGATTTCTGTGGTTCATTTGAAAACGCGGACAAATATTCGTTCCCGCCAAAGCTGGGTTCAAATACAAGGGGTTCGCGTAAAACTGGGTAAACAAAGGATCTTGAGCATGGCTCATTCCTATACTCCCCAAAACAATCAACGCTAGTACTACTTTTTTCATCATAATTAATTTAACATCAGTTTTCTCAATCTACTTTCTTTGAGCGTAATCCGCAAGCTCAGTTGGTGACTCAAGTGCTTATTTCCCGACATTTGGCTGTATGCGTAATCCGTCGAATAAAGCAAAGAAAAACTACGAGACATCCAACCTACACTGAGCATTGGCTCACCAACGCTTGAAACTGAAGCGCCCAAAGATAAAGAATTATATTTTATACGCGACCCGAACCAAAATTTATTCAAATCGCCAAAGTTTTGATACACCAATTGTCCAGACCAACGCAACTTCTTATTACGGGATTCATATTCCGTTCCAAGCACCGCGTTAAAGAAAACGGGAGCTCTGTTTTCGTAGTTTGCAGAGCCATAATGCAAGGCCTGATTTTTTGAGCCCATTAAATTATCTGCGTTGGCTCCAATAAAACCCCATTTGGTATTGAGCAATAATCCGAGTCCAAAATCTTGGTTAATACTTCTATTTACCTGAGCATTTTGTTGAGCGTTGGTATAAACAAAAGCATTAGATCGGTCAAATTCAATCCACGAACCAGGTGTTAATTGCGTTCTATCAACACCTGTGCCTCCCATTTTAAAACGTAAAGCAGGTTCTAACACAATGTTTTTTGTCAAAAATATCTTAGGCGAATAGGTTGCTGCAAAAAGAAAGTTGTTAATCGCTCCGTCGCCATAACGATCATAATTCAATTGAACACCTATTCCAGATTTGGCTTCAGGCAGATACAAATCAAAGCCCAGCTGATTGTTTAACACAGCACCAGATTGCCCTGGCCATTGCGCATACGTATTCGTATAAATAGAAGTTGCAAAATCTGAGGCTACATGCCCAAAATTCACCTGATTTCTTGTCATGCCAGGTATCAAGTATTCAACATCTCGGCTGTTCGTCAACAACAAGTCACCTCCTTTAAAGCGATTTGACCGAATCAAGGGCTTTTTGTCCCTGCCCTCGCTTTCAGATTTTCCACCACCAGCATTTGCGGCGCTATTTCCTGAAGCAGGATTCAATTCAGGGCTATTTATCGAAGCTGGTTCGTTATTTGCAATAATCTCGATTTCTGGCTCAGGCGACAAATCGGGTTCAACATGATTCAACTGTTCAGGTGACTGAATCGCTATCTGTGGGGTTGCATCGATTTGAATACTTGTGCTATTTTCCTCAACATGGAGCGCCGTTGTTTCATCGCTTATGACATTGCCCTCAAAAGCTAAACCGACAGCAGGTTCAAGAAGTGTATTTTGTTGATTCAGCGCATTTCTACCCGCAAAAACATTTGAATTTTGGCCTGCACTTGTTGGAGCAACTGACTCAAGCAAATAGTTTGAACTTGTTGTTGTTGGAATTACATCTGTATCCAAGATTGAATTATTGGTTTCAACATCGACTAATAAATGATTGACAAGCTGAATTGATGCTCTTTCCGAATTTTCAAAAGAAAACGACTCCCTGTCCAATTGATTGGCTTCCAATGCAGGGTCAACTCCATATGACGTGTTTCCAAAAATAATAAAGGCCGCCAATACGAGGTTGATGCCAACAGCAGTAAATACGGAAAGACTATTGAGTACTGATGGAGAAACCAGTGGTTTGAGTAAGGCGCCTTGATTCACAAACTCCAGTTCTGTACGATTAATTCTAGCGGCGCCCCAAGCTTCAAATTGTGTATCAAATTGAGGATTATCAAGCAAGAAACTTTCGAGCATGGCTTCCTCATTGGCAGACAAATCGCCCTCGAAGTAGTGGAACAACCACTGATCTATATTGGATGGGTTAGGCGATTTCATTGAATTTTGCAAATTGAGTCAGGTTATCTTTAATTTTTCTTCGCGCACGGAACAAATACACTTTCACTTGAGCTTCTGATAAATCGAGCAGCTCAGCAATTTCTTTGTAATTGTATCCTTCCATATCGCGAAGCAATAGAATAGATTTTTGAATTTGAGGGAGCGTTTCTGTTACGATCTCCACAATTTCTTTCAATTCGAAATTATTTTGAATCATTACAGCGCGTTCCGGCATATTCTCATCATAAAAATCCATTCTAGATTTCTTTTTGACAAAATTTACAAGTGCATTGTGGGCTGTAGTAAAGAGCCAACTTTTCGATTTGTCGAAATCAACCGACTTTCTATGGTTCCACAAACGCTCAAAAGAATCTTGCACAATATCGCTTGCGTCTTCGCTATCTTGAAGACACTTGAGCACATATCCGTATAATCTTCCGGAATGCAACTCTACTGCTCTATTGTACTCTGATCTTGTCAAAATTTAAAATCTATTTAACCTGAAACAACAAACGGCACTCAAAAGTTACAGTACTTCAAAAAAAACTTCAATTCTGTATAAATTCGTGCCCAGCAAAAAGCATAGATTAGTCAATGAGAAACGCAATTTCTTTCCAGTTCGTTGCACATTAAATTAAAATTAGTCTAAATTTGCCCAAACGCTAAAGAATCCTTAAACACTTAACTCCTTGAAAAACAGACACCATGAAGCCCACAAGACTCTTTGATATCCCCTACAGACAACTCGAAAAATTCCCAAAAGACGATGCCTTCACCATGAAGATTGGAGGCGTTTGGACCAAAACGAGCACTCAGGAATTCATCAATAAATCCCAACAATTGGCCAAAGGATTAATTGCCTTAGGCGTTCAACCTGGAGACCGTGTTGGTTTAATTTCACCCAACCGATTAGAATGGAACTTGGTGGACATCGCCATCCAGCAATCGGGAGCAATCGTTGTGCCTATCTACCCTACTATTTCCGCCTCAGATTATGAATTTATTTTTACCGACGCACATATCAAAGTTTGTTTTATTTCGGGTCAAGATCTTTGCGAACGTGTAGGACCGCTCAGAGAAAAATTATCCTTCCTAGAACATCTTTACTCTTTTGATGATATCAGCTTTTGTGAGAATTGGTCGAAAGTGCTCAACATGGCTTCGGATGAGCAAAACGACGAATTAAAAAACCGTATGGATGCTGTGAAACCAGAAGATTTGGTTTCTTTGATATACACTTCAGGAACAAC
>JBIIJN010000158.1:0-7531 GCA_044233745.1 Crocinitomicaceae bacterium
CCCATCAGTTCAAAGTGCTTTCGATATTGATAGCTATTCATAATTTGTTTATTTTAATTCATTGTCGCTTAGACCCTTATCTACTAATGTGCCATTTTTTTAAATAGCCTTTAATTATTTATTAATCAATACTTTGATTTGAATCTTTTGTGTTGAGCCATACACCCCTATTCCAGTTTTAGGAATATGACTCCAAAAAAAGGAATAAATAATCTGTCGTTTTATGATAGGATTGTGGTAGATGGTACGATTAAAAATCGCGGTGTGCTAGTCACAGTATATTCGCAATAAATGCCCACACCGGTCATACCGTGCCACTAAATCCGGTGATATAGTGCCACTTTTTTTGTTAATTTCAGGGCGTAAAATTAGTGTTTTTTATCCTTTTAGTTTTCTGTTTTTTCGGAGCGATTCTCCTGAGAGCTCTATCCTGTGTGATGCGTGAACGAGTCAGTCGAGTATGGCGTCTGCGATTGTACCTTCTCCGATGAGTTGATGCCACTGTGCAACGGGGATTTGTGAGCTGATAATGATGGATGATTTATTGTATTTGGCTTCAATGACGTCTATGAGTGCTTGTCTGGTATAGTTATCGAAAGGATGGAGGCCGAAGTCGTCAATAATGAGTAGTTCGTTGTTCTGTATGCGATGTAGTAGTTTGAGATAAGAGCCATCGAGTTTAGCGATTTTCACTTGTTCGCTGAATGTGATCCAGTTAAAGTAGGCTGTTTTTTTGATGAAAACACAGGCGTCTTTTCCTATTGCTTGGGCCAAATAGCTTTTGCCTATGCCTGTTGGTCCGGTGATGATGATGTTCTCGGCTTGTTTGACAAACTCCAGTCCGAGCAGGTGTTGGAAGGTGTTTTTATTGAGACTTCGGTTGCTCGTATAGTCTATGTCATTGGCCGATGCGTTTGAACTCACACAAATCCAATGAAATCAATGATGTAGCCACCGATTCAATTGAAAAAAATGCTGTAATTATTACTGATAAAAGCACCAGTTATGAAGACTTCTCTCAGCTTTTTGAAACACATCTTTCATTCAAATCAGATAAAAAAACGACAAAAACGACTTTGAAATGGGTTCATATCACAATAAGCAACGTCAAAAGAAATCTACTTGGTGTCTATCACATGATTAAAATCGAGTATCTCCAGAACTACTTGAACGAGTTTTGTTATCGTTTGAACAGGCGTTACTTCGGTGAAAGGCTCTTTGACCGCATGGCTATTGCGATTGTTGGAAATTAGTGGTACGTTTGCGACTAGTCAATAATTTTACTAAATTTAAAATCTTTTTTACTAGGAAACGAAGGATCCTGATCACTTAAATTAACACCATGTGTAAAGAAAAAATTAAATTACTTCTTGTTGAAGATGATTTGCTAATTGCAAAATCTATGAAACATAATTTAGAGGAGTTATCCTATGAAGTTGAGATTTCAAAAAATGGTATAAATGCAATTCACCATGTTGTGATGAATAATTCCGAATGCGATTTGATTTTAATGGATATCAACTTAGGCCAAGGCATTGATGGCTTTCAAACTGCTACTGAAATTAACAAACATAAAGAAATACCAATTATATTTTTATCATCAAATGTTGAGATAAAATCGGATGAAACGACTAATCAAATTAAATCTTACGGTTATGTCTTAAAGCAGTCAGGAATTTCAATTTTAGATTTTAATATTCGAACTGCGCTTAGGTTATTTGCCGAAAAAAGTCAAACAGTCGAAATTTTGAAATCGCTTAATATTATAACTGACATTTACGAAGTATACACCAGTATTGCAACTTCATATCTTGAGAATTCGAATTTAAAGATTGATGATAAAATAAACGAATCACTCGAGTTAATTGGAACTTTTATTGGTGCAGATCGAGTTTATATCTTTGATTATGATTTTAAAAATAGATTATCTAGCAATACTTATGAGTGGTGCGCTGAAGGAGTTCAACCAGAGATATTGAACCTCCAAGATATACCCATGGAGTCATACCTTTATTTGTTAGAAACTCATGAACAAGGTTTACCGCTCATAATTGAAAATGTCGATGAGATGGAGGATGACGATCCTGTAAAAGCTTTGCTTGCTCCTCAAATGATTAAAAGCTTGATTACAATGCCCGTTTTCCATAGCTCGAATTGCATTGGCTTTATAGGGTTACACTACACAAAAAACCACAAAAAATTATCTTTAAAGGAACAAGCTCTTTTAGAAAGCTTTTCTCGATTGTTAGCTGGTTTATATTCCCGAGAACAGCATGAACTCTCTCATGAGAACAACCTCGTTTCAAATTTTGAATTTATTTTTAAAAGCGACAATTCAAGTTATTTTTCACATATAAGCAATTCTTTTGAAAAAATATTTAGTGTAAAAATAAATTTAAATGATCCTAATTGGTGCAAATCGGTACGATTCCACCCCGAGGATTTTAAAGATTTAAATAGTAGATTGGAGCTTAGTGAAGCGAATGAATCAAACTTTAACTTTGTTTGCAGATTAATAGTAGGTGATAATGTTTTAGTGGTTGAAATTAGTGCGTCGGTAGTAATTCAGAATACAGATGTGCTACTTAATGGAGTAATGAAAAATCTTACATCACAAAAAAATAACGAAGATGAATTAAAGAATAAAACAATATTTAATGATTTAGTTTTAAATAACATTCCAGCTGATATTGCACTATTTGATAAAAATCACGATTATTTATTTATCAATAAAAAAGGAATTAAAGACGATGGAATTCGAAATTGGTTGATTGGCAAAAACGATTTTGATTATTGTGATTTTAAAGGTCTAGATACTGATTTAGCCCAAATTCGCAGAGACAATTTTAATAAAGCCATAGAAACGAAACAGGAAGTAGATTGGATTGAAAGAATGCAGAAAGAGGGAAAGGTCGTATACACGTTAAGGAGGTTCTTTCCGTTTTTTATAGATGGTATTTTTGAATATATGATAGGTTATGGCATTGATATGACAGAATTTAAAATGGCACAAAATAAAATCTACGAAAAAAACTCAATGCTTCAAGAGATTCATCATAGAGTGGCCAATAATAATGCTATAATAAGTAGTATTCTTTCTTTACAAATTAAGTCTTCGGCTAGTAATGAAGTTCAATTAGTACTTAAGAATGTTTTGGCCCGAATAAGGGGCATAAATGAATTATACACTAACCTCCTTTATTCCAATGAAAAACTTTATGTTTGGATCGATAAATATTTTGACGGACTAATTTCGAGCTTTAAAAGTGCATTTGATGTCAAGTCAAAGTTCGAAATACACATGTCGGCAGATAGAATTGAAGTGCTGTCTAGTAAAGCTGTAACAATTGGAATAATCGTTAATGAGTTGCTAACTAATGTTTATAAATATGCTTTTAAAGAAAATGAAAAAGGAATTGTTAGTGTAAGTATTGTCAAGAAAGAAGAAAATGTTTGTTTGATAGTATCTGACGATGGAAGGGGCATTGAAAACAAAAAGTTAGAGAAGGGGAAATTTGGATTTGGTATATCAACAATTAAAATGCTCGCCGAAGAGCAGTTAGAGGGTGTTTTGAATATTTATAATAACAATGGAACGCACGTAGAAATTAGTTTTAGTCTCAATTAAAATTGAGGCTAAATTTAATTAAGTAAGCGGAATCAGAACAGTTTGAGAGAGCCTTTTAATCGCGCTGTTAGACTTGAAGTATAGCAATGCTGAACATCAACCTCTAAAAAAATATTTTCCTGTAATTTCATGATTCGCTTTTTTTGCGCGAAGGTCAGCATGATGTCGGAGCTAGGCAAGATGTAGTTGGTCGGGGGGAATACAGTTTACCTGAGGTGCTGCTTTCGCGGCCGTGGGCGCCCAGCGGGCAAGCCATGAACTTTTATCAGCGCAGCTAAACTCCCGTTGCACAGCTTTCCCGTGTGTTTGGTCGCGAGAACCATGTTTATGGAGTTATCGTGAAGCGTTGTTTGATTTTTGAAGAGGATTCCTGATGAACCTCTTTTTTTTGAAGCACTCTTTTTTTTTCCGCAAAAAAAACTGCAATTGGAAAAAAGCTGCACAATCGCCCTGAAAACAAAGATAATACATGGAATTTTATTATTCTCGGGAACGCAATGGAGGTTTAGCTGCGCTGCTACTGCGTGGTTTAGACGAACTGCCGTTAACAACAATTGTAATTTTTCAGATTACGAAGTGAAATAAACTTCAAATAACCTAAATTCGCTCATTTAAGTTTTTCATCCAAACGATTCCATGTGTACTTTCAAACTTAGACAAGTGACCTTGCTTGTAAAGTTGTTCAAGTATACTTGTAGACTCTGATAATGGAGTATCTGTTATAAATGCATATTCTTCAGTAGACATATTATTAAACAAAGAAAAAACATGTTTTGGATGGTGATTAAATGTTTTATTATTTGTTTCGGGAATCAATCCGTTTATAATCGCCACGAAATTTTCATAAGACTGTTTTCCATTTAAAGACATAACGATTTCCTCATTTTTATAAAAGAAAAACGTGGGAAAAACTTTTACGCCTAGCTTTAACGCCAACGCCAGATCATTTTCAAATAACTCTAATCCACGAATTTTTATATCATTTTTTAAAACGGCAACATCCAATCCACAGGACAATGCCGCATTTTCAATAACATCCCACCTAGTGATATTTTGTTGTTCAATGAATACAAGTTCTTTCATTCTCCTTAGAAAAGAAATAGCTTTATCATGATTTTGCAGTTGTGCTGCTTTAAAAGCAATCGACGGAGGATAAGAAGAATTTAATGGATCTTTTCTCCAAATGTCACCACTTAAATACATCCCTTTAGAAGATCTAACTTCGTCCCAATGATTAGCCGCATCTAATGGTGTTTTTATGATTCCTTTGTCATAATTTATCCAGGATGGAAGTAATCCGCCCATACGGTATTCAATATCTAAAGTATCTCCATATTCCAATTTAAGTTTTCTTAATATTGGCTGTATAATCCAACAAGTTGAACATATAGGATCTGTAAAATATACAACTTTCAATTTATGAGCATCAAGCGATGATTTTTCAATTTTTTCCGATGATATCAATGGTATTAAAAATCCTCTTTCACTATGTTTTTCTGGATTAAGAAATGTTTCTTTGATCTGACGTCCTTGAGCAATATGCATTCCTGTTTTTTCCGATCGCTCTGCATAATAATTTTGAAATGACAACTCAATAGAATCAAATTCTTTAAGCGATTTGGACAAACATTCCGCATCTAAAATTGCATTCGTTGTGCCAGCGCTCGTAAATGGCAACGCTAGGTGAGCAGCATCTCCAATCAGGACAATATTTTCGCTATGAAAGCTGGGTAACAAATCAAAATCTCTTGTTTTCCAAATATAGGAATTATTAAAATCTGAAGAATTCAACAAATCAGTTACTTCAGCAGGAAAATCTTTCAATATTTCTTTACTGAAAGCTTCAATACTTTCTGAATTATTTTCTACTGATCTCGGTGCTAGTTTTACATCATATTGAATAAACCATACAACTTCTCCTTCTGAAACTGGAATAAAACCAAATGCTAAGCCCTTTTTATCGCTTTGGTATTTTTGAAAAAGGGCATCCTTTCTTACATTATCTACTTTAAATGAAGACCTACATACAATTTCATTAACATCATTCTCACTATAATTTGTTGCTCCAAAAATTAGCTCTCTAACTTTTGAATTGCTTCCATCAGCACCGATGAAAATATCACCGTATTCTATTTCTCCATTTTCAAAAACTGCTGCAATTGCTTTCCCATTTCCGTATATGAAATGTGAAAAGGTACGACCCTTTTTAAGTGTCCCATCTGAAAAAGAAGATTGAAGAAAATTAATCAGATTAACACGCTTTATGCAATGCCAATCAATTAATTGAATTTTAATTTTCTCCTCATTATTTGGCCTTTTAAGACTAAACAAGCTGATATGATTTGATAGTAATTGAGCGGTTGATTTATTTCTGAGATTTTTTAAGATTGTCAAACCATCAACGTTCATTAAAAATGCATGACCAATTCTTGAATTCGATATTAGTTTTTCACAAACAACAACTTCCATATCATTGCGTTCCATCAAAAGTGCCATTGTCATCCCGGCTATACCCCCTCCGATAATTACTGTTTTCATCTCAAACTCTTTTTGATTCTATAAAGCGCTTCGCTAACTACCTCTTCAGAACTTGCAAAACTCATTCTAATATAACCCTCTGCTCCTTTGCCAAACCACTCCTTAAGACCAGGCACAACAGCTACTTTTGCCTCTTTTAACAGAAAATCATGCATTTCTTGACTTGACTTACCTGTTTCAGTAATGTCTGTAAAAGCCACATAACAACCGTCTGGCGAAATACATTTAAATCCAGGAATTGAATTCAATTCTTGAACGATAAGATCTTTTGTACTCGTTAGATGTTGTAAAAAGTCAATCAACCAAGTATCACAATAATTCATTGCAGTTGTAGCGGCTATTTGAGAAATCACGCTAACACCATGGATTGTAGAATAATGCAATGAAGCTTCCATCAACAACTTAAAATGTATCTCATTGTGAGCGATTACAGCTCCGATTCTCAGACCTGCTAATCCATATGATTTACTAAACCCAGTAATTGTTACTGTTCGTTCTCTAATTTCTTGGTTTATAGAAGCGATACTTACAAAAACCGCAGGTTTAAAAATAATATCGCTCCAAATCTCGTCTGACAAAATAATTAAATTATACTCACATGCAATTTGTCCTAACTGGGTCAATTCTTGTTTTGTAAAAACTTTTCCTGTAGGATTTAATGGGTTACACAGACAAATCATTTTTGTCGCAGGAGTAATAAGGCTTTTCAATTGATTAAAATCAGTATTTTGAATTCCTGGAGAAATAGCATATGAAACAGCTTTTGCTCCTACTTGTTCAATAGAATAACGAAATAAAAAATCTACGGGATCAAATATTATGGCTTCATCTCCCGGAATTAGAAAAGTCTTACAAGTAATGTAAATTCCATAAGCAGCGCTGTTTACAGGAAATGCAAATTCAGGCGAAACAGGGACATTACGTTTGTTTTGGTAATGAGCGGCTATACTTTCTTTGAATTCTGGTAAACCCTCGGGAGAACCGTAACAAAAATATCTATCTTTTGCATACCTTTGAATCGCCTCAGCTATTTCCGGAGCACTCGGAAAATCAGGGTCTGCAGCTGTAAGAGGAATAACGCCTTCAGTTACAGTTGCCCATCTCAAATTATAAGCTCTTGTTTTTAACAGATGAAAATCAATTGAATTATTATCAAACATATATTTTTAAAAATTTTGAGGTTTGTAATAAATAAATGATCTTTTAAAATAATGTTATCTTCTAAAAGCGCTAGTTTCAATTTTTCACCCATTTCAGATCTGTTTTGAGTATTTTATTTGTTCGTAATCAACTTTTGAAACGTAGAAATTATGTTTTCCATTTTTTAATTATTTGAATGGCTTTTCATGATTGAATGTAAAGATT
>JBIIJN010000100.1:0-7524 GCA_044233745.1 Crocinitomicaceae bacterium
AAATCAAGTTTATGCTTACCAAGTCAATGGCAATTAGTGCTCCTAATCCACCTATCATAACGTAGCGATTGATGCTTGGCACGAACAAGTAAAGCGCAATGAGACCCAAACCGAAAAGCACGAAAAGAAGCGTTCTGATACCGTACGAAGTGAAAATCATCTTACGGAAACTCAATAGCGCTGGGAAGTTGTTTTCAAATGATTCGACTTGCATTTGTGTTATTTGGTCAATAAACATGCGCACTTCATTGGGGTCGTTCGGATTCTCTACGCCATATTGCGTCAATTGCTCAGCGGGCATGGACATCACTTCTCTTGCGATTTCTTGGTAGGTAACTTCTTGAATGTTGGCCAACTTTTCACGTTCGGCTGTAGATGTATTACCAATCATATCTGGTGAAAAGGCTAAAATTAGCATCACCAAAGCCCCAGCCCCAGAGGTAATCAGGAACATCTTTTTTTGCTTTAAAATGTGTTCACGGCTGTTCCAAAATTCATTCAAGATAAGCATCAGCAGCACTGGAAAGGCAAATTCCAACACAATCAGAATCATGGTTACGGCGCGGAATTTAGAATACATCGGCACGTAGTCGATGAAGAAGTCGCTTAACCCCATCAGGTTTTTTCCCCAAGCTAAAGATAAGCTCAACAGCGCAACCGCGAAGAATGCCCATTTGATGCCGGATTGTATGAAAAACAAACCGATTAAAGCCAATATGAACACCAAGCCGCCAATATAAACCGGACCTGATGTGAAAGGCTGATCGCCATAATATTGAACCGAATTGGCGATAAATTGCTTTTCTTGACTGTTAAAATCTTCAGAATCTTGCAGTTTGTCAGACAATTCACCATTGCCGATAGCGATGCTGTGTCCGCCTTTTGCATACGGGTTGAATAGCGTTGCGGTTTCTGTTTTTCCTAAGCTCCATGCCACAATGTAGTCGCGATCCAAACCACTGGTGGCATTGTCAATGGGCTCATTGGTTGGTGTAATTGTTATGAGGTTCTCTCCACGTGTGGTGGCTGCTGCATATTCTTGGGTTGGCATTAAATTGGCTGCTGTGCTTCCAATCGCTGCGCCATAAGCCAATAAAAGTCCGAGGGTTGCTATCGCAAAGGTCTTATAGCCTTTAGAGCGCACGGCTTCAACAGCGTAATATACACCCAAAACGGCTAAGATTATTGCCGTATAGTAACTAATTTGAACGTGGTTGCTGGCCAATTGCATGCTCATAAAAAAGGCCGAAAGAATAAAGCCCCATTTCAGATAACCGCGATAAGCCAATACAAAAGAAGCCACCACGGGTGCAATAAAGGCAATAGCCCAAACTTTGTTTACGTGTCCCGCTTCAATAGAAATGATATAAAATGATGAAAAACCAAAGGCAATAGCGCCAACGGTAGAAACCCAAACATTGATGCGCATACAAAGTCCCAAAAAGAGAAATCCAAGCATCATCAAGAAGAGTTGCGCAATGTGTTCAGGCAGACCAAGTGTAAGTACTTTTCTCAAGTCGCGGTTGAAATTGCCTTGCTCGGCTACCGAGATTTGATTCGATGGCATTCCAGAAAACATACCATTCGTCCACAAAGGTTCAACACCTGTTGTGTCTCTAAACGCAGCGATATCGTTCGCCATACCTTTCGACTGAATGATGTCATTTTGCACAATAGCATAACCACTCAACGCAGGGTGGAAAAACCACATCGACAAAGCCATCAATATGGCAACAGCAATTAAATACGGATAAGTCTTTTTGAGATTCAATTTGTTCATTTCTGAGGGGCTTTTACAGTTTTTTATTCGCCAGCAGCCAATAGCCAGTTGCTAGCAGCGAACAAAGATATATTTTTTTGCTACTTATGAAGATGTATATGTGAAACAGGAATTATTTGATTTCCTCAAAATCCACATCCTCCACATTAGAATGCTGCGTAGATGTCGATGAAACTGTGATTTTCCCTTTTTCACGTTCAACACGTTGCTTTTCCTGCTCCATGGCTTTTTTCTTGGCATCGAATTGCTTGATGGATTCTGCAGCATGTTTGGTTGCAAAAACACCTCTCATAAAACGAATGACAACCACAACGCCGATAAGCATCATGATGGTTTTGACAGCGTCGGTGATAACGAGGATGATCATTATTTGCTAAGATACAAATTTCGTTCAGAATACACCTTCACGAAGAATGGGTCTTTTAAATTCTTGATGAAACGGATGGCTTCACCAGTAGATTTCATTTCTGGACCCAATTCTTTGTTCACATTCGGGAATTTTTCGAAGGAGAACACTGGGATTTTTACGGCGTAACCTTCCAATTTCGGATTGTAGGTGAAATCTGTCACTTTATTCACGCCCAACATGATTTTAGTTGCGTAATTCACATAGGGTTCGTCATACGCTTTCGCAATAAAAGGAACGGTTCTGGATGCACGTGGATTGGCTTCAATCACATAAACCTTGTCGTTTTTGATGGCAAATTGAATGTTAATCAATCCAACGGTTTTCAATGCTACAGCTACTTTGTTGGTGATGTCCTTGATTTGTTGCATCACGAAATCGCCCAAATTGTAGGGTGGCAATACGGCATAAGAGTCGCCTGAGTGAATACCTGCAGGCTCAATGTGCTGCATGATTCCAATGATATACACGTTTTCGCCATCACAAAGTGCGTCGGCTTCGGCTTCAATGGCGCCACCCAAGAAATGGTCGAGCAAAATTTGATTATCAGGCATGTCGCGCAAAATATCAACAACATGCGTCTCTAATTCTTCTTTGTTGATGACGATTTTCATTTTCTGTCCACCCAACACATAAGAAGGGCGCACCAACAAGGGGAAACCAAGTGTTTCAGACAATTCGATGGCTTGTTCAGCACTTTCCACCACACCAAATTCTGGGTAAGGAATGTTCATTTCTTTCAACAAACCTGAGAAACGACCTCGGTCTTCGGCTAAATCCAAAGCGTCGAAGCTCGTGCCCATAATTTTGATGCCGTAGCGGGTTAATTTTTCCGCCAACTTCAAGGCTGTCTGACCACCCAATTGCACGATTACACCTTCTGGTTTTTCGTGTTGGATGATGTCGTAAATATGTTCCCAGAAAACGGGTTCGAAGTACAATTTATCAGCGGTATCGAAGTCAGTAGAAACCGTTTCTGGATTACAGTTGATCATAATCGTTTCATAACCAGCTTCTTTGGCAGCCAAAACGCCATGCACACAACTGTAGTCAAATTCAATTCCCTGACCAATTCTGTTTGGACCTGAACCAAGCACTACAACTTTTTTCTTGTCGGTTACAACGGATTCGTTTTCCTCTTCGAAAGTAGAGTAGTAGTAAGGCGTTTGTGCTTCAAATTCAGCGGCACAAGTGTCCACCAATTTATAAACACGTTTGATGTTGTATTCTTCGCGTTTTTTATACACTTCAGATTCCAAGCATTTCAACAGATGCGCGATTTGTCGGTCGGCATAACCTTTTTGTTTGGCTTCGTAAAGCAACGCTTTAGAAATATTGCCTACCGTAAATTGTTCGATGTGGCGTTCCAATTTCACCAATTCTTCGATTTGTCGTAAGAACCAATCATCGATTTTTGTCTTTTCTTTGATGGTTTTGAAAGGAATGCCCAATTTGATTGCATCATAAATATGGAATAGTCTGTTCCAAGATGGATTTTCTAGGGAATATAAAATCGCACTTTGGTCGCGCAATTCTTTTCCATCTGCACCCAAACCGTTTCTACCAATTTCTAAAGATTGACAAGCTTTTTGCAATGCTTCTTGGAACGAACGCCCAATGCCCATTACTTCACCAACAGATTTCATTTGGAAGCCCAAACGACGGTCTGAACCTGGGAATTTATCGAAGTTCCAACGTGGTATTTTCACAATCACATAGTCCAAAGTCGGCTCAAACATCGCAGAAGTGGTCTTCGTAATTTGATTATTCAATTCATCCAAGTGATAACCGATGGCCAATTTGGCTGCGATTTTCGCAATTGGATAGCCCGTAGCTTTTGAAGCCAAGGCAGATGATCGAGAAACGCGTGGATTAATTTCTATCGCGATGATGTCCTCTTTTTCATCGTTTGAAACGGAGAATTGTACATTACATCCGCCGGCAAATGTTCCGATGGCACGCATCATTTTGATGGCCATGGTGCGCATTTTCTGGAATGTTGTATCAGAAAGTGTCATGGCAGGTGCAACGGTAATTGAATCTCCCGTGTGGATGCCCATGGGGTCGAAATTCTCAATAGAACAAACAATCACCACGTTATCGTTGGAATCGCGCAGCAGTTCCAATTCATATTCTTTCCAGCCAATTACAGCTTTGTCAATCAAAACTTCATGGATGGGAGAGGTGTGAAGCGCAGTTGTCAAGGCTGCGTCAAAATCTTCTTTTTTATAAATAACAGCTCCACCGCTACCGCCAAGGGTAAACGAAGGGCGAAGAACCAAAGGAATGCCCAATTCTTGCATCACTTCCTTTCCTTCCAAAAAGGAACGTGCAATTTTTGATGGTGCACACATGACATCTATAGATTCCATCAAGTCGCGAAATTTCTCTCGATCTTCCGTAATGTGGATAGCTTCGATATCAACACCGATGATTTTAACGCCAAACTCTTCCCACATGCCCAAGTCGTCACATTTGATACAAAGATTCAAAGCCGTTTGTCCACCCATAGTTGGGAGAACAGCATCAATTTTGTGGTTTTCGAGAATTTCTCTGATGGATTCTGGCTCGAGTGGTTTTAAGTACACATTATCGGCAACCACCTTATCTGTCATAATAGTTGCAGGATTTGAGTTAATCAGAGTTACCTCAATACCTTCTTCTCTCAAAGAACGGGCGGCTTGGGAACCAGAATAATCAAACTCACAGGCTTGTCCAATAACAATTGGCCCGCTACCTATAATTAGGACGGACTTGATGGATGTGTCTTTAGGCATAACGATTTTTGTTCTTTGTTTTGGGCTCAACATCGAGCTTGTGAAACGCCGGCCGCGGAAAAAATGGGCACGAACAAATCGGATGCAAATTTAGTTGGAATTCGATTTGCGTAGCGATACTTTTTTGAACATTTGTTAACACTTTTGAAACACGCATTTGAAGGTGATGAGAATTTCAAAGATTTCGATTGGTTTGTTAATTAATATTACAGCTTATTTCAAACTAAACATAGCTTGAAGCATATACATTCTAGGAGGTTGAATAGCACCTGGGCGACTTACATATTCAGTATTGAACACGTTATTCACGATGAAACTCAAGCGCACTTGGTCATTTACTTTGTATCCCACGCGTAAATCTACAATAGCCAGACCTTTGTTGTTGATTTGTCGGTAGTTTTTCAGTCCTCTCAGAATTTCTTCTCCACCAACTAAAGCGTCTTCAAACACACGGTCGATGTTGCGCATGAAGCTTGTATATCTGCAAGAAATACCGAAACTAAATCCCTCGTAAATTACTTCTACATCGCCTTTAAACATATGGTTGTAGCGGTATTTTAACATATTTGTTGTGGTGTCGGAAAAAGTAGATCGATATTCTGGGTCATTGTTCAAGCTTATGGGATTCATGTAGGTATAACCCACCAATGTTCTCAATTCAAAATCACCAATTTTCCCTTCGCTGGTAATGGTAGCTTCAATACCCGTGATTCTGGCTTTTTCAGCATTAATGGCTTTGAAACCAACCCATTTCAAAATATACATCGGACTGGTTGGGTCGAGGCTCAAATTGGTTCCAGGAGGATTGTACGCACCAAATGTAAATTCAATCATGTCGTTGTATTCATTCCAGAAACCAGCAACATCAATCAAAGCTTTCCAATTGTCGAAAAGAATCACTTGTTTCACACCCAATTCTGCTGCCCAACCTGTTTCTCTTGAAAGATTGGCATTCGGGAAAATATTCAAAGCACCAACACTGGTTTGTGTGAAGCGCTCTGCTATTGAAGGGAAACGGACACCTTGACCCCATGATGCGCGTAAAAATGTTCCTTTGGCTGCTTGGTATGAGGCCGCAGAACGAAAAATTGGATAAAAGGGAAGTGTGGTTCCAAAGGCTTGGTAATCAGAGTCTCCACGGTGACCATCCACTTGGAAATATTCGGCGCGCAAACCAGCGGTTACAAATAGTTTTTTGAAAAATTTATAATCGGCTTGTGCATACAAGGCAGGATTGATAGCATTGTGATTACCAAAGAGATTTGCCCTAACGTCGGCATAAATGGCACTGGCCCCGGCTATAAAAGTACCATTGCTGTCGATTTTCATTTGGTACTGATAATCCAATAGATAGGTTGTTGATGCATTGGCTTGGTCCGGTGAAGTAATCACATCGTTGTCGACCCAATAAACGCGACCTTTGATGTCGTGACTGTTCTTTTTCTTGTCGTATATTTTTATGTAAGGATCGAGATTCATACGAACGCCCTTGGTGATGATTAGTGTTGATTCTGGATTAGTTATGTCCGTTCCTCCTCGTGGTCTATAACCCAATGAGTCACTCTCCCAAATCAAAAAGGATGCGCCAATTTGATATTGAAAGTTGTAGCCCAATCCTGCCTTGATGTTGTTGTATTTTTCTGGTCTGATATAAATCATGCCGCCAACTCGGGCACGTCTTTCTGTTTCGCCCTCCCGATAGCCCATATCACCAAAGGTGCTTCCTGAAATGGAAAATCCAAAGTTTTTATACATTTTACCGTAGTAAACATCTGCAAAACCCAATCCGTGCAGTGAGCCTTTGTACCATTGTAAACTGGCTCGTTGTGGATTATCGTAAATGGCCGTTTGTAATTTCACTCGAATTTCACCTTCTAATCGGGGTTCGCGCTCGGTTAATGCAACAACACCATTCAAGGCGCCACTGCCATATAAAACGGAAGATGCACCTTTTATAATTTCAATTTGAGATGTGTTTTCTATTGGCAAGGTATTGAACTTGATGTCGCCTGCATCCCCAGATAGAAGCGGTAAACCGTTCCACAAAAGCATTACGCGACTTCCCACGCCATAAGCATAGCCGCTTCCTCCACGAATGCTCACTTGTCCATCCATCGTGTTCACGCCTGGTGTAGATTCTACTGCGTCTTCCAAGTTGGAAAAACCTTTGCTGTCCAAAAACTCGGCTTTCAACACATCCATACTCATGGGCACTTCCTCAATCTCTTGTTGACGACGACTGGCCGAAATTACTACAGTTCCAGTTTGATAATCTCCTGAAATCATATACACTTTCAGCTCAGAATCAGGTCCGTCAAGCGCAAATTCCGCGGAAATAAAACCTGTCATCGTCACCTTAAAATTCGCTGGAAATGAATCTATTTGAATTTTAAAGACACCATCGATATTCGTAACAGCTTTTTTGCCTTCTGAGGTTTCTATTCTGGCTCCAATTATGGGTTCATTTGTAGATTTATCGAAAATGGTGCCCGTTACATTTTGAGCAAGTACAGAAAAACATGAGCTTAATGCAATGATTATCAAGTAGAACTTATTCATAT
>JBIIJN010000030.1:0-27120 GCA_044233745.1 Crocinitomicaceae bacterium
ACGGAGACATTTCAACTTTCACTCTATCTCCAGGTAAAATTTTGATGTAATTCATCCTCATTTTTCCTGAAATATGAGCCGTGATAATATGTCCGTTTTCCAATTCAACTCGAAACATTGCATTTGATAATGCTTCAATGATTACGCCGTCTTGTTCTATTGATGATTGCTTAGCCATAAATTAGAATCCTGACATTTCGTTATCTGTTCTTCTACCTCTTACTTTAGTGCCCTCCATCAAACCATCATAATGACGATTTAATAAGTAGCTTTCTATTTGTTGTAAAGTATCTAGAACAACCGCAACCATAATGAGCAAGGATGTCCCTCCAAAGAACATTGAGAAACCATCAGTAACGCCTGCCAATTTAGCGAATGCCGGAATAATTGCAATCAAGCCCAAGAAAATGGCTCCTGGAAGCGTGATTCTTGAAATCAACTCATCCAAATACGAAGCAGTTTCTTCTCCCGGTTTCACTCCTGGTATAAAGCTGCCGTTCATTTTCATGTCTTCAGCCATTTGCTTAGGATTAATCATAATTGCTGTGTAGAAATAGGTAAACACCATAATCAACACAAACAATATAGCATTGTATCCTAATCCAAATATATCACCTAGACCTAAAAATGTTGAACCGCCATCTTCAGAGAGTGAACTCATCAACATGATCGGAACCGTCATAACCGCTTGTGCAAAAATGATTGGCATTACACCAGATGCATTCACCTTAATAGGTAAATAATCTCTTACCCCAGCTTCTGCAGCAGTTCCTCTCGATTGAACGATGCGTTTGGCAACACTAACAGGCACTTTTCTGACTCCCTGCACAATTAAAACTGTAACCATCACGACAACCATAAACAAAACAATCTCCATGATTATCATGATTGGGTTGCTCGATTTGCTCACAATTTCTTGTAGGAAAGCTGCTGGTAATCCTGCTAAGATACCTACTGTAATCAACAATGAAATACCATTACCTACACCACGATCGGTGATACGCTCTCCAATCCACATAGCAAACATGGTGCCCGCGATGAGAATCAAAGTACTTTGCACCCACCAAAACGGCGTGTTGCTGATAATTGCATTGCTGTTTCCAACATATAGACCCAAGTACGATGGAGCCTGAGCGGCACATATCACAATAGTTAACCACCTTGTGATATTGTTCATCTTGTTGCGTCCACTTTCGCCTTCTTTTTGCATTTTTTGCACAGCAGGAACTGCCATGCCCAAAAGTTGCATAATGATCGAAGCAGAAATGTATGGCATAATACCCAATGCTAAAATAGAGGCATTACTAAATGCGCCACCGGAGAACAAAGCTAATATATCAGCCAGTCCACCTTGTTTAGCATTTTTAGCTGCTTCCGCAAGAGCAAAAGTATCAACACCTGGTAGCACGATAAAAGAACCTACTCTAAAAATTAGAATAAGCCCTAGTGTTACCAATATTCTATTTTTGAGTTCTTCAACCCTCCAAATGTTCCTTAGTGTCTCAAAAAATCGTTTCATGTTTCGAAAATAGTTGGCAAAATTAATTAAAGTTCTGTAACGCTACCACCTTTAGACTCAATATTTGTTTTTGCCGAAGCAGAAAACTTATGAGCTGTAACTTTTACGGCAGAATTCAATTCACCTCTTCCAAGAACTTTTACCAAGTCATTGCCAGAAGCCAAACCATTTTCGCTGTAAACGTCTAAGGTGAATTCAGTGATATTTTTCTTGTCAACCAAATTTTGGATGACGTCCAAATTAATCACTTTATACTCTACACGATTGATATTCTTGAAACCAAATTTCGGAACACGACGCTGCAAAGGCATTTGTCCACCTTCAAATCCAATTTTAGATTTGTAACCAGAACGAGACTTTGCACCCTTGTGCCCACGTGTCGAGGTACCTCCGTGACCGGATCCTTGACCTCTCGCAATTCGCTTCTCTTTTTTTACTGAACCACTTGCGGGCTTTAAATTATTCAAATTCATTATTTCTAAACTTATAAGGTTTAATCAATTACTTCTAACAAGTGCTGAACCTTCTTGATCATGCCAAGAATTTGAGGAGTTGCCTCTTTTTCAACAATCTGGTTTATTCTTCTCAAACCAAGTGCTTGCACTGTAGCTTTTTGACGAGCCGGACGTTTGATTACACTTCTAACTAATTTATATTTTACTGTAGCCATAATTCAAATATTATCCGTTAAACACTTTATCCAAAGACACTCTTCTCTGCTTAGCGACAGCTACTGCATCGCGCATGTTTTCCAAGGCTACGAAAGTTGCTTTCACCACGTTGTGTGGATTTGACGAACCTTGCGACTTTGCCAATACATTGTGCACACCAACACTTTCAAGAACAGCACGCATCGCACCACCGGCGATTACACCTGTACCATCTGTTGCAGGCTTCAAAAGAACGCGAGCTCCAGAAAACTTGCCCTTTTGCGTGTGCGGAACTGTACCTTTACGAATTGGAACTTCAATAAGGTTCTTTTTCGCATCATCAATAGCTTTTTGGATTGCTTCTGTAACTTCTTTGGCTTTACCAAGGCCATGACCCACTACACCATTCTCATTTCCAACCACTACGATTGCTGAGAAAGAGAAAGTACGACCACCTTTAGTAACCTTAGTTACACGATTCACGGCAACGAGTTTATCCTTCAACTCCATGTCTACCGCTTTTACACTGCTTACTTTACCTGACATAATTTCTTAAAATTTAAGTCCTACTTCGCGTGCAGCGTCAGCAAGCGATTTAACACGACCATGATACAAATACCCATTTCTATCGAAAACCACACGCTCAACACCGGCCGCCATAGCTTTTTCAGCTACTTCTTTACCGACCATTTTCGCCTGATCAATTTTCGGAACACTCTGTGCACCATCATTCTTCAATGAAGAAGCAGACACCAAGGTCACTCCTCTCACATCATCAATGATTTGTGCATAAATTTGTTTATTACTGCGATAAACTGTCAGTCTCGGAACGTCAGCATTACCTGATACGTTCTTACGAATTCTGCGCTTAATTTTCGCTCTTCTTATTTCTTTACTGAATGCCATAACCTACTTATTTTTTACCTGCAGATTTACCAGCTTTTCTTCTGATCTGCTCACCTTTAAACTTAATACCTTTTCCTTTGTATGGTTCTGGTTTGCGGAAAGAACGAATTTTCGCTGCAACTTGACCAATAAGTTGTTTGTCATGAGATTCCAAAACGATTAAAGGCGGTTGACCTTTTACCATTTCAGTACTCAATTTAACTTCTTTCGGCACTTCCAACAGAATTGGGTGAGAGTAACCAACAGACAGTTCTAAAACTTGTCCGTTTGCATTAGCACGGTAACCAACACCAACAACTTCCATTTCTTTCTTGAACCCTTCCGATACACCAACAATCATATTGTTGATTAATGCTCTATACAAACCATGTTTTGAACGATGGTCCGGAGCGTCCGATTCGCGGGTTAAAGTAATGATTCCATCCTCAAGAGAAAAAAACACACAAGAATCCAATTCTTGTATCAATTCTCCTTTAGATCCTTTAACAGTAACCAAGTTACCGTCAACCTTTACCTCCACACCACTCGGGATTGTAATTGGATTTTTTCCTATCCTTGACATAAGCCGTTATTGTGTATAAATTAATAAACGTAACATACCACCTCACCACCAACGTTCTCTTTACGAGCTTCTTTGTCGGTAATCAAACCTTTAGAAGTAGAAATCATAGCGATTCCTAAACCGTTCAATACGCGAGGCAATTCAGTTGCATTACAATATTTACGAAGACCTGGTTTAGAAATACGATCGATTCTTGTTATCGCATTTTTATTGGTCACCGCGTCGTAGCGCAATGCAATTTTAATTTTACCTTGTTTCCCATCCTCTTCAAAGCGGAAATTATCAATGTATCCCTTGTCAAAAAGGATTTTTGTCATTTCACGCTTCATGTTAGACGCAGGAATTTCTACTACTTTGTGATTTGCTCTTACCGCGTTTCTAATACGCGTAAGAAAATCAGCTATTGGATCTGTATACATATCTCCTAAAATTATTTTACCAACTTGATTTTTTAATCCCTGGGATTTTACCAGCCAAAGCCATCTCACGGAAAGTTACTCTCGAAAGACCGAATTGTCTCATATACCCTCTTGGACGACCAGTCAATTTACATCTGTTGTGCAAACGAACTTTTGACGAGTTCGCTGGTAACTTTTGTAAACCTTCCCAATCTCCAGCTTCCTTCAAAGCTTCACGTTTAGCAGCATATTTAGCTACCATTTTTTCACGTTTGCGCTCACGCGCTTTCATTGATTCTTTTGCCATCTTAATTCTTATTTAGTGAATGGGAAACCAAACGCGTCCAACAATGCTTTTGCTTCTTCATCTGTTTCTGCATTGGTTACAAACGTGATGTCCATACCCATGATGCGGCTAACCTTATCGATATCAATTTCAGGGAAAATGATGTGTTCTTTAACGCCCATGTTGAAATTCCCACGACCATCAAAACCTTTGGCACTAACGCCTCTGAAGTCACGAGTTCTAGGAAGAGCAACAGATAGAAGTCTATCAAAAAACTCATACATTTTATCACCACGCAAAGTTACCTTCGTTCCAATCGGCATTCCTTTTCTCAATTTGAAATTAGAAATATCCTTTTTGGAATTTGTTGCAATAGCGCGCTGACCAGTAATTGTTGTCATATCTTGAACAGCGGAGTCAATTAACTTCTTATCTCCAACTGCGTCACCAATACCTTGGCTAACAACAATTTTTTGTAATCTCGGAACGCTCATCACTGATTTGTATCCGAATTTTTCAGATAAAGTAGAAACAACTTCGTTTCTATACTTTACTTTTAATCTAGGTTGATAGTTCATTACTTGATCTCCTCTCCAGTCTTTTTAGAATAACGTACCAAATTACCTTTTGCATCTTCACGACGACCAATACGTGTTGGCTTATCGTTTACTAATAGCATTAGGTTCGACAAATGAATTGCAGCTTCTCTATCCTCAATACTGCCTTGAGGACTAGTAGCGCTAGGCTTGATGTGTTTTTTAACCAAATTCACACCTTCAACGATGGCACGATTTTTATTTCGGTCAATAGACACAACTTTCCCTTTTTCTCCACGAGATTCACCGCTCATTACCTGAACCATGTCTCCAACTTTTACATGTAATTTCTTTTGCATGATTCAAATTATTAGAGCACCTCAGGTGCAAGTGAAACAATTTTCATGAAGTTGTTCTCGCGCAATTCACGAGCCACAGGTCCAAAAATACGAGTACCTCTCATCTCACCTGCAGCATTCAAAAGAACAACTGCATTATCATCGAATCGGATATACGATCCATCTGGACGACGTACTTCTTTTCTTGTACGAACAACCACCGCCTTTGCAACGCTACCTTTTTTCACGTTCCCAGAGGGCGATGCACTCTTTACAGAGACAACTATTTTGTCGCCTACAGAAGCATATCTTCTTTTCGTACCACCAAGTACTCGAATACATAATACTTCTTTGGCGCCACTGTTATCTGCTACTGCCAATCTTGATTCTTGTTGTATCATCGCTACAAACTATTTAGCTCTTTCAATAATTTCAACCAATCTCCAGTTTTTTGTCTTCGACAAAGGTCTGGTCTCCATGATGCGTACAGTATCGCCGATACCTACTTCATTTTTTTCATCATGAGCCACAAACTTGGTTGTTTTGTTAACAAACTTACCGTATTTCGGGTGCTTCACTTTACGGGCAACAGCAACGACAATTGACTTGTCCATTTTATTGCTAGTAACAACACCGATACGCTCTTTTCTTAAATTACGATCTTCCATTGTAATCTTGTTTAAAGGCTTACGCCGTTTTTAATCTTTTAGAAAGTTCAGTGCTCAAACGAGCTACATTCTTTCTTGCATTACGAATGACCATTGGATTTTCCATAGGAGCGATTTTATGGTTCAACTTCATTTTATAAAGTTGCTCTTTAAAATCAGACAAACGCTCGCGAACATCTTCCAATGACAATTTCGATATTTCTTCCTGCTTCATAATTCTTCTTATTTAGTTGGAATAACGTAGTCATTTCGTACTACAAATTTACACTTAACTGGAAGCTTTTGAGCGGCCAAACGCATAGCTTCTTTTGCGATTTCATACGGAACACCGTCTGATTCGAACATGATTCTTCCTGGCTTAACCACGGCAACCCAATGGCTTGGAGCACCTTTACCTTTACCCATCCTTACTTCGGCTGGTTTAGAGGTAATTGGTTTGTCTGGGAAAATTCGAATCCACACTTTTCCTTCACGTTTCATAAAACGTGTAACAGCAATACGCGAAGCTTCTATTTGACGTGATGTAATCCATCCCGCTTCTAAAGACTTCAAGCCAAAAGATCCAAATGCGATGGTGCTTCCACGATGAGCTTCACCACGATTTCTTCCCTTATGTGCTTTTCTGAACTTAGTTCTTTTTGGTTGTAACATAATCCGAATTTTATTGGATTAAAAATCAATTAATTTTTCTTTCTACGACCTCCACCCATAGCAGGTTTTCTGTCTCTTCCCGCTGGAGCTGCACCTTCTTTTTTAGCTGCCATTCCAATGTTTGGAGACAAGTCGCGTTTGCCATAAACTTCACCTTTACAAATCCATACCTTGATACCGATACGACCGTAAGTAGTGTGAGCTTCGGCTGTTGCGTAATCAATGTCTGCGCGGAATGTATGCAAAGGAGTTCGACCATCCTTAAACATTTCATCACGAGCCATTTCAGCACCGTTAAGACGACCGGCGATTTTCACCTTGATCCCTTCGGCACCCATACGCATGGTAGAGGCGATTGCCATTTTGATTGCACGTCTGAAAGAAATTCGAGCTTCAATTTGGCGTGCAATTCCATCTGCAACCAAATTAGCATCTAGTTCAGGACGCTTAATTTCAAAGATGTTTATTTGAACATCCTTTTTAGTAAGCTTCTTCAACTCTTCTTTCAACTTGTCAACTTCTTGACCACCTTTACCTATAATTACACCTGGACGCGCTGTGTTGATAGTAACGGTAATCAACTTCAACGTACGTTCGATGATAATTTGAGAAATACTAGCACGAGATAAACGTGCACGAAGGTATCTGCGGATATTATAATCCTCAAGGATTTTGTCACCGTAATTCTTACCTCCATACCAGTTAGATTCCCATCCTCTGATGTAACCTAATCTATTTCCAATTGGATTTGCCTTTTGTCCCATGCTTTTACTTATTAATTTCGTCAACAATAATTGTAACGTGATTTGAACGTTTTCTGATTCGGTGCGCACGCCCTTGAGGTGCAGCTTGAATACGTTTGATCATTCCACCATCACATACCATAACTGATTTTACAAACAATTCAGCCTCATCAATCGACTTATCTTCATTTTTCTGTTCCCAATTATTGATAGCAGAAAGGAGTAGTTTCTCCAATCTTGGTGCGCCATCTTTCGCATTGTGCTTCAAAATGTTCAATGCCTTGTTCACTTCCACACCTCTCACCAAATCTGCAACCAAGCGCATTTTGCGAGGAGAAATCGGACAATTGTTGAGCTTGGCAAAAGCAATTTGCTTTAACTCTTCCTTGCGGTTTTCCGCAACTATTCTTTTTCTAGAGCCCATTATTACTAATTTTTATTATCTCTTTTTATTCTTTTTATCGGCACCGTGACCTCTAAAATTTCTTGTTGGTGCAAATTCACCTAACTTGTGACCTACCATATTCTCTGTTACAAAAACTGGAATAAACTTATTGCCATTGTGAACAGCGAAAGTAAGTCCAATAAAATCCGGCGTAATAGTGGATGCTCTTGACCAAGTCTTGATAACATTTTTGCTACCAGACTCTTGAGCTGCATCAACACGCATAGCCAATTTATAATGTACGAACGGTGGTTTTTTTAACGAACGACTCATATGCTATTATTTCTTTCTTTTTTCAACAATTAACCTACTAGACGACTTCTTCTTGCTACGTGTCTTAAAGCCTTTAGAAGGCATACCGTTGCGCGATCTTGGGTGACCACCAGAAGAACGTCCTTCACCACCACCCATTGGGTGATCAACTGGGTTCATAACCACACCACGTACACGTGGACGACGACCCAACCATCTTGTTCGACCAGCTTTACCAGAGCGAACCAAACTGTGTTCTGAATTTGAAACAGCACCAATAGTTGCTTTACAAGTAGTCAAAATCATACGTGTTTCACCAGAAGGCAATTTAACTGTAGCATACTTACCATCGCGAGCAGCCAATTGAGCATATGTTCCAGCTCCTCTAGCAATTGAAGCGCCTTGACCAGGGTTCAACTCCACATTATGGATTACAGTACCCAACGGAATCTCAGAAAGGAACATTGTGTTTCCAACTTCAGGAGCAACTCCTTTACCAGAAACAACAGTGTCACCCACTTTCAATCCTTCTGGAGCAATGATGTAGCTCTTTTCACCGTCAACGTAGTACAACAATGCGATACGTGCAGTACGGTTTGGATCATATTCAATTGATTTTACAGTCGCTGGAACACCATCTTTAGTTCTTTTGAAATCAACAAAACGATAACGTTGTTTGTGACCACCACCGATGTATCTCATTGTCATGCGACCATCGTTGTTTCTACCACCTGACTTCTTCTTTCCGAACAACAAGCTCTTTTCAGGCTTTGATGCTGTGATATCAGAGAAGTCACTGTTTATTTTATGTCTTTGCCCAGGTGTTGTAGGCTTAAATTTACGAAGACCCATTTCTTTAAATCTTATACGTTAGTAAATAAATCTATGGTTTCGCCCGCCGCAACCGTAACGATTGCTTTTTTCCATACACCATTGCGTTGTGTTACAATACCCTTATTGGTGTATTTCATTGATGGCTTACCACCGCCATAATTCATAGTATGAACAGAAACGATGTTCACTCCATACATTTTTTCGACGGCTTTTTTAATTTCAATCTTATTTGCCTTTCTATCAACAACAAATGAAAAACGGTTGTTATTCTCGCTATTCAAAGTCGCTTTCTCTGTGATGATCGGTCTTTTAATTACACTCTCCATGACAATTAATTTAGTGTCTTTTCGATTAATTCAATTGACCCTGCAGCCAAAACCAATTTACTTGCATTCATGATATCGTAAGTATTCAAAGAATCAGCGCTAACCACTTTTGCTTTTTGTAAGTTGCGGGCAGACAAATGCACATTGCCATTTGTACCGGCTGTTACCAACAATACTTTATCATTATCCAATTTCAAGTTATTCAAAACTTCAACGAAATTTTTTGTTTTTGGGGCGTCGAAATTCAAGTCTTCAAGAACAACGATGTTGTCATTAGAAGCCTTGTAGCTCAAAGCTGATTTACGCGCCAAACGCTTTAATTTCGTATTCAATTTGATCGTGTAGTCGCGTGGTTCAGGTCCAAAAATTCTACCTCCACCTACACGAGTACCCGATTTAACACTACCTGCACGAGCTCCACCAGTACCTTTTTGTTTTTTCAACTTACGAGTACTACCAGAGATTTCATTTCGCTGCTTAGATTTGTGAGTACCTTGTCGTTGAGCAGCAAGATACGCTTTCACGTCCATATAGATAGCGTGATCGTTTGGTGTTATACCAAACACATCTTCGGATAGCACCGCCGACTTCGACGTCGCTTTCCCTTTTGCATCAACAATCTTTAGTTCCATTTCTTTACAATTACAATTGAACCCTTAGGTCCTGGCACAGAACCTTTAATAACTAACAAATTCTTATCACCCAAAACTTTCAACACTTGTAAGTTAGCAATTGTAACTTTAGCATTTCCCATTTGGCCTGCCATACGCGTGCCTTTAAAAACACGAGCAGGATAAGAACATGCACCGATTGAACCTGGTGCGCGAAGGCGGTTGTGTTGACCGTGAGTAGCTTGACCCACACCACCAAAATTATGGCGTTTAACAACCCCCTGAAAACCTTTACCTTTTGAAGTACCCGTTACATCAACGAATTCACCTTCCATAAAGATTTCACAATTTACTACATCACCTAAATTCAAATCGTCCATTTGCATGAACTCAGCAAGCTTTGCTTTAGGTTCTGTGTTAGACTTAGCGAAGTGTCCTTTCAATGCTTTCGGTGTGTTTCTCTCTTTACGAGCACCGAAGCCCAATTGAACAGCATCGTAACCGTCTGTGTCTTTCGTCTTAACTTGTGTAACTACACAAGGACCAGCTTCTATCACTGTGCATGGCGTTGCCTTGCCCTCGGCACTGTAGACGCTAGTCATTCCGACTTTTCTTCCAATTATTCCTGGCATCCTTTAAAATTTAAAAAAATTACTATCTAATTTCTACATCAACTCCGCTTGGCAACTCAAGACGCATTAAAGCATCAATTGTTTTCGATGATGAACTGTAGATATCCATCAAACGGCTATAAGAACATAATTCAAACTGCTCACGCGCCTTCTTGTTAACGTGTGGCGAACGCAATACAGTGTAAATTCTTTTGTGTGTTGGAAGTGGAATTGGACCACTAACTACCGCACCTGTTGCTTTTACTGTCTTTACAATTTTCTCAGCTGATTTGTCAACCAAGTTATGATCGTAAGACTTTAATTTTATTCTAATCTTTTGGCTCATTTTTTCTATTATTAAGCTGATACTTTTCCTTTAACTTTAGCAATTACTTCCTCAGCAACGTTCTTTGGACACTCCTCAAAATGTGAGAATTCCATAGAAGATGTTGCACGACCAGAAGTGATAGTACGCAACTGTGTTACATAACCGAACATTTCAGAAAGTGGAACGTCAGCCTTAACAACTTTAGCACCATTCTTATCGTCCATACCCTTCATCATACCACGACGACGGTTCAAGTCTGCAACAACATCACCCATGTTTTCTTCTGGAGTAATTACTTCCAACTTCATGATTGGCTCAAGCAAAACAGGTCTTGCTTTTGGAAGCGCCTCTCTGTAAGCCATTTTAGCACACAATTCAAAAGACAATGAATCCGAGTCAACCGCATGGTAAGAACCGTCTCTCAACTCAACTTTTAATGAATCTACTGGGTAACCAGCAAGAATACCATTTTTCATTGATTCCTTGAAGCCTTTCTCAACCGAAGGGATAAATTCACGAGGAATGTTACCACCTTTTACGTTATTTACAAATTCCAAACCTGCTTTAGTAGCATCTTCAACTGGAGAAATCGTAATCACGATGTCAGCAAATTTACCACGACCACCTGATTGTTTTTTGTAAACCTCTCTATGATCAACAGTACCTGTAATTTTCTCTCGGTATGTTACTTGAGGAGCTCCTTGGTTCACTTCCACTTTGAATTCTCTTTTCAAGCGATCGATAATAATTTCCAAGTGCAACTCACCCATTCCGCTAATTACGGTTTGTCCAGACTCTTCATCCGTATGAACTTTGAAAGTTGGATCTTCTTCAGCTAGTTTATTTAAACCAGTTGAAAGTCTGTCTGTATCAGCTTGCGTTTTTGGTTCGATAGCCAAACCGATTACTGGTTCTGGGAAATCCATAGATTCCAATACGATTGGTGCATTTTCAGCACACAAAGTATCACCTGTGCGGATATCCTTAAAACCAACAACAGCTCCGATATCACCAGCACCCAATTCATCAATTTGAATTTGCTTGTTGGCGTGCATCTGGAAGATACGAGAAATACGCTCTTTGTTTCCTGAACGCGTGTTCAAGACATAAGAACCAGCAGGTAATTTACCAGAGTAAGCACGAACAAAACACAAACGACCTACGTAAGGGTCAGTCGCGATTTTAAAAGCCAAACCAGCAAATGGTTCGCTAAAAGAAGGTTGACGAGAAGCTGGTTCATCTGTTTTTGGGTTAGTACCCTCGATAGCTTCAATGTCCATTGGAGAAGGCAAAATAGCCATTACCATGTCTAACATCGCTTGAACACCTTTATTTTTGAAAGATGAACCACACAACATTGGAACGATTTTACCAGAAATAGTAGCCTGACGCAATGCAGCCAACATTTCTTCTTCTGTAATTGAGTTAGGATCTTCGAAGAATTTCTCCATCAAAGTGTCATCAAATTCTGCAACTTGCTCCAACAACATTTCACGATATTGCAAAGCTTCGTCCATCATATCCGCTGGGATTTCAACTTCTTGGAAAGTCATACCCATATCATTATCATTCCAAACAATACCTCTCCAATTCACCAAATCCACAACACCTTTGAAGTCATCTTCGGCACCGATAGGCAATTGCAAAGGAACAGCGTTAGAACCCAACATTTCTTTAACCTGGCGAACCACATTTAAGAAATCAGCGCCTGAGCGGTCCATTTTATTAACGAAACCTAAACGTGGTACATTATAGTTGTTTGCAAGTCTCCAGTTCGTTTCAGATTGAGGTTCAACACCATCAACTGCGGAAAACAAAAACACCAAACCATCAAGTACTCTCAAAGAACGATTCACTTCAACAGTAAAGTCAACGTGACCAGGAGTGTCAATAATGTTTACGTGGTATTTTTCACCTTTGTACTGCCAATTCACAGAAACAGCGGCAGAAGTAATTGTGATACCTCTTTCTTGCTCTTGCTCCATCCAGTCGGTAGTAGCACCTCCGTCATGAACTTCACCGATTTTATGACTCAAACCTGAGTAGTAAAGAATACGCTCAGTAGTCGTGGTTTTACCGGCATCGATGTGCGCGGCAATACCGATATTTCTTGTATATTTAAGATCTCTAGCCATTACTGTATGAATTAAAATCTAAAGTGAGAGAATGCTTTATTCGCCTCGGCCATTCTGTGCGTATCTTCTTTTTTCTTGAAAGCAGCACCTTCTTCTTTAGAAGCGGCGATAATTTCAGAAGCCAATTTAGCACTCATAGACTTTTCATTTCTTTTGCGAGCGTAATTAATCAACCATTTCATGGCCAACGACTGCTTACGGCTATCGCGAACTGGAGTAGGAATCTGGAAAGTAGCACCACCTACGCGACGGCTTCTAACCTCAACAGCTGGAGTAACATTCTCCAATGCTTTTTTCCAAGTATCCAATCCATTTTCTCCTTGCAATTTAGACTCAATTGTCTCAATTGCATCGTAGAAAATTTTGTATGCGGTATTTTTCTTACCATCATACATTAAGTTATTTACAAACTTAGTCACTACTACCTCGTTAAATTTCGGGTCTGGTAGGACGGGTATCGATTTTGCTTTTCTTCTTCTCATCGGTAAAACCTTTTAATGATTATTTTTTATCCTTTGGTCTTTTAGTACCATACTTAGAGCGGCGTTGCGTTCTACCATTTACACCGGCAGTATCTTCTGCTCCGCGTACAATGTGATAACGAACCCCAGGAAGGTCTTTAACCCTTCCACCGCGCACTAGCACCAATGAGTGTTCTTGCAAGTTGTGACCTTCTCCACCGATATAGGCATTGACCTCTTTACCGTTGGTTAGTCGAACCCTAGCTACTTTTCGCATAGCTGAGTTTGGCTTCTTAGGCGTAGTGGTGTAAACTCTTACACATACCCCTTTGCGCTGTGGACATGAATCAAGGGCAGCAGATTTGCTCTTCTTGATTGGTGCCGTGCGACCTTTTCTGACCAATTGTTGAATAGTTGGCATACTTAATAATTCTTAATTCTTTAAATGTTTTTATTGCTCAAAACACACATTTTGAGGGGTGCAAAGATAGATATTTTCTGAATTAAAACAACATTAAGTATTTTTTTAAGAAATATTTTTTCGTCCACATTAAAATGTGAGGCCGGCACAATCTTTTCAGGCAACACACATAGAATATAACCTACTGAAAATCAATATAAAAATTTAAATAAATTATAAAATTAACAAATTTAAACTAATACGTTAATTTATTTACAATAATTACAAATTGGTGAACCAAGGGAAACCTCTACTTTTGAAGCATGGAATTTTTAAACGAATTGAATCCGAGTCAATATGAAGCTGCAACGCATGTTGAAGGCCCGATGATGGTAATTGCAGGTGCTGGCTCTGGAAAAACAAAAGTATTGACCTCTCGAATTGCCTATTTGATTGAAAATGGGGTGGATGCTTTTCATATACTGGCTTTAACTTTTACAAATAAGGCTGCACGCGAAATGAAGAAACGCATATCCAATGTGGTTGGTGAATCTGAGGCGAAAAATGTGACTATGGGTACATTTCACTCTGTATTTGCTCGGATTTTAAGGCATCATGCAGACCGCTTGGGCTATCCTAACAACTTCACGATTTACGATACCCAGGATTCCAAAAGTTTGATTAAGTCCATTATTAAAGAAATGGGACTTGACGATAAAATTTACAAACCAGGTGTTGTGCTTTCTCGGATTTCTTCTGCGAAAAACAATTTAATCAGCGCAGCGCAATATGAGCAAAAGTCGGATATTGTTGCAGAAGACAGAATGAGTGCCAAACCGCAATTGTACCTCATCTATAAGCAGTATGAACAACGGTGTTTTAAAGCAAGTGCCATGGATTTTGACGATTTGCTTTTTAAAACAAATTTATTGCTTCGAGATTTTCCCGACGTTTTGCAATACTACCAACATAGATTCCAGTTTATTCTTGTTGACGAGTACCAAGACACCAATTACAGCCAATATTTAATCGTCAAAAAACTGGCTGCTGTTCACGAAAACTTATGTGTGGTTGGAGACGATGCCCAAAGTATATATGCTTTTCGAGGCGCAGATATTGAAAACATCCTCAATTTCGAGAAAGACTATCCAGACTACAAGTTGTTTAAACTAGAGCAGAATTACCGCAGCACCAAAAACATTGTAGAAGCTGCCAACAGTGTTATTGGAAACAATAAAAATCAAATCAAAAAGACGGTTTGGACACAAAATGATACGGGTAATAAAATAAAAGTGGTTCGCACCCTTACCGATAACGAAGAAGGCAGATGGATTGCCAATTCAATATACGACAACAAACAGGCTTCTGGCGAATTGTATTCCAATTTTGCTATTCTTTACAGGACCAATGCCCAGTCACGAGCATTTGAGGAAGCCTTGCGTAAATTGAATATTCCTTACAGGATATATGGCGGATTATCCTTTTACCAACGCAAGGAAATCAAAGACCTAATCGCATATTTCCGATTGGTATGCAATCCGAATGATGAAGAAGCCTTCAAACGGGTTATCAATTATCCCAAGCGTGGCATAGGCGACAGCACTATCGATATTTTATTTGTAGCATCACAGAATTATCAGGTGCCCATTTGGGAATTGATTGAGAATTTTCATCAATACCCAGTGAACATCAATGGAGGCGCTAAAAACAAAATAGAGCAATTCGTGATGATGATCAATCGATACCGCGGCCAATTGGAAACACATCCCGCATCAGATATTGCAGAAGATATTGCACGGTCTTCAGGAATTTCTAAACTCTTGTATGATGACAAATCGCCAGAAGGAGTTGCCCGACATGAGAACATTCAGGAATTGTTGGCAGGTATAAAAGAATTCAGCGATTCGGGTGAAGAGGGAGAACTATTGACCTTGGGTGATTTTCTCTTGGATGTAGCCCTGCTCACTGATGCTGACGACGACAAGGACAAAGAAACCCCTCGTGTGAGTTTGATGACCATTCATGCCTCAAAGGGCTTGGAATTTCCGCATGTGTATATCGTGGGACTTGAAGAAAACCTCTTTCCTTCTCAGATGGCCTTGCATTCACGAGCGGATTTGGAAGAAGAGCGTCGACTGTTTTATGTGGCATTGACGCGCGCAGAGAAAAAATGTACACTCAGTTATTCCATGTGTCGCTATTTGTATGGTAGACCCACAACTTCTGAACCGAGCAGATTCATACAGGAAATTGATCCTGCGTATTTAGAAATTGAAGTTCCGAACAAACCAGAATCAGGTCGTTCGTTGAATTTAGCTCGACCAGTACTCAGCACAGCGTCTTCCGGATTAAGCGGCAGTTTTAAATCTGTGCAACAAGTGCGACCCATGAATGATCATTTGAAAAAAAACAACGACATCAAAGTTGGGCACGTGGTGATGCACGAAAAATTCGGGAAAGGAAAAGTGCTTTCTTTTGAAGGTGCTGGGAGTGATAAGAAAGTGAAAATCTTTTTTGCTGGCAACGGAGAAAAGACGCTGCTAATGAAATTTGCTAAGTTGGATGTGCTTGATTGAAGAATATTTTGATTCACTTTGCTTTCAGGTTAAAAACAAAATGCGTCCAATTTTTATTTAATTAACAATTCGAAACTTTATTGGGAATGATTCTTGCAAATAAAACCACAATTAAATAGACACAATGAGACTGATTAAAAGTTACCTTTCTACCATTTCTAATAATCGTTTCTTGCGCATTGTATTGATTATTTTGTTATTCAATTCCTGCTACCCTTCCTCATACCAAACACCACAAAAACTAACGCCACGCATTGAGCAACGCAATGAAGCTGTTCGAAAATCGGTGAGAAAAGAATTGAAAGTGGGCGAGCGCTATATCGACTATGGATTCGGGGTCGAAAAAGTAATTAAACCTTTGTCTTTCAAAAGACTAGACTCGCTCTATGCTGTTTATTATGCAGAAGAACAAAAGCCGGGTGCATCGAGAAATGTGTTGCTTCAACTCAAACAAGAGATTGAAACGGAACAAAGCAGGGTGATTGGCGACACCATACTTTTTCAATTTGAAAAGGAACATTTCTTTGGCTTGGCTTCAGGCGATTCTGCAACTATAATGCACTCAAAGTTTTTATTGAATACGAAGTATGAAGTAATCTATGTAGACATTCAATATATTTTCACTGTACATAGTCGGCTCACGCAATTCTTCCAAGCTTACATTCGTCGCGAGTCGTTTGTAGATTTTGGCTATTCACCTTCCAAAGAAGAAAATGATTTCTACAATTTCTTCGACGCCGTTGCTGCACAACTTACAAACGCTGAAACTAAAGGCAATTTTATAGGACATATGCTTCAAATCATGTGGGCGGCTCAAAAGCAGCAAGGATTAGGCACGGAGCCTTTAATAAAACAGCACATTGTAAATATCATTACAGCACAAGCAAAAGACTACAAACCGATTAAATGGTCGCGCGTGTACACCAATTTAGATGAAAACGATGGACTAATTTCCTACGAATTAGATCATGTTTGGACTTATAAAGACCCTTTCGGAATGTCACATGAAATGCAGAGAACCTTTGTATTGAATCCTTATTTTGAGATTACCGAGGTGCTGGAAACAAATTCCATAAGAAACTAAGCTTCGTGCGTTTTGGTCGATTCTGCAACCAATCTTTTGATTTCAGAAAGTTCGGCATCTGTTATGTAACGCCACTTGCCTACAGGTATATCCAATTTCACGTTCATGATGCGAACACGTTTTAGGCGCGTTACGTTGTAACCCAAGTAGTCACACATCCTTCTAATTTGTCTGTTTAATCCTTGTGTAAGGATGATTTTGAAAGTGAATTTATCAATGGGTTCAACTTTGCATTTTCGGGTAATGGTATCTAAAATTGGTACACCATTCGACATGGCAATTACAAAATCGGCGTTGATCGGCTTATCCACTGAAACGATATATTCCTTTTCGTGATGATTGCGCGCACGCAGAATTTTATTTACGATATCCCCGTCATTGGTCAAAAAAATCAAACCTTCGCTGGGTTTGTCCAAACGACCAATTGGAAAAATGCGCTTTGGGTAATTGATAAAATCGATGATATTGTCTTTCTCAACGCCCGTATCTGTGGTGCAAACAATGCCAACAGGTTTATGAAAAGCCAAATACACAAAATCTTCTTTGGGCGGAATTATTGATTTTCCATCGACGTGCACTTCATCACCTGATTTAACTTTTGTTCCCATTTCGGGAACCTTTCCATTAATGGTTACGCGACCTGCATCAATAAGTTTATCGGCTTCGCGACGTGAGCAATAGCCAACTTCACTCAGGTATTTGTTGATTCTAGTTTCTTCGGGTTCATTCATAAGCGGCTGCAAAATTGGGGAATTAATTTGGAAGGTCTAACCAAGACCAAACATTAAAAATTCAAAAAATTAAGGTTTGCTCGGTATTTGGCATTAAAACAGAAATAAAATACCCTACTCCCCTTTCAAAATCGCCATAAATTCAGCACGGTCAATTTCAAAAGCGCCCAAATGCGCCAGATGCTCATTGTAAACTTGGCAATCGAGGAGTTGATAATTTTCCTTTTTCAATTTTTCAATCAACCAAACAAAGGCCACTTTACTCGCATTGCTGACTGTATGAAACATGCTTTCACCGCAAAACACGTGACCCAAATCGATGCCATACAATCCACCAACAAGTTCATTGTTTTGCCAAACCTCAACCGATTTTGCATAACCCAAGCGATGTAGTTCGAGGAAAGCATTCACAATGTCGTCACTGATCCAAGTGCTGTCTTCATACTGCCTTTTCACTTGTTGGCAACTGCGAATCACCGCTTCAAATTGTGTGTTGAATGTAATCTGAAAAACACCTTTTCGTAACAATGCATCGACACTTTTATGCGCTTTGTATTGTTCTGGAAAAACGACCATTCTATGCGGAGGCGCCCACCAAAGATGTTCGGTACCTGGGTCGAACCAAGGGAAAATACCATTTTTATATGCCTCAAGCAAACGTTCGGTTGACAAATCACCTCCAATGGCCAGAATACCTTGTGCGTCTGCAAAATGAACCGGAGGAAAAATTGGATTATCATTCAGCAAAATCATCGCCTAAAGTTCAATTACCATCCCATCAAAACACGGTTGCACATGTGGCGGACACCAACTCAAAATTTCATCATGTTTACCCATCATATGGGAGATGTGGGTGAGAAAAGCGCGTTCGGGCTTGATTTCTTCTATCAGGTTTAACGCTTCTTGAAAAGTAAAATGCGAAATGTGAGGTGTTTTCCGAAGCGCGTTGATAATCAATACTTTTGAGCCTTTGATTTTTTCTTTTTCATTATCAGAGATGTAGTTGGCATCTGTGATATAGGTCAAATCCCCGAATCGGAAACCATAAACAGGCAAACGATGATGCAATACTTGAATCGGTACTACCTCTAAACCACTGGGCAAGGTGAATGGATTTTCATCCAAACGTTTCAAATCGACATTCGGTATCCCGGGGTATTTGTCAGCAGCAAACACATAAGAAAATTCCATGCGCAAAGCCTTTTCAACCCGCTCCGAGCAGTAAAGTGGCATGTCTTTCTGTTGGATAAAGTTAAAAGCCCTCACATCATCCATGCCCGCGGTGTGGTCTTTATGTTCGTGGGTGTATAGAATTCCATCCAAACGTTTGACCTGATTATTCAACATTTGCTGTCGAAAATCGGGTCCACTATCCACGCAATAATTATGTCCATTGTGAGAAACCAAAATCGAGGAACGCAAACGTCTATCTTTCTGATGATTGGATTGACAAACCTCACATTCGCAAGCAATCATGGGCACACCTTGCGATGTTCCTGAACCGAGGATGGTGACTTTTAATGACATGGGGGCAAAGGTAGTAAGAAATGAGAAGGAAGAAATGAGAAGGAAGAAATGATAAATGAGAAGGAAGAATTTTGAACTTAGACCGGCTCAGTTTGAAAAGTGAGAATTGAGGAGTAGGAAAAAAGAAATCTGAATCAATGATATGTCAATCAAATTTGTGCTTAACACTGCGGAAAATAAACAGCTTCAAAAGAACAACCTCCCGCTTCACACGTTTCTCAATTGCGTATTTTTGCGCCAAGAAAATCAATTATGTCCAATCAGGTTATTCACATACACGGTGCGCGGGTTCACAATTTGAAGAATGTTGATGTCAAAATTCAACATGGGAAACTTACGGTGATTACAGGACTTTCGGGTTCTGGCAAGTCTTCCTTGGCTTTCGATACTTTGTATGCCGAAGGTCAGCGCCGCTATATAGAAAGTTTGAGTTCGTATGCCCGACAGTTTTTAGGGAAATTGGACAAACCCGATGTGGATTATATAAAAGGTATTGCACCCGCAATTGCCATTGAGCAAAAGGTGATTTCCTCAAATCCGCGTTCTACAGTGGGCACGATTACGGAGATTTACGATTACATGAAGTTGTTGTATGCCCGTGCCGGAAGAACTTTTTCGCCCATCAGTGGCAATGAAGTGAAAAAACACAGCATCAACGACGTAATTTCGCATTGTTTGGAACTACCCAAAGGTGAGCGCTTGTTGATTTTAGCTCCCATTTCAATTGAAAAATATGGCCTCGAACGTCAGTTGAAATTGCTAACTGACCAAGGTTATGCGCGTCTTTTCTACCAAAATGAAGTAGTGAACATCGAAGATTTTGATGCATCCACTAAGCTCACTCAAGCCATTTATTTGGTGGTAGACCGCTATGCGATTCCAGAAGAATGGGACGATGCCCAGCGCGGACGTTTGTCTGATTCGTTGCAATTGGCATTTTTAGAAGGTCATGGAGAAATGCTCTTGTTTTCGACCAAAGATGAAAAAACAAATCACTTTTCGACGCGGTTTGAACTGGATGACATGAGCTTTGTGGAGCCCAATGTACATTTCTTTACTTTCAACAATCCCTTTGGTGCTTGTAAAAAATGTGATGGATATGGCAGTATTTTGGGCATTGATGAAAAATTGGTGATTCCAGAGAAAAACATGAGTGTTTGGGAGGGTGCTGTTGTTCCATGGCGCACAGATTCCATGAAAACTTGGATGAAAGATTTCGTCAAACAAGCCAAAGAACACCAATTCCCCATTCACAGAGCTATAGCCGATTTAACGGAAGATGAACTCGACATGCTTTGGAATGGCCGTGGCAGCATGGAAGGCATCAACCAATTTTTTTCATTTATTGAAACCCAAACATACAAAATCCAATACCGCGTAATGCTGTCTCGCTATCGAGGCAAAACCACTTGTCCTGATTGTAAAGGAACGCGTTTGAGAAAAGATGCCTCGCATGTGAAAATTGGAGGAAAGAGTTTACAAGACTTAGTTTTAATGCCCATCACGGAGCTCAAAGGTTTCTTTGAACAGCTCGAACTCAATCAGTTCGATCATCAGGTGGTGAAGCGTTTGTTGCCAGAAATTCAAAGTCGTTTGAACTTCTTGAATCAAGTGGGCGTTGGTTATCTCACTTTGAATCGCCAATCGAATTCTTTGTCTGGAGGTGAATCGCAGCGCATCAATTTAGCGACATCTTTGGGCAGTAGCTTGGTGGGTTCGATGTATATCTTAGACGAACCGAGCATTGGCTTGCATCCCCGCGATACAGAAAAGTTGATTGATGTTTTGCAAGGTTTGAAAAAATTGGGCAACAGTGTGATTGTTGTTGAACACGAAGAAGACATTATGCGGGCTGCAGATGAAATTATTGACATGGGTCCAGAAGCGGGTCGTTTTGGCGGCGAAGTTGTTTTTCAAGGCAATCACGAAGCACTTTTGAAAGAAAAAGTAAGTCTAACCGCCCAATACCTCAATGGCGTTTTGCAGATTCCGATTCCAAAAAATATACGTCCGAGCAAAGATGCCATTGTTGTTCACAAAGCCAAATTACACAATTTGAAAGGCATGGATGTCCGTTTTCCGCTGAATCAATTGGTTTGTGTTACAGGCGTGAGTGGCTCTGGAAAATCATCTTTGGTGAAAGGCATCCTCTACCCGCTTCTTCAACAACATTTGGGCATATTGACAGGCAGCCGACAAACCACGAAGCAACTTTCGGGCGATTGGGAGCGATTGGGTGATGTGCAGTTGATCGACCAAAATCCAATTGGCAAATCTTCGCGCAGCAATCCAGCTACCTACTTAAAAGCATTTGATGATATTCGCGAAATCATGGCTTCGCAAAAATTAGCCAAAGTGCGTGGATATAAACCGGGCTACTTTTCGTTTAATGTGCCGGGCGGGCGATGCGAAAATTGTGAAGGCGAAGGAGCGATAACTGTTTCGATGCAATTCATGGCCGACGTGCATCTGGAATGTGAACAATGCAAAGGTTCGCGCTACAAAGCTGAAACCTTGGAAGTATATTTCAAAGAAAAAAACGTTGCGGATATTTTGGACATGAGCATCGATGAGGCCGTTCAGTTTTTCAGTGAAGGCAAGAGCAAAACCGAGGAAAAATTGGTGATGAAATTGCAAACGCTTCAAAAAGTTGGATTGGGTTATGTGAAGTTGGGTCAATCGGCATCAACTTTGAGTGGCGGTGAGGCCCAGCGTGTGAAATTGGCATTTTTCTTAACCAAAGGCGCCACCAGTCAGAAATGCTTGTTTATTTTCGATGAACCGACCACGGGCTTACATTTCCACGACATCAACAAATTAATCATCGCGTTTAATGAATTGATTGCATTGGGACATTCTATTATTGTAATTGAACATAACATGGATGTGGTGAAATGCGCCGACCATGTTATAGATATTGGTCCCGAAGGTGGTGACTTAGGCGGTTATGTACTATTCGAGGGCACACCTGAGGAAATGACCAAATGCGAGCAAAGCTATACGGGTAAATATTTAGCTGAGAACTTGAAGAAAATGGCCGTTTACGCTAACGGATAACATGCACAAAACCATGTAATTCAATCAATTCCGAGGTGAATTTGTAGAAATAGACACCAATCGGCAGGGCATCACCATTGGAATCTGTTCCACCAAAAGCATTGGCATTTGAAGTCATTGTGTAAACAGGCTGTCCCCAACGGTTGATAAATTCAATGGTGTATGCAACGCACAAATCAAAATACGGATCGACCAAGAATAAGTCATTTGTTCCATCACCATTTGCAGTAACAACGTTGGGCAAAACGAAATTGGAAATGTCTATTTCACTGTCTACGAAGTATGAAAAATCATAATTGTACACGCAACCATTCGCAGCAACCAATCCAAATTGAGCATCGTAATTGCCTGATCCACTGTTGACCACAACTGTTGGAGAGACTGCAAAAATTGAATCTCCTTGAATAATCCAAAAGTGACTCGTTACATCCAAGGTTGAAGAAATTGAAGTGATGATGTAGTCAAAATCGACAGTACTCGAACAAAACGATTGCGATTCGAAACTCACTTGTGGAATGGCATTCACTACGATGGGTAAGACAAACGAAGCCGTGCAACCCAAGTCACTTTCGGCTGTGATTGTAGCGTTGTATTGTCCAGCATTTGCATACGTGTGATTGATTGAGTTCGATGCCATCTGTGCGTTTTGTCCATCGCCGAAGGCAATATTCACACTCTCTTGATTACTCGTAAACCAATCTACATCAACGTCAATTGCCACAGATTGTCCATCACAAAGCTCTGAATATGAAGCATCAATGGTCGGGTTGGGATTAACCGTAACAAAAACTGAGTCAGGAACCAATTCACAGGCATCAGGAAAATTTCCAGAGACATAGTACCAACCTGTATTGGTAAGTGCGGCATCGTTTATAGATGTAGATGCCCCCTGATTATTAAAGCCATTGGGCCCTGTCCATTCATAAGTAGCACCCGGTACATCATTTGTAGTAAAGACCAAAGAACCTCCCTCACAAACCGTATTTGTTGCTGCGTCAATTTGATATTTGAAGCTCGCAAAATCACTAAAAAAACCAAAACGGCAACCAGAACTCGCACCACCATTGATGATACCGAGATGAAAACGCTCAGAAGCATTTTGCACACGAACGCCCTGATTCACTGTAACTTGTGCAGACAAATCAATTTGGGCATACATCCATTCATCATTGGTACCGGGCACGAAACTGAAAGCCGCAGCTTGAATAATTCCTGCCATACCATCCAAAAGGAAATCTCCTTCAGAACCTGCAGGCACCAAAATAACAACACCAAAAAACTCGTTCGTTGACCTTATAAACGGTACTTCATTAGAACCCGTACAAACAATTGGAGGCAAGATTGCACCCCCAACTTCACAGCCAAAACCAGTTACTTGAAACACATAAGCAGCCTCAGAAGTTGTGATATACACGCTTTCCGCAATAAGTTCAATCATATGGGTTTGACCAATTTGAAGTGTAGCCACGGGTATTGGATTACCATTAACAAAAACCTCAGTATTGGCATTAGCAGCTGTTACAAAAACACGATCCATGCCTTGCAAAAATCCACGAACTGCAATATAATCGGTGCCAATAATGCTATTGGGAATCAATTGATCACTCAATACATCTAAGCAGCCCCCAAACGAAACAGAATCATCCGTGTACGTAACAGCAATCGGTTTATCCGCAGAAATAATGGTTCCCACTACTTTGGTTGGACCGCTTAATGAAACAGCAACACCACTCCAAGTTTGTCCCGCATTCAAGACAATCGAGAATGGAACACCTGCCATGTGACCGCTGATGTTATTGGATGGAATAATCGTAATTGTGGTGTTGTCTTCGGTTGCCACAATATCAAATTTACCATTGGCAGGAGGATTATAATTACCATTGTTGTAGAAAGTTTGACCGCCTACAACGAAATCGGTTCCAAATGCGTTTCTGCCTTTAAGCGCCATAATGTCAGGGTTGCATTGGCAGGTTGGATTTGATTCATAATAGGCTGTAATTGCGCTTGTAGATGTGATTTTAAAGCCTCGATTTAAAACAGCATTGGCTGGAAAGTTTTCTACCATGGCAAACCAAGGATCTAAATTTAAGGTCTGAGATGTACTCGCAGCTAAATTCAAAATTTGTTCGGGAAAAGTTGGATTTGCAGGTTGGGAAATCATGATTGTCGCTGGTTCGTCCATCGTTGCAAATCGAAATACTACAGGATTATCGCCGTGACCAGAAGTTAATTCAGGAGCAACAAACCAAAACAAGGTGTCAAGCTGTGACCAGGCTGATGAACAAAAAAGGAGCGAAATCAGACTAGATAAAACAATACAATTTCTCATAAATATCGATTATGGCATTAAACAACAGGCGCTAATTTAAAAAACTAACACTATACCGCGATTTTTTTGACGTAAAAAAGGTGATATAAGTTGCGCTAGGAATTCAAACCTTCAAAAACCATTAGGCCCTTGGCATCACCAATTACCGCCTGAATGGACTCCAAAGATGATTCTTTCAATCTTTTCATGGATTTGAACTGTTTCATGAGCAACTCAAAGGTTTTTGGGCCAACGCCATCAATTTCAGTAAGTTCGGATTTTAAGGCGTTTTTGCTTCGCTTATTTCTGTGGTGGGTTATCCCAAATCTGTGGGCTTCGTTGCGCATGTGTTGGATCACTTTCAAGCTTTCTGAGCGCTTGTCTAAGTACAGCGGAATGGTATCTTCTGGAAAAAAGATTTCCTCCAAGCGCTTAGCAATGCCCACAATTGGAATTTTTCCACGTAAACCGAGGGATTCCATAGCTTCCACAGAGGCGCTGAGTTGACCTTTTCCGCCATCAATCACAACCAAATCTGGAAGGGCTTGATTTTCGTCTACCAATCTTTTGTAGCGTCGGGCAACCACTTCTCGCATCGAAGCAAAATCATCAGGACCTTCAACGGTTTTGATATCAAAATGGCGGTAATCTTTTTTGCTGGGTTTGCCATCTTTAAATACAACACAAGCCGAAACAGCATTGGTTCCCTGAAAATTTGAATTATCAAAACACTCAATATGGCGCGGTAAAGTCTTTAATCGAAAGTCCTTCTGTATGGTCTCCAAAATTCGATTTTGATGCGCTTCCGGGTCTTTGATTTTCTGCTGTTTCAATTGATCGAGTCGGTAATTTTTTATCATCCGCACAGACAAATCCAAGAGCGCTTTTTTATCCCCACGCTGAGGCAGGTTGAATTTAATGCCTTCAAACTCGAATGAAGTTTTCACATTCACCGTAACATCTTTGGCTTGACTGTTGAAACGTTCGCGCAATTCGGGCAAAACAAAACCAAGCACATCTTCAGCGGTTTCTTCCAATTTTTTGGTCACCATGTTGGTATAAACGTGCATCAATGCGCCATCTTTCACCAACATATAATTGATGTAGAACGCATCAACCTCCTCCACAACCGTAAACACATCCAAAATACCCAAATTCGGATTCACGATGGTACTTTTGCTGCGGTAGTTTTCCAATAAATCCAATTTCTCTTTGAGTTCTTGTGCTTCTTCGAAACGATAAATCGCAGCTGCATCCTCCATCAAAGTGCGCACGCGTTGAATCACCGAACTCAAATTGCCCTTTAAAATTTCGTGGATGTCTTTGATATACACATCATATTCCTCTGGCTTTTGTTTCTTTTCGCAAGGGCCTTTGCAGTTGCCAATGTGATATTCCAAGCAAACTTTGTAAGTGCCCCGATTCACTTTTTCCTCCGACAAATCCAGCTGACAAGAGCGCAAAGGGTACAATCTCCGCAGCAAATCCAATAAGGCATGCATCACGCGACCAGAAGAAAATGGTCCATAATACGACGAACCATCTTTGATTACCCTTCTTGTACTAAAAATACGCGGAAAAGCTTCATTTTTAACCACAATCCAAGGATAGGTTTTATCGTCTTTGAGTAAAATATTGTAGCGCGGTTGGTACTTTTTAATCAAGTTGTTTTCCAAAAGTAAGGCATCCAATTCGCTATCCACTACAATATGATCGATGCGCGAAATTTTTGCCACCAAGATTCTCGTTTTGCCGTTGTGGTCATTTTTATTGAAATAGGAACTTACCCTTTTCTTCAAACTCTTGGCCTTGCCCACATACAAAATCTTATCCTGTGCATCAAAATACTGATACACGCCTGGGAGGTCAGGAAGTGATTTGATTTGAAGATCAAGGGATGATTTTGTGGGCATTGCTGCTTTTTATCTTGTGTTGCACAAAGGTAAGGTGTATTTTGATTGGAGCGGTTAGCAATGCATTTCGGCTTGGATTGACTACATATTATAAACCATAAAACGGGCTATAAGTGTACGTAGAATTCAATAGAAACAGCCAAAACCTCACATCATCCCCTCAAAAAAACGCTTCACATCGACCAAATTCTCAAACTCTACATCGCCCAAAACATGATAGGGATGGCGCGTATGGATTTTCTCGGGCACCAAGATGGTTTTCAT
>JBIIJN010000031.1:0-27084 GCA_044233745.1 Crocinitomicaceae bacterium
TCAACCAAGGACCCAAGCAAATCGTTTTTGTTGTTGGCGGACCTTACGGTTTCAGCGATGAGGTTTATGAACGCGCAAATGCAAAACTGGCCCTATCCAAAATGACCTTTTCCCACCAGATGATTCGCGTGTTTTTTGTTGAGCAGTTGTATCGCGGGTTTAGTATTTTGAAGGGGGAGCCTTATCATCATGAGTAGGTGTTGATATATGCTTAAAAGGTGAAATTACATTTGGACTAATCCAAAGATATCTTTTGAGATTTTGTTAAAATGATAGATTTTATTTCTTCATATTTCTTTCCCAATGTATATGGGTCAATCACGATATCAGCGACACCGTCCGTTTGATAGTTATTCAATGCTTGGGAAACTTGGGCTAGTTTATTTAACAAGGAGGAATATGAAGATTTTCTGTATTCCTCGGGGTTTTTAAGTTTGATTCCTAAAACGAGTTTTTCTCTCGGACCTGAAGATTGTGTATTGCCCGAAAGCAGGTAAGACTCCTTTGCCTCGAGAATATCTTCCCACAATATCCAACCCGAACTTATGCCCGCTGGTTCATATCGAAAGCCTTTATCCGAAGCTATAAAAACTGGTGGACTTTCACTGAACATGCGTTTGAGAAGAACAATTAGTAAAAAATGACAGATTACGTAAAACAGAATAAACAGGGCTTTTTCAAATAATTCGAACGATTCAATCTGCTCTTGCTCGAAAAGCTTTTCTGGATTGAACAGCATGAAATTCATGAAGCCGGCCATAAAAACAGTCAATATCAAAAATATAAGATTACCAAGCCATTGATAGGGCATTTTTAGTTCGATTAGAATATTGTCATGCTCGTGCTCATCGGTTATGTTTTTGTTTCGACTGAAAAAATTCTGCATTAATGCCAGTACTCCAAATGCAACTATTCCAAGCACTATGAACCAAATGGAACTATCGATAAACTCAAAAACTTTACTAATCCACCATTTCTGCTTTGGGTCAAAAACCACAAATGCGTGTTTCAGTGTCATAAATAAAACTAAGGGAATGAGTATCCATTTAAATTTTTTGAATAAATCAGCTTGCTTTTTTTCCATGGTAGTTCTTGCTTTCTGAGATATAAAAATGTCTATGCTCTTTCAATTAACTCTGTAAAAGTAAATTTTATCGATACAATTAACAAAATTCTTTATTGGCCAGCGACTAGGGCTCTTTCCATTAAAACCTCAACCTCCCCTATCACCCCCTCCGGATTATGCACAAAAACTTTATACTCTCCCAGTAAATCTGAAGGTAGCGAGAATTTCCACGTGTTTTCTGTGTCTAACTCAAAGGTGAGGGCTTGACCGCTGGCGTCGTGTTGCACCACAAAATAAAGTTGACCTCCGCTGGATGACCGATTGGTGATTTGTAGTTGATAGGTCGCGGTTTGCCCTGTGTTATTGATGCGCGGTAGATTGGTGTACAAAGAATCTGCAGCAATGTGCAGTGTGGAATCTACTGTGGCTTGGAGACTTACAAAGCTGTTTTTCTTGGCTTTGTTGACGCGTAGCACTTTCACCTGAGCCACGGCATCGCCTTGGTGTACCATTTGATTGAATGGCGTGAAAACATACAATTCTTCGAAGCGCGAAGTGAGTTCCTCGGGAAAATTCATATCGCGCTTGCCAAAATGGGAGTCCCAAATGATGAGGTCGCCATCCTGCAATTGGGAGTATTCTGCTTCGAACAAGCCAAAGCTTTTTTGTTCAAATTGCCCCTTTTGGTCTTTTAAATTAGTGCCCGCTTTGTAGGCAACCAAGGGATGGTAATAATACACTTTTCTTGTTTTATGATCTTCCAAATAATCCATCACAGCACTTGTTGCGTCTACAACAGCACGTTCGTCGGGCATGGCTTTTTTCGGAAAAGGTTGGTCGTAAACCAAAGGATAATCGCGGATATAAAGTACAGAGAGTATCAACATCAGAGCTGTGAAAATTGAATTCATCCAGCGTTTTATTGGTGTAGCGTCGATTGCCAAAATGCAGATGAGCATCAAGCCGGGCAAGCCGTGAATAGCCAAACGACTCAGACCCAATGCGCCATTTTTTCCCTGCGCCCAGAGGTAGGCGTGAACCAATACAATTCCAAAGTAAACGGCAGCAAAATAGAATAGGCTTACTTGTTTTTCCGAGGTGTAAGACTTTCTTAAAATCCCCCAAACGAATGCCAATAGACCGAAAACCAACAAAACCAGCGCGGGCACACCCAAATGCAAATGCCAATTGTTGATGTAGTGCAGCCAATCGCCTTGCCCGTAAATTTCTGCGGCACCTTGGTAAGGATTTTCGGTAAAATACCACCAAAAATTGCCTAGGGCTATGGCGCCGATTATGGCATAGAACAAGAATCCAACGAAAAGCAGCGGAATCGATTTCCATGCTTTGAAATAAAGCAAAATCAGAATGCCAAGGGGTATGAGCAATTGTCCTTCGCTGCGCACAAAAGGCATAAAGGATATCAGCAGTGCGAACCAAAACCAGCGTTTTTGTAGCAGCAAAAGTCCAGAAAGCAAGGTCAAAAATCCAAAGAGAATTTCTGTCATTCCGCCTAAGATGTTTGCCGTATAATCCAAGGAACCAAGCAAGACCAAAGGGAAAAGCGCTATCAGTGGACTCTTGATTTCAAAGTGCTTGAATATTCGGATTCCCACAAAAAGAGTCAGGGCAAAAATGAGAATATTAAAAAACACATACACCTGAAATCCGAAATAGGCAAAAGGTGCAGAAAGTGCTGTGAATACAGGTTTTCCCCAATGGTTCAGCAGGTCGCTAGGATGGTAAAGCGCGTTTTTCGCTATAAAATAATGCGCCAAACCATCTCCAGAATCCACGGGAACTTCGTTGAGCAGATGATAAACAATCAAAAGCAGCACAGCGCAAATCGAGGTGAAGGGATAAAGCCATTTTTGCATGGGTAAAAGTAGGAATTTGTTTTTTGCTCTACCTAATTTTTATCCACGTGATTCGGCTCTTTTGATAAAATGTTTGGGAATTAATTTATGGTCAGAACTCCAAAAAATCATCCCAGAAATCGTCCAAATCGCGGCGGTCTTTTTTGGTGGGTTTGCCATCGCCAAAGGAGCGATATACTTTTTGGGCTTCTTTGTAGCTTTCAAATTTGCTCAGCTCTTCTGCGCTTGTGATGTCGCGCATGTAATCGGCGACCAATTTAGGTCCGAGGCGCGATTTCGGGAAATCAACGATTTTGTATTCGAAAGTGGCATTGTGTCGATTGATGCTGATAATATCGTTCTGTTTCACTTCGCGCGCGGGCTTCACAACTACACCATTCAAGCGAACTTTGTTTTTGCTCACCAAATCAGTGGCTTGCGAACGCGTTTTAGACAAACGGACGAACCATAAAAACTTGTCGATGCGCATCTTACCACATAAAAAGTTCCTTCAATACCATGCTGGCCCAAGGAGAGCCAGACATTTTATCAACGAGCATTTGGCGCATCTCGGCTTCTGTCATGCCCTTGGTGGTTTTATATTTTGGCGTAACTGTTTTAAAATCAGGAACAAGCGCCTCTACATTTTTTGCGAAATAAACTACTCCACCATCTTCTGTCGCCAGTCCCAAAATGGCACCAGGAAGTCCTAAATAGGTTTCTGGACCCACACCGGGCACAATCGCATCGCAATACCAGGCATAGAGCCGCGTGGAATCATCTTGGTCGAAGCGCACCATTTGACACTTGAATCCTGCGATTTCTCTTTTTTTGCCTAGGCGCTTAAAGGGTCGGCGTTTCAATGTGTCGATAATCACAGCCTCTTCGCCCATGATGTTCAACAAACTGTGACGCACATTTTGGTTTAAAAAAGTGACGTGGTTGTTTTTTACCGTTGCCCAATCACCTCGACCTGGATTGGGAGAATCTTCAAAAACAAATACACTCATGGTGTCGTTAAAATACAAAATAAAATTGTCGTATTTGTATTTCTCGCTACCTATCCAGCGGCGAGTTTCTTCATCTGGGAACTTTTTGTGCAAATTCGTCCTGCGCTCATAAGAGATTTTTCCCGAGCGTATCATCTGCGCCTGTGCTGCGCCAGCCAATAACCAACAGCCAATAGCCAACAGCCAATATTTATTCAAACGTTTCATCTGCTTCTTTTTCTTTCAATCGGTTCTTAAAATTCCAAGTCAATTTCAACATAAAGTAACGGTTTATTATCTGCGTCCGAGAATCCATAATCATGTTGGTTGTTATATTTCGTGACACCGTAGTGTTTTGATTCAGGATATCATTGGCCTGAAGCGAAAGAACCAAGTTCTCGTTTTTTAGAAAGCGGTAATTCAAGGATGCGTTGATGATCACATAGTTTAAATTGAAACCATCAGCACGTTGAGTCAAGATGTTGTATGTGGCATCGGTTTCAAATCTCAGTCGCTTGATGACTTCCCATCCAAATTCCACATCAAAAGTGTGCTGCCAAAATGGTTGGTTTGAACCTAAACCTAAAGTGCTTCTGGGTTTATTGTAGTTGGTGTTAAATCCAAGAGAAACCAAAAGCGTATCGTTGTCAAACATGGTATTTAAACCACCGCCAGCACTTAAGTTTTTTGTGGTGTTTTCATCACCGTTGATGATATTGTTGTTGTTTCGATAATCGGTGTTTATATCAATATTCAAGGTAAGCAAATCATCGAAATATCGCTTGCCAGCACCGCTATATGCTCCAAAAGAGTAGTTGCCATTTACATTGATGGTTTCGCTAACTGTTTGTCCGTTAGGATTAAAGGTGATGGAGTTTGAAAACGCATTGTTGGTTTGTGAACCATAAATTCCACCCCATATCCAATGTGATTTTATTCCATTCCAAGTGTTGTAGTTAACGTTTATATCATGGCTATAACTCGGAACCAAATTGGCATTTCCTATAAAAATTTGATTTGGATTGGTATTGTCTAGTAAGGGCTGTAATTGACCAATGCTTGGAAGACGGGCATCTGTTGAATAGCCGACCCTCAACTGCGCGCTTTGTTTTGGTTTAAAGCGATACGTTACGCTTGGCAGTATATTGTTTACATTTTGATTAAAAACGTCTTGAGTAAACAGATTGAGATTAGAGGTTTGGTTGTTTCTCAATCTAGCACCCGCACGAATCATGTGTTTCCCTTTTTCAATTCGTCCGAAAAGGCCTGCAAAATTGATCATTTGTCTGTTTTCAAAACTATTGGAAAATGTAGAATCTATATTAGTGTATATGCCGTTTCCATCTTGATTGAATGTTTGCACGCCATTTTTAGTTTCAAAAAAATTGAATTGATATTCCAATTCCAAGCGGGTGAATTTGGTGATAGGTTGCCAATAAACCCCGCGTGCCAGATGCCCAACACCATTCAGCGCTCCTCGTTTTTGTTGGTCGAAAACACTGAATTCAGAACTGTCTGATAATAAAATGTTTCTGTTGTTTATTTTCCCAAAAGAATTATTGTCCTGAAAATCAATTTGATAGGTGAGCTCGAGTTTTTGATTGCGCTTTTTAAACTTATGTTCCAACTTAATCAAGTTTGAAAACGACATTTCTTCGGCTTGATTTTCATTGTTCATGTAGCTTTCGCTGAAAGGGTCGCGGGTGTTGTTTAAAAATGTGGAAACGTTGTTGGCGCGTTGTTCCATGGTACTCATTTTAAACTGTGGACGAATGGAGAGCACTGTATTTGTATCTAAGGCAAAGTCTAGATTGAGGTTGATGGCGTGGTTCACGTTGCGGTTATTCCCTTTGTTGGCATCCACAATGGCATAGGAGCTGTCCGCGAAGAAAAATTGTCGCGATAAGTCTGAATTGGCTTCTAAACGAGCGTCTTTGAAGCTATAAGTCAAGCCTACACTTAATTTTTTGGATAATTGGTCTTGATAAACAAAACCGGCGCGTGTGGTTTGCGGAAGTCCCTCGCGGCTAGGTGAACCAAACCAAATCCAATCACCATCTTCATCAATAATAGCCTGACGTTCGTTTTCAATGCCATATTGCTGAGAATCTTGCCAGCTAAAACCGGAGTTTGGTGTATTGGTGCTTTGAAAGTAAACCGATATTTTTCGTTTCGAATTGAAAGTACTGGCCAAAACTTCACCTTCATAAAAACGCTGGAAATCGCCACCCGCCGCTACACGGCCAAAATATCCTTTTTTGGCTTCTTCCTTGAGTTTCAGGTTCATGACCTGCACTGTTTCGGTGCTTCCGTCTTGTGCATTTTCGCGTTCTGTTTCATAAATCTCCACGTTTTCTATTGCGCGTGCATCGAGATTTCTGGTTGCAATCAAATGGTCGGAGCCAAAAAACTCGTCACCATCCACAAGCACTTTTACTACTTCTTTACCTTGAAATTGAATACCTCCGTTGCCATCAACTTCTACGCCGGGCAGCTTTTTGAGCAAATCTTCGACAACGGCGTTGGTTTTCACATCAAAGGAGTCGGCCACAAAAACCAAAGTGTCACCACGATAATAAACCGGTTCTTGGGAGGCAAAAATAACGACCTCATTCATCGCTTTGATGTTTTCTGACATGATAATGTTGTCGATATGCACGTCATTATTTTGTGGGCTACCCACTACATAGTACGATAAATCTGAAAATCGTGGGTGTGTTATCAAGACCTCAACGGTGTCTAGGGGCAAGTTTTCAAAAGAGAACTTACCATACATATCTGTTCGGGTGTAGTCGATTATCAAGGAATCAGACAATCGAATAATAACCACAGAGGCATCACGAAGGGGTTTAAAATTCGTAGTATCACTCACTTCTCCTGAGATTTTCATGGTTTGCGCAGTGGCATTTTCAGCCCATGAAATAGCAAGCGTGAATAGTATAAAGAGACAAAATTTCTGCATAGCGTAGTTTATCATTCAACAAAGAAAGAGAAACATACAACGCCAAAAACCAGAAAATGTTAAACGGGGTGGATAAGAAATTTTGATTTGTGTTTTGTGGATAAGTGGTTTTTTACCTCAAAACATTCACGTGTCCAATCAATTTGCCCGTTTCATTGTCGATGGTTCGATATTCTATACGGTAAATGTAAGGACCATCGGGTACAGGTAGACCTTCATAGGTTCCGTCCCATGTGAAATCAACTTTATTCGCCGTGAAAATGGCCTCGCCCCATCTGTTGAAAATGGCAATTTGAAGCTCAACAATATTCACGGTATGAACACTGAAAAAATCATTGGTGCGATTGCCATCTGGCGTATAGGTATTGGGCACGTAGATGTAGTGTTCCGGACGAATGTAAATGGGCTTCATAATAGAATCAACACAACCATTTTCGTTTTCTGCGAATAAGGTCACATAGTAAGTTCCAGCTTCACCGAAGGTATGCTGCTCGTGTATTTGATTGGATTGATATCCTGTGCTGAAAACCCAGGTGAAAAAATTGGCGCTTTGAGAGGTGTTTTGAAAGGTAATTGGCACATCTTCGAAAAGCAATGTTGAAGTCACCTCAAAATTGGCAAAAACCCGATACACACTAACTGTAGCAGATGCAGACACACTGAAAGTAGTACATTCGTCGCTTACAATAACGGTGTAGGTAGTTGTTTGCGTAGGTTGCACCCAAACATTGGCTGCGGTTTCTCCACTGTGAGGCCAAAAGAAGAATTTTTCACCCAAACCACCTGTGCCACTTGCTTCAAGCATCACCGAATCGCCAAAACAAATCAAGGTGTCGATGCGAACAAATGGGTAAAGTGGTGGAGATGTTATGGTATAATACACCGTGTCGGTGGCTTCGTTGCCACACAAATCGATAACAGTAACCGTGAAAAATGTTGTGGAACTCGTTGAAACATCTAGCGTGGGTCCAGAACCCATTACAAATCCGAGTTGATTTTTCCAAATGAAAGCATAGTCTCCTGCGCCACCAAAAGCCTCTGCAACATAAGTGTGTGGTGTAAACGGACAATCGGTAACCAAATCGGTTTGCGCATTTACCAATAATGGCTCATATACAGGTACAACAACTTGCCCACTACTAGAAGCCGATTGATCCAAACAGTTGTCGCTCACCGTGACAGTATAGGTTGTAGTAACCGTTGGAGAAACGGTGATGCTTTGACCGGTTTCTCCATTGTTCCAAAGGAAGTTGTAGCCGTCGCCACCACCAGATGGACTGGCAAAAAGGGTGACTTCTTGTCCAGGACACACGACAACAGCATCAGGCACGGTTACTTGAACAGGCGCTACATCGTCTATGGCTAAAGTGATTCGAATGTAATCATTTTGACCACAGGGGTCGGGTATGCCAAAATCAATCAAAATGGTTTCCACCCCTTCCACCAAGGCATCGGCAATGGCATCAATTGTGAAAGTCACTTCTGTTTGACCAGGTGCTAGTGTAACACTTGTTGGAATGTTTGTGTAGTCTAATCCCATAGTTGCTGTTCCTGAAACCGTAATGGGAATCGTTAGTGCCACATTAGATAAGTCTTGTGGTCGTGTAATTGTCACAGTGGCATTTGTACAACCTTCTGCCATGGTGTAGTCGTTATCGTATGCTTGAGACGAAAGTTGGTAGCTGATATCGACATCTACAGGGCTAGAGAAGGAGTTGGCTTCTAAAAAAATACCAGAATCATAAATACCATCACCTACGTCTGCAATGGCCAACACAATGCGGTAAGTTTGCCCACAAATCACATTGGCTCGAGCAGTTAAAACCGTTGTAAAACCATCGTATTGCACGTAAAAAGGACTGCCGTTTTGTGGTGCTGTTATACCCGTTCCATTGTTCACAAAAAAGGCACTATTCAAACCAGCATTCACATTGTTGATGGTCACTGGAACATTCGTTCCGGGAATGCGTGCAATATTTACATTGTTGCCAATACCTGGTCCTGAAATAAAAAAACCGAACACATCATTGAATTGAGAACCCACATATTCTGGATATTCTTCTGAGGCAAAAACATAACGGAACTCAACAATTTCTGCAAATGGAACAAAGTCAAAGCTCAGCACTGTAGCATTGTATGTGGTGTTTCCAACAATGCTTGTCAATAAACCATAACCCGGTTGGTTGTTGTCCACGCCTGCATTTTCGCGGTCGTTCGGTCCATGCGGTCCAAATCTTTCGGTGCCGTTGCCTGTATTGAATATGGTGCCTGTTGTCATAACAATACCTTCATTCAATCCGATATTGCAATTCGATCCATCAAAATAACCAATTGAAGCCGCAGCACCTTGATATTGAATGTTGGAAACAGTTACTCCACCACCCAACAAAACATTTTGAACCAATTGCTGTGGCCCCTGATTTCCGGCTGTAACCAATTGAGCTATTGTTTTTTGGCTAAAAGCAATCAGTAATATTAAGGTGATATGTAGCTTAAGTGTGTTCAAATTAAAAAAGTATGTATCGTGAATAACGTTTTTAAACAAGATTCGTTGTTCGTTTCTATGAAAATTAAAGAAAATTAACACCCTAACATGTGTTCATTCTTTCAAATATAGTGCAAAAATCGCAATTCTACTCCTTCATCGCTTCGCAATCTTTTAATTTGTAGTAATTTCGTGAAAGAATACTTGAAAGAACAGACACCATGCTCGAAAAATCCGAGAACAATCGGATTCGGAAATATTTACTATCCCGAATCAAAATTAATGCTTTGTCGCCAGAAACGTACGAGCCGTTTTTCGGTATAGAAATAACGCGTTTGACAATCTTTTCGGGGGTTTTCATTTTTTTCGTGCTCGCCTCAATAATCACCTATTTTTTGTTGAGCTTTACACCTTTGAAGTCGTTTTTGCCCGATAGTTTACGCACTGCCGATAAAGAATTGTTAATCGAACAACAAATCCGCATCGATTCGTTGGCTTATCAAGTGCAGCTGAGTCAGCAATATGCCGACGATTTAAAAACAATTTTGATGGGACAGCATTCTCGGCTTGATGAGGTTCCAGATTCAATACCCAAAGTTGAAAAAGCTGAAAAATTGATCGATACCGAAGCGGGTGAGGCGGAACAAGAATTGATGGAGAAAATCCAAAGCGACCTCAACGATAACAGTGGGCTTTCTCAAAAGGAAAACAATCAATATGGTTTATTTTTCTTTGCCCCTGTGAAAGGTGTGATGTCTCAAAAAATGAGTGCACAGCACCTAGCGGTTGATATTGTAACCAAGGCGGGAGAACCGGTTAAATCTATTCTAGATGGTCGGGTAATATTTTCGGAATACAGTAAAACGAGCGGCTTCACCATGATTGTGTTCCACAATGCTCAATTTATTTCTGTTTACAAGCATTTACAAACCACCAACAAAAAAGCAGGCGACCGCGTAAAAGTGGGTGAGGTAATTGGGCTTGTAGGCAATACGGGCACGCACACTTCCGGGCCACATCTTCATTTTGAATTGATTTTTGAAGGACGCTATGTGAATCCAACAGATTTCATCAGTTTTAAGTAATCAATCAACAAAATCAACACTTATTCGTTATATTCTAAGATGGAAGAAAAAGTAATATTAGTCGATTCTCAGGATAAGCCAATCGGACTGATGGATAAAATGGAAGCCCACGAAAGAGCCTTATTGCATCGTGCATTTTCCGTTTTTGTTTTTAATTCGAAAGGCGAAATGCTTTTGCAGCGCCGTGCACTTGACAAATACCATTCTGGTGGTTTGTGGACGAATACTTGTTGTAGCCATCCAAGAGATGGGGAGACTGTGGAACAAGCGGGTTTGCGCAGAATGCAAGAAGAAATGGGCTTTGTTACAGATTTAAACTACGGTTTTTATTTCATTTATCACGCACCATTGGACCATGGCTTGACCGAGCATGAGCTCGACCATGTACTCACAGGTCATTCAGATGAGACGCCCAAAATCAACACAGATGAGGTGTGTGATTGGAAGTACATCAGCATAGCAGATTTGCATAGCGATATGGCTCAAAATCCAGAAAATTACACCGCTTGGTTTAGAATTATCATGGAAGATTATGGCGACAAAATTTATCAAGCGGCAGGCATTAACAATACACATTTAGCATGAGAGTAGGAAGACGCGAAACATTCAACTGTGCCCACCGATTAAACAATCCGGCATGGTCTGATGAAAAAAACAAGGAGGTTTTCGGTAAATGCAACAACAACAATTACCACGGACACAACTATGTGCTTGAAACATGGGTGGATGGGGCAATAGACCCAGAAACAGGCTATGTTCTGGATGCCAAAATTCTGAAAGATATTATAAGAAAGCATGTTACCGAGCCATTCGACCATCGAAACTTGAATTTGGATGTGCCTGATTTTAAAAATTTGAATCCAACTGCGGAGAACATCGCCGTTGTGATTTGGAACAAACTACGCGCTGAAATACCAAATCAATTCAAATTGTCTATTCGCCTCTATGAGACAGAAAACAATATTGTGGAATATGATGGTCAGTAGATTGTTGTCCAATCGTAATCTTTGAATTTCAATTTAGGCTTGGCGTTTTCTGGAATGATTTTTAAGGTTTTGTGCAATTGGATGACACCTTTTTTCCCTCCGAAATCCTTGATAAACCAAAAGAATATTTTGGAAACAGTTAAGGTGTTAGATGAAACTTCGTAATGAGAATCTGTAGTTAAGAAGTTGTACTCAGCTAATTTCAACTGTTCTTCAAGTTTATCGGCTTCATAAAATGCTATGGGTGGGCAACTTACCGCCCCACAGTTCAAGGCAAAATGCAATCTGTAATCTAGTTTTTGTACGCGGAATTGTTTTTCAAAACGGGATATTCTGAAAATGGATTTATTGAAAAACCCGCGACTCAATTTGTTTTTTGAGCGCCGCAATATGCCGTGTTCTATAGCATCGAAACTCAAAGGACGGTTGGCTATTCTTATCCATTTTTTCTTAAAAAATTGTCCGCGTTTGTCTTTGTATATGGCAGGGTGCTCTCGAATTTTCAAAATAATGAAAGCGTTGTACAAATTAATCCAAAAAGCTTTTCGAAGATTTTCTGTGTTCAAGTGTTTCACCAAACTGTCTTGATCAATTTCAGCCAAGCGCTGCAGCTCAGATCCGCAATTTTCATTTGTTTTGAGTTTGAGCAAGAGTTGTTGAGCGTCCTGGGATGGGTTTTGACTGTAAACAAATCCAATAGCGAGACCAATAAAAGTTAACAAGATGAGTTTCAAAGGTTAAATGGTATTTAGAATGGGTAAAGATAGACACCAATTGTGACAAATGATACACTAGCGGATAATCAATATCGCTAATTTAGTAGAAAATTTTAACCATGAAAAACACATTCTTGTTCTGTTTGCTATTTGTTGGATTCTCCAGAATATTTGCGCAAGACAACTTCAATTATGAGGTTTTATTAGAGCCTTTAAATGTTCCTGGTGTTCAGGGATTACATTCTTTTGTTTTTGCTCAACACGCTGGAAAATGGTTGATTGTCGGTGGACGTAGGGATGGTATTCATGCGCGTCAACCGTTTAATGCCTTTCCTGCCAATCAAAACAACAATCTGTTTTATGTGATTGATCCCGTAAATGGTCAAGTTTGGTCGAAGTCTAGTGCTGAATTGAGTTTGCCTATTGCCGAACAATTGCAATCGACCAACATGAATTTTCATCAGGATGGTGATACCCTCTACATTATTGGTGGTTACGCTTTTTCGGCAACAGCTGATGATCACATCACTTTCGACAAACTCACGACCATTCAGGTTTCTGCGATGATTGATGCCGTGATGAACAACACGAGTTTAGTAGCACATGTAAAACAAACGAACAATTTGATTTTCGCCAATACAGGAGGTCAATTGGGAAAAATTGGCGACACGTTTTACTTGGTTGGTGGTCAGCGTTTTGATGGTCGTTATAATCCCATGAACAATCCCACATTTACGCAAACCTATCACACTAAGATTCAGCGATTCAAAATAAACAATTCGGGTGCTCAGCCTACGTTTTCTGATTATTCTGAGTGGATTGATGCCATACATTTGCGCAGGAGAGATTACAATTTGTTGCCGCAAATTTTCCCAGATGGCACATTCGGATACATGATTTCTTCTGGTGTTTTTCAAATGACAACCGATTTACCTTTCTTGTATCCTGTTGAAATTAAAGCGGATACTTATCAAGCATTCACAGCCTATAACCAATATTTGAGTCATTATCACGGCGCAAAATTGTCAATGTATGATGCTGAGAGCAATCAATCACACAACTTGTTTTTTGGTGGCATGAGTCAGTATTACTACAACAACGGCACTTTGATTCAAGACAACAATGTTCCGTTTGTGCGCACCATTAGTCGTTTTACGCGTTTTGCCGATGGCAGCTATCAGGAGTATGTATTGCCAATAGAAATGCCCGGCTTGAAAGGTGCAGGTTCAGAATTTATTCCCAATTACAGCGCGCCTTATTTGAATGGAGAAATTTTGGATATCAATGCGTTGGTAGGTGATACCATTTTGGTAGGATACATTTATGGTGGAATTTTATCCAATTCTTTGAACCCATTTTCTAACAACCAAACCAATGCCACAAGTGCTGATGCCAGTATATACATGGTGAAGTTGGTGCGTACAGAAGAACCGGCTCATGTGCCCGTAGCAAGCTTGAATCCTTACGCGATGCGGGTTTATCCCAATCCGAGCGAAAAGGACATCACGATTGAGCTAGACATGACAAACGCGAAAAATGCGCGTTATTTGTTGACCACTGTTACTGGAGCAGTAGTACAAGAGGGAGAATTGCTGGATTTGAAGTTGCACAACAAAGAGAAAATCCGAATTGACCGAAAAATCCCACCGCAAATGCTGATGCTCACTGTGATTATTGATGGCAAGTATTTTTTACAAGAGCGGGTATTGAAAAAATAAAAAAAGCCCACATCATTTGTGGGCTTTTGGAATATCACCTACAGTAACACCTATTTCACTGGGTGTTGACGGGGTTCTTGTTTTTTTCTTTTATCTCCCTTTTTGGGGTGAGATTTTTTCATTTCTTTCCATTTTGCAAACTGCTCAGGGGTCAATATTTCTTTCATAGATGCTTCGAATTGTGCATGAATCGGTTTTAACTCCTTTTTTGCAGCATCTTTATCTTCCGGATATTTCGCACGGATTTCTTTAGATTTGGTCATCTTGGTTAAAACAGCCGATTCCACTTTAGCGGTTTGCTCGTCAGTCAACCCTAAAGATTCTCGCATGTGAGCGGCACGCATCGCAGCCTTTTCTTCGGGTGATTTATCTTTTCGCTCCTTTTTTTTGTTTTCTTGCCACTTGGCGAATTGCTCTTTTGTTAAAATTTCTTTCATAGAGGTCCTGAATGCTTGATGCACAGGACGCATCTCTTTTTTAAGCGTCTCTTTGTTATCTGCATATGTGGTTCGTAGTTCCTTTGATTTTGTCATTTTTACAAGCCACGCAGCTTCCACTTTTTTGGTTTGTTCATCGGATAGTCCCAATTCACTTTTCATGTGTTCGGCGCGTTTTGCAGCGATTTCTTCAGGGCTCTTGTGAACGCGCTCTTGTTTTTGGGCATAGGTGCTCATGGCCATCACAGACATTAAAACGCCAATCATTATTCTTTTCATATTGTTCAACTTTTTTAAATGTTACATAACATGTATTCAACTAGCATGCCGTTTTTCATTAAGGCATAATATTATAAGTCAGAAAGGGCAATTTTGTTACGCTTTGATACATGATTTCAAAAAAAATGCTGCGATATTTTTTCGCAGCATTTAGAACTTGATAACAGTATCGTTATTTCTTCACCATGCGCGTCCATGTATCGGTTCTACCAATGGCAGAAACGCCGATGTAGCCGCGTACTTCAATTGTGTTTTCATTGGTCAATTTGATGGTGCAATTGTATGTGCTACCATTTTCTGGGTCATAAATCGTTCCATTCGACCAAGTTTTCTTACCAGAATATTCAAAATCCTTGAGGATTGAGTAGCCCAAAAGCGGTGTGCTGTGCATTTTGGAGTCAGGATTGTTTTTATCAACTTTTGGAGTTCCATCGTCATATTTGGGTTCTTTCAGCCAAACAATTTTTCCAAAATACTTATTTCCTACTTTGGTGATTTTCACACGGGCCTTGCCATGGCTTGGCTCCCAAACCCCCATTAATTTGTCACCTTCTTCAGTATTTAGTGAATTGGTATTGAAACTTGAGGTAAATGCTAGAGCGAGAACCGAAAACAACATTACAAAAGATTTACTTAGATTTTTCATATCATTTAGAATTTAATAAACTGATTTTTAAGGGTGATTTACAAAAGCTATGCCAACTATTATTATTTCTTCTCTGGAACCATGATGTCCATAGTAAATGAGCCTTTTATATTGATGTCTTCATAGATGTCTTCTATGTCGTCTTTGGTAACGGCAGTAATTTCCATATAGAACTTTTTTACACCTTTAAAATCTTTTATTTCTGCTTCAGTCAAACCTGGAATCGTCAAAGTATTGCCGTTGTCTTTGATTTTCATAGTTGCCACATTGGCCGCTTCAACACCGTCCGCGCTAATGATAACACTGATGTTGTCAAAGTCAGCAAAACCATTTTCATAATCTGTAGTGAGAACAATTTCTTTCATGACCATGCTGTGCACATCGTCGGCGCCAATGCCAAAATCTTCTGGCTTAAATTCAAATTCCAATTGCGCATCTGCAACACCGCTGGCGAAAAATGGTCCTTCAAGCATGGTTTCAAATTCAACAGGGCCGTATGTTGCTGGAACATAATTGGTACATCCGATGAGTGTTGCTCCGAGTAGTGCAATAACCCCAAGTATTGGTTTTTTCATGAGTTCTATATTTATTGAAGGCAAACATAGTGTTTTTTTCAAAACTCGCGCGGATGAATTCCATCTTTCGCAATTTTACAAAGCACAAATCCATAAATTTGAAGCATGAATACAATTCTGTTATCTGAGTCGAAGTTTGCATATAATGGTGCTGTGAAAATTCGCTATGAGCATGTGCCTTCGAAGAATGGTATAAACTTGCTTTTTGTGATGGGCTTGAGCATTGATGCTTTTGGTTGGAGCAATACTTTTTTGAGACCTTTTTTAGATGCAGGGTATGGTGTTCTGCGCATGGATAATCGATGTACTGGAGGCTCGAGTTTTGTGAAAAATTGGGGCAAATCGAGATTCGACTTGGGTGATATGGCTGCCGATTGCATTGCAGTGTTGGATGATGCGAAAATAGAAAGAGCCCATGCTGTGGGTGTTTCTTTGGGTGGTATGATAGTGCAACAAATGGCTATATCTTTCCCGAATAGAGTAGCAAGCATCACGTCGATCATGTCGGGTGCCAACGTGCATCTTTTGAATATGCCTTTGCGTTCGTATTGGACATTTTTACGCTTGGGTTATGTTGCAGGCAAACCGAGAAAACTTAGGGGGATTGAAAAATATACGGCCATCAACACACAAATTTGGCAGGTGCTCGACCCAAAAAACATTGACGACACGGATGTGGAATGGATCCGTGCCATAAGCCAATATCAATGCGAAAATAAGCAGATGATTCGTTCAGATTCTGCTCCACATCAAGCCATTGCAGTATTGCGCACCGGTTCAAGATTTGCCGGTTTGCAGAAAACTCAAATGCCAAAATTGGTGATTCATGGCGATTCAGACCCGCTTATTTCTGTGAAAAATGCCTTTCAGTTTGTCAAGAAAATTCCAAACACCAAATTATTGATTCTCAAGAATATGGGGCACACTCTTCCCAAAAGATATTATATAAAGATGTTTGAAGCGATAGATGAATTGTGCAGAGGCTAAGATTCTAGCGCGGCTATTTTTTTAACGATATCCTCTGCTTCGGCAAGTTTGGCATCAGCGGCTTTTCTGTTGGTATGTGAAAGTTGATGTGCATCGCTCAATAGGTTTTTATACGCCTCTTCAAGCTTTTCTTTTTCTGATTTCTTTTTGAACAGTCCGAACATAGTTTTTCTTTTCAGAACAGCTCAAGGCACTGAATGTTTTGAAATTACTGCAATTTCCCGCGCACTTTGAACAGATATTTTTAGGTGTTTTTTCAAAAACCAGCAGATTTCGAAACACAAAACAATGCGCAATAAAAAAGACTGCCCCAGAAGAAGCAGTCTCTCAAAATTTAAAATATTTTTTTGTTTTAAAACGAAATGCTGCTGAATTTATAACGTTTGGCGGATCTGCCTTCCATACGGGTCAAAACAACCAGACCTTCTTCGGTTTGGGTGTAAAAATTCGGGTCGAATGCCATGGCAAATGAGCCCATCTTCAGCAGATTGCTCAAAGGCAGAGAGGCAAAAGTTCTGTTGTCATAGATAAACGCACCATTCGCATCGATAGCGGTCATGAAAACAGGGAAAATAGCATCTCTACCAAAAATGTCATCCACGTAAATTTTAGCGCCAGATTTGTCTCTCCAAAAGCACTTGGCGTTGCCTACTTCTCTTTCAAAAGCAAAGAAATTCCAAAGGAGATAAACTTGGTCGTTTTTCATGACACTCAAAACGGAGCCACTTTTCACATTGGGGTCAAGTGTTTTTTCAGATTGTTTTTTATCCAAAACGGCACTCCAAATTTGCTCGCCTTTGTCATCCAAAGCCAACACAATCACACTTCCGTAATTATAGATGTATTCAGACGCGACAGGTTGCGTGTTAGGAATAATGTTTTTTGTGGTAGTTTGCTGCTCAATAACCATGTAGGTGTATTGCTTTGATGTTGTAAATGTGTTTAACAAAACGTAGTCAGAGAGCGCGTGACCGGGAGTACTAGCAGCTCTTTCTGACGCTACTTTACGCATGAGTTCTTCAGCAATAAATGGATTCGTAAAGCTCATCATTTTGCCATCTTTAGAAGCACATAAATGCATTACGCGCTGCCATGTGGATATGTTTTTACCCAATTCAGTAGTCATTCCACTGAGGAAAAACTCATCGTTTTTACCCACAACCAATTGCGTTGCTATTGGATAAGTGCCATTTAAATTTAATGGCTCCACTTCAGGACCTTTTTCCGTAACACTAATCCACTGGTAAGTTCTTTCTTTTTTGCCGTGGTCATGCTCTTTGAAAACAACCACAACACCAGCGTTGTTAATAGCGACTAAATTGAATGGATTGCGTTTCGATTCAAACTCATAATTGATGGTGTATGACCAAAGCGAACTTAAATCTTCCGTTGAAAAAACTTGAATTTTGAATTTTTCTGTCGCTCCTTTTTCGAAAGGTAAGTCTGTGGCAATCAGCAGTTTTGTTCCATCTGGAGAGAAATGGTAATTGAACCAAGCGGAATTCATTTGGCTAGGAGCAGATATGTTTTCCAAAACACGTGCTTCTTTCAAGGGCGCGCCATCTTCATCTGAAAGGTAAACATGTAGCGAACTCTTGCCTTCTTTCTTGTTCCAGCCATCATAGAAATGATAGATTTTACCATTGTTCATCAAGGTTTTGCGGTGCAACTTGCTGTCGCCCATCACGCCTTCGGAGTTGGGTATGCGAATCGATTTAATGAACTTGATAGTTTTCGAATATCGTTCTATTAGAATCTCTTCGTTTGTGATGGATCCACCGGTTCTTAACACATAAAAGCCGTCGGCATTGAATCCGAGAAATTCATTGAAAAACGTGGTGTTGGATTGATTTACCTGATCTTCTGAGTTTTGAATATTTACTTCTTGCGCAAATAATACCTGAGCAGCACCCAAAATAAGGGCTGCTCCAACAAAAAATGACTTCATATTGGATTTGTATTATAGGTTTTCAGCAGCCCAAGCGTTGTACTCGTTGATGATTTCAAACAAATTAAACATTTTGTAGCCTTTTTCTTTGTTCTTCACTTTGTTCGCCAATTCTTGGTGTTCAGCTACCAAGGCAGACATTTTATCAGCAAACTTAAGCATCAATGATGAGTGAACAATTGGCTCTTTACCATCTTTGGCAATCACGATATCGGTGTTGTATCTGCGCGCGTCATAGTCCTTGTCTGATTCCCCAGATTGACGGGTCATGCTCACAAATCCATCTTTGGTTGAATACCATTCGTACAATCTGATTTTTCCATCGGCAACCATCAAGTTGAAGTTTGACTTTTTCATCAAACCACCGCTATATGCGATAGATTCATACACTTTATCAGCAATTTTGTATCCTTTGATATCGTCTGGCTTATATTTAGCAAGAGGCTTTTTGTCGTTTTCATTATTATAGAATTCACACATATTTTGGTTGCTGTTTCCAACACCACCAGTAGCACATCTTGTACCAGCTTTGATAAATCCCTGAACAGTGTCGTTGTCGTTGGTGATCACATAACCGGGATACATTTTGTTGACTTGATAAATTTTCGGACTCCAGTCAGCAACAGACGTAGGCTCAGAATCCTGGGCATTTACAAACATTAGGCTCAAAACCGAGGAAAGCAAAAGGGCAATTTTTTTCATTTCTGTTTATTTTGCGGTGAAGGTAAACCATTGGTTTTGGTTTGAAAGATTTTAATCAATATTTAACACAACAAAAATTTGGTGGGAATGATTTGTTTCAATACCCCAAAACTTCTCTCACTCTACCCAAAGTTTCTTTAGCTACAATTCTGGCTTTTTCAGCGCCTTCTTGCAATAGGTTTTCCAGTTCATCATTGTGATTCATGTAATAATCGTAGCGCTCTCGGGTGTCGGCAAATTTTTCCATTAGCAATTCAAACAGCGCTTGTTTGGCATGACCGAAGCCATAATTTCCTGCCAAGTAGTTTTGTCGCAAAGCCTCGATTTGTTCTGGTGACCCCAATAATTTATACAAAGCAAAAACATTACACGCATCTGGATTTTTGGGTTCTTCCAAGGGTGTACTGTCTGTAACAATGCCCATGATTTGCTTACGAAGTTGCTTTTCTGGTAAAAAGATGTTGATGAAATTGTTGCGTGATTTACTCATTTTATGTCCGTCTGTGCCCGGAACAATCATCGTTTCTTCGTTCAAAGAATCTTGCGGCAAGACCAATGTTTCGCCCATTTTGTGATTGAATCTGGAGGCCACATCACGCGTAAATTCCAAATGTTGCAATTGGTCTTTGCCAACGGGAACAAATTCGGCGTCGTACAATAAAATATCAGCCGCCATCAGCATGGGGTAGGTGAAAAGTCCGGCATTCACATCTTCCAAACGATCGGCTTTGTCTTTGAACGAGTGCGCCAAAGTCAAGCGTTGATACGGAAAAAAGCAGCTCAAATACCACGACAATTCAGCGGTTTCAGGCACATCCGATTGGCGGTAGTATGTCGCTTTTTTGGTGTCCAAACCACAAGCCAACCAAGCCGCAGCGGTACTTCTGTTGTTTTCGCGTAGTACATTGCCGTCCTTGATTTGCGTCAAAGCATGCATGTCGGCGATAAACAAAAAAGAATCATTGGCAGGATTTTCCGACAACTGAATGGCAGGTAAAATTGCGCCCAAAATATTTCCCAAATGTGGTGTTCCTGTACTTTGTACTCCAGTTAAAATGCGTGGCATAGCTGTGAATTGTTTGGGCAAAAATAAGAACAAAGGTTGAAGTAGGGAACGATTGATGGAATTCAAATTTTTGGCGTTATAATTTCAGGTTGTTTCAACGAATTTCACCTTGCTTTGATAGGGGATTTTTTAATAATATCTACTTTAGTAAAAAAATTACGATGCAAACAATCCAAAATGCCAGCATTGCGCTCTTCGGTATATTGATATCATTCAATGTATCTTTTGCTCAGTGTTGTGTCCATGAGGATACTTCTAGAGTAGTTCTAGTTCCTCCCCCACAACCACCAGCTGATGAAATTTTTGATGTTGTGGAAGTAGAAGCTAGTTTCCCAGGAGGTGTTGAATTCTTGCAGCAGTTCATCAAAGAAAACGTAACATATCCTGAAGAGGCCATTCAAAAGAAAGAACACGGTCGAGTTTATGTACGTTTTGTAGTTGAAAAAGAAGGTTCCATCACAAATATTGTAATTGCAAGAGGAGTCAGTCGGTCGCTTGACGCTGAAGCTATACGCTTAGTGAAAATGATGCCCAATTGGTCACCAGGAATGCAACGTGGCAAGGCTGTGAGAACTAGAGTCGTAGTGCCTATCCTTTTTAAGCTTTAGTGGGTGGCTCACCCCCCATTATGCTTCGTCATTGTCAGCCCCAAACCAATACTTACAAAATCCAACACACATGCTTTAGCGGCTTCGATGCGCTCAGGTAAAATTTTGGCATCTTCTGCTGGCCAATCGCCCAAAACATAATCCGCTTGTTGTCCGGGTTTGAAATCTGACCCCACACCAAAACGCAAACGGGCGTAGTTTGTTGAAGACAATAATTCTTGGATGCTTTTCAATCCGTTGTGTCCACCATCGCTGCCTTTGCCTTTGAGACGAATTTTTCCGAAGGGCAGGGCAATATCATCCAAAATCACCAAAATGTTCTCTATCGGAATTTTTTCTTGCTGCATCCAATATTTTACCGCCTGACCTGAAAGATTCATGTAGGTGTTCGGTTTCAACAAGACCAAAACACGAGATTTGTGTTTGATGGTCGCCAATTCGCCCAAACGCCCAGTTTTAAAAGCTTCTTCTTTCTCTTTCGCCAAGGCTTCCACCACACGGAAACCAATGTTGTGGCGCGTGTTTTCATATTTTGATCCGGGATTGCCTAGTCCGATGATGAGGTATTTCATTTTTGTGTCTTCATATTTATAAAAGTTGGTCACATTTATCTCCCGCAGCTACGGAAGGGAGAGAGCTTCACAAAGTAGTCACACCGCGCAGCAGCAACGAAGTTAGAGTTCCACGGAGGATTAAATTTGCTTCCACCTTTGTGCTCTTTGTGTTTTCTTCGTGTCTTTTGTGACCTATACCAACTTCCCAATATCCACATGATCCAACATCGTTTTGGTCATCAATTCCAAGTCATATTTTGGTTTCCAGCCCCAATCTTGTTGTGCAACCGTGTCGTTGATGGAATCTGGCCAAGAATCGGCAATTTTTTGTCTGAAATCTGGGGCATAGTTGATGGTGAATGCTGGCATGAATTGTTGGATAGATGCCGCTAATTGTGCTGGTGTGAAGCTAATTCCACCCAAATTGTATGCTGTTCGTACTTTAACGCTTTCCGCGGGAGCTTCCATCAATTCCAAAGTGGCGCGAATGGCATCTTCCATAAACATCATGGGCAATGCGGTATTTTCGGACAAAAAGGAAGTGTATGTGCCGTTTTTCAAGGCGTGGTAGAAAATATCGACTGCGTAATCTGTTGTTCCTCCGCCAGGAAGACTTTGGTAAGAAATTAAACCTGGGTAGCGGATAGAGCGCACGTCCACACCAAAAACGCGGTGGTAGTAAGAACACCACAATTCTCCAGCCAATTTGGAAATGCCATACACCGTAGTCGGTTCCATGACAGTTTCTTGTGGCGTGTTCATTCTAGGTGTCGTTGGACCAAAAACCGCGATTGATGAAGGCCAAAACACCTTTTTTATCTTTCCTTCTTTGGCCAAATTGAGCACGTGAAACAATCCATCCATGTTCAATTCCCAAGCAAAAGCAATGTTCTTTTCAGCCGTTGCAGAAAGCAAAGCAGCCAATAAATAAACATCGGTAATTTGATTTTGTACTACGATTTCTTCCAAACGATTCTTGTCTAAAGCGTTCAAAGAAAAGTAGTTGAATCCTTCAAGCGAGTCTGGACAATGTTCGTGAATGTCGGAGGCGAATACGTTATCGTGACCTTGTTTTGCTACTAATGCGCGAACGATTTCAACGCCGATTTGTCCTGCTGAACCAATTACTAATGTCTTTTGCATGCTATTAGGGATTTTGTTTTTGTGCTTCACAAAAGTACACGTTCAACTGAAATAAATCATTTTTTGGTTCGGATTAATTTTCTACTTTTGCTCAAGAAATCAACAAAAAACAATGGTTCTGAATCGGGTAAAATCACTTATCAAAATGCTCCTCAAGAGGAGTCCGGAATGATGCAACCATTAGTCTTGTGCTCCATCAGCACTGTGTTTTAAGAACCAAGTATTCATTTTATCAATCTAAAATTAATATGCCTTTTTATCATAAAATGGGGAATATCCCCCACAAAAGACATACGGTTTTCAAATCTCCAGAAGGCAAGTTCTACTATGAGCAACTTTTTGGTACTGAAGGCTTTAGTAGTATGTCGGCTTTGATTTATCACATGCATCGCCCCACCATGGTGAAGTCTGTTGGAAACCCCATCGATTTGACGCCGGTTGCTGCGATTAAAAACAACATCAAGTCGCAAATGTTGAACGGTTTTTTATTGAAACCCGAAAACGATTACCTCGAAAGCAGAAAAACGGTTTTGTTCAACAACGATTTGAATATCACTTTGGCGGCTCCAAAAGAATCATTGACGCGCTATTTCTATAAAAATGCCGACGCCGATGAAATGATTTTCATTCACAAAGGAACAGGAACCTTGCGTACCATGTTGGGAAATTTGAAGTTCTCTTATGGCGATTATCTGATTGTGCCTCGTGGAATTATCTATCAAATTGAATTCGACACCGACGACAATCGTTTGTTCATCGTTGAGTCATTTTCTCCGATTTTGACTCCAAGAACCTACCGCAACAAATTCGGTCAGTTGTTGGAACATTCGCCTTTCTGCGAGCGTGATTTGCGTGCACCAGAAGTTTTGGAAACACATGATGAAAAGGGTGATTTCCTTGTAAAGGTTAAAAAAGAAAACATCTTGCACGAATTGGTTTATGGCTCGCATCCGTTTGATGTTGTGGGTTATGATGGCTACAATTTCCCGTATGCGTTCTCAATCCACGATTTTGAACCAATTACAGGTCGTGTACACATGCCACCGCCAATTCACCAAACGTTTGAAGCGCACAATTTTGTAGTGTGTTCGTTTTGTCCGCGTTTGTATGACTATCATCCGCAGGCCATTCCCGCGCCCTACAACCACAGCAACATCGACAGCGATGAGGTTTTGTATTATGTAGATGGCGACTTCATGAGTAGAAATCATGTGGACAAAGGCTACATTTCCTTGCATCCTGCGGGCATCCCACACGGACCGCACCCGGGCGCTATGGAACGTTCTATCGGACAAAAAGAAACCCTCGAATTGGCCGTTATGGTAGATACTTTCAAGCCATTAAAATTGACACAAACAGCAGTTGATATGGCAGATGAGGAGTATTATAAGTCATGGATCGAATAATTAAAAAATTTGAAATTTGAGATTCGAGATTGTTGTTTACGCACAATCTCAAATCTCAAATCTTTCAATCTCAAATCTTAAATCAAATGAAAGAAGTAAAAAGTGTAAATTACGGTTTAGAGAAAATCTTCGCGGGAGCTCAGGATTTCTTACCGTTGTTGGGAACAGATTATGTAGAATTTTATGTGGGCAACGCCAAGCAGGCAGCTCATTTTTATAAAACAGCCTTTGGTTTTCAGTCTTTGGCTTATGCAGGATTGGAAACGGGTGTTCGCGACAGAGCTTCGTATGTGTTGGTGCAAGACAAAATCCGTTTGGTTTTGACTACGGCATTAAACAGCAATTCTCTTATAGGCGAACACGTGAAAAAACATGGTGATGGTGTGAAAGTAGTTGCTCTTTGGGTTGAAGATGCACGTTCGGCGTGGGAAGAAACCACAAAACGCGGCGCCAAATCTTACATGGAGCCAACGGTTGAAAAGGACGAACACGGCGAAGTAGTGCGCTCGGGGGTTTATACTTACGGTGAAACGGTTCATATTTTCGTGGAGCGCAAAAATTACAAGGGCACATTTATGCCGGGCTACCAAAAATGGGAATCGGATTACAACCCAGAACCAGTGGGATTGAAATACATCGACCACATGGTTGGCAACGTGGGTTGGGGCGAAATGAATACTTGGGTGAAGTGGTACGAAGACGTGATGGGCTTTGAGAATTTCCTTTCTTTCGACGATAAACAAATCCACACGGAATATTCGGCTTTGATGTCGAAAGTGATGTCGAATGGCAACGGTCGTGTGAAATTCCCAATCAACGAACCCGCCGAAGGCAAGAAAAAGTCCCAAATCGAAGAATATTTAGATTTTTACGAAAGCCCTGGTGTGCAGCACATTGCCGTAGCTACTGATGATATCTTGGCCACAGTTGCCCAATTGCGCAGCCGAGGCATTGAGTTTTTAAGTACACCACCAGATGAATACTACGCAGCCATTCCTGATCGTGTAGGTGCTTTCGACCACAAGGTAAATGAAGACATCGAAGCCATCAAAAAACTCGGCATCATGGTAGATGCGGACGAAGAAGGTTATTTGTTGCAAATCTTCACCAAACCCGTTGAAGACCGCCCAACTTTGTTCTTCGAAATCATCCAACGCATGGGTGCTCGTGGATTTGGTGCAGGAAACTTCAAGGCGCTTTTCGAGTCTATTGAGAGAGAGCAGGAAAAGAGGGGGACGCTTTAAGGCTTCTGGCAGCTGGCTTCTAGCTTCTGGCGAGTGGCGAAACGCAACTTTGACTCCTGATGGCTATCGGAGTTTTGCGTTTGAGCCAAAAGACTAGGTTAAAGCTTGATTGTAATGAAATTTTGATAATGCCCCGAACACGGCATGTTGACAAAGTTTGCGTTGGGTTGTGGATTGATAAAATAAAAAAGCCAAAGGTGGAAGCATCTTTGGCTTTTTTCTCCCCCAAATGCAACCCTTTTCTTTTGAGTTTCATTATCAAGGAAATTCTAAACAGAAAGAAAATGAAGCAGTATTTGAAATTCGGAGGATTGATGTTGTTCGCCAGCCTACTTTTGGCTTCTTGTAAGGACAAAATGTTCATTAAACACTTGGCCAATGTGCCTGTTTATATGGGCTACGAGCTTTTCAGGAGCCAAGTGCGATATGAAGCGCCGCGACCCATCAAAAAAGGTGGAAACATCTATTTGAAAGACAATTATCTGCTTGTGGTGGAGCAAAACGAAGGCATCCATTTTATCGACAACAGCAACCCTAGTGCTCCCGTTATTCAAGGGTTTATGCATATTCCAAATTGCACAGGCGTTTCCATCAAAGACCAATATTTGTATGCCAATAGCGCCATTGACTTGGTGGTGATTGATATCAGTTCGTGGCAGCAACCCGCTGAAGTGGCTCGCTTGAAAGATATTTTTCCAGCGTTTTTACCGCAGCATGATAAAAATTACCCGATGGCGTCTGTGGACAAAGACAAAGGTGTTGTGATTGCTTGGGAGATTCAAGAAACCAAGGAGGAGGTGCAACATTATCCCGTTTATTTTGAAGGAGGAGCTTTGGCTTCTTTTGCAGATGCAAGCGGACCGAGCCCGGGAAGTGGCACGGGAATTTCTGGTTCCATTACAAAATTTTCCATCATCCAAAATCATTTGTATGTGATGGAGGGCAATCGCTTGTGTCCAATAAACATAGCGAATCCATTAGCACCTCAAGGCACAACTCCAGTTGTTATCTGGCGCGAAGTGGAAACACTTTTTGCCTACAACAACCATCTCTTTATGGGCACAACAACCGGCATGTTGATTTATTCGGTGAGCAATCCGAATCAGCCAAATCAGATTGGTGTGATTAACCACGCTCAGGCTTGCGACCCAGTAGTGGTGAAAGACAATTATGCTTATGTGACCATTCGTTCGGGGAATATTTGCGGACAGAATATCAACCAACTCGATGTGATTGACGTGAGCGATTATGCACAACCCATCCTCAAAGAGACCTTTCAGTTGGTAAATCCACACGGTTTGGGCATCGACAACAATTTGCTTTTCATTTGTGATGGAAGCGCTGGTTTGAAGGTTTTTGATGCCACCAATCCACTCACTGTTGGGAATAATCTAATGCATCAATTCAACAACATCAACGCCATTGATATCATCCCACACAACAACGTGGCAATTATGATCAGTTCAGATGGAATCAGTCAATACAATTATGCTAATCCTGCTCAGATTCAGTTCTTGAGCAAAATAACTTTTCAGCCATGAAGCATATTAAAACAACATTTTTAGCACTAGGATTGTGTAGTATTTTCACCGTTCAGGCTCAAGACATTGTGGAGGATAAAATAAA